>CAYZYX010000030.1:0-9446 GCA_964482715.1 uncultured Clostridia bacterium
CCTATTATTTTAGTGCAGCTCGGCCTCCGCTTTTTGTGGGTGCAAAAGTTTCTACTATGGCGAAGCTTTCTGCTCGCCAAAAAGAGGCTTCCTTTGAGATACCCGGGAGCCTTTATCTTCATGAAAAAAGTGTCCCAATTTCAGGAAAAAGCAAGTTGACTTTCCGGATAGTTTTTGTAAATTAAGAACAATGATAAGCTTATTCTAAAAGCAAGGAGAAAATTTTAAGAGGGAGATATGGAAAGATGAAATCATATCGCCTTTATGCTGAATTTGTGAAGGGTTTATGGCGCCAAAATCCGGTTTTTTTTCAGCTTCTGGGGATGTGCCCTACTCTGGCAGTGACTAATTCAGCTATAAATGGTCTTTCTATGGGTCTTGCCGTGATTTTTGTTCTGGTGTGTTCAGGAATTGTTATTTCTATATTTAGAAATTTTATTCCTTCTGAGGTCAGGATTGCAACTTTTACTATAATTATTGCCAGTTTTGTAACTGTAATTGATTTTGTTTTTAAAGCCCAACTTCCCGAGATAAGTAAGGCACTTGGTCCTTATGTTCCTTTGATTGTGGTTAACTGTATAATTCTGGGAAGACAAGAGGCTTTCACTTCAAAGAATCCCTTATTACCCTCAATTGCCGATACTCTGGGAATGGGAATAGGTTTCACTTTAGCCCTGGTTATTTTGGGGAGCATAAGAGAGCTTTTCGGTTCCGGATCGATCTTTGGCTATCAAATCCTGGGAAATTATTTCCGACCCTGGGTAATTATGATCCTTCCTCCTGGTGCTTTTTTGACTCTCGGGGTTCTTATTGGCACTATTAATAAATTCTCTCCTGTGAGAAGTTAGGGCAATGCTAGTTAACAAAAGGGCAAGACACGAATATCAAATTTTAGAGACTTACGAGGCTGGTATTGTTTTAAAGGGAAGTGAAGTAAAATCAATACGTGAAGGAAGGGTAAGTTTTACCGACAGTTTTGTCCGAATAAAAGATGGAGAAATGTGGCTTTGTAACTTGCATATAGCTCCCTATTCTTCCACACATGAAAGTTATGATCCCAAGAGAGAAAGGAAACTTCTCCTTCACAAAAAGGAAATCAAGAGATTAACCGGGATGTTATCCCAAAAGGGCTTGACATTAATACCATTACGTATATACTTTAGAAAAAGTCTTGCCAAAGTTGAAGTTGGACTGGCTAAAGGAAGGAAGAAATACGATAAAAGAGAGAAACTCAAACGGGAATACGTGGACAAAGAGGTAAGGAGAGTTTTAAAAGGAAGGGAGAAGTTTAATATTTGATCTTTGTGGGGGTGATAAGGTTTCGACAGGGATAGAGAAAATCAGAATTGCACACCAAGGTCCGGATTCCTTGTAAAACTATCCGGAAAAAACTAAGCGCCAACGAAAGCTTAGCTTTAGCTGCATAAGAAGCAGCTAACGCCAGCTACTTTCGTCCTGCGAAGTAGCCCAGGTGTCAGAAAGCAGGACTTTTCCTTGCTTTTTGCAGAGTGAAGCAAGGAGAAAAATAACTCTGCTAACCCATCTTCTATCCTGCCTGTCGGAGAGATGATGGGTGATAAAACAGAAGACAGGCTAAGTGTGTAGAAGTTCTGATTTTCTCATTTCTGGACGAGGGTTCGATTCCCTCCACCTCCACCATTTCCTTCCGAAAAAAGAGTTCCTTCCCTAAAAGTGGTATAAGTAATGAAGGTAAAAATAATTGTTTGTGGTGCTCGAGGGAGAATGGGAAGGGAAGTTATTTCTCTTATTCAAGCAGAAGAGGATTGGGAATTAGTAGGTGCTATCGAATCTCCTGATCATCCTGAAATAGGGAAGGAGATCAGAAGTGGTTTGAAGATTACCCCCAGTCTTGAAGAAGTCATTGATAAAGATCGCATTGTAATAGAATTTACAACACCAGAGGCGACCATAGAACACCTGAAAATAGCAAAACAAAACAAATCAGGTATGGTTATCGGAACTACAGGATTTAAAGATTTTCAGCTGAAAGAAATAGAAGAGGCTGCACAGAGTATCCCCATTCTGCTTTCTCCTAATATGAGCCTGGGGATAAATCTTTTTTTTGCACTGGTTAAAGAAATAGCACGGATTCTTAAAGATTTTGATAAGGAAGTGATAGAAATGCACCATCGACTAAAACAAGATGCACCAAGTGGGACGGCTCTCAAAATTGCTGAAATCTTAGCCGAAGTGGAAAGTAAAGAGCTTTCCCAAATTGCTGTTTACGGAAGGAAAGGCTTAACTGGAAAGCGAAAGCAAGAAGAGATAGGAATTCATTCGCTAAGAGGGGGGACAGTGGTAGGTGAACATACAGTTATATTTGCGGGAGAAAATGAAAGACTCCAAATTACTCACATAGCCGAATCAAGAAGAATTTTTGCTCGGGGTGCTCTTGCTGGTGCAAAATTCATTGCCCAAAAAAATAAAGGTTTATACGATTTACAGGATGTTTTGGGGATTAAAAGATGAACTCCCAACATTGTGTTAAAGCCAGGCGCTTGAGTTTACTCCCCCCTTATCTTTTTGCCCAATTGGATGAGGCGAAGAAAAGGTTAATGAAAGAAGGGAAAGATCTTATAGACCTCGGTGTGGGAGATCCAGATATTCCTACTCCTCCTCCTATCATTGAAAAATTGGTTGAAGCTGCTAAAAATCCTTGTAATCATCGTTATCCGTCATACGAAGGACTTTTTGCCTTTCGACAGGAAGTGAGCCGATGGTATTTAGACCGATTTGGGGTGCAACTGGATCCTGAGAGAGAAGTTTTGACCTTAATTGGTTCTAAGGAAGGCATATTTCATCTTAGTCTGGGCTTACTGGATGAAGGCGACTTGGCATTGGTGCCTGAGCCAGCATATCCTGTTTATCAGGCTGGGGCAATTTTTGCCGGTGCAAAGCTTCATTATTTATCCCTTACTGAGGAAAATTTTTTTTTACCATTGCTGGCAGATATTGACCCCGAAATTGCTTCTCGGGCAAAACTGATGTGGATTAATTATCCCAACAATCCAACAGCAGCAACAGCTGATTTGAATTTTTTTAAACAAATAGTTGAATTTGCCCAAAAATTTAATATTATTATCTGTCACGATCTTGCTTATTCTGAGCTTTCTTTTGATGATTACCGTGCTCCCAGTTTATTACAGATAGAAGGTGCCAAGGAAATAGCCATAGAGTTTCATTCTCTGTCTAAAAGTTTTAACATGACAGGATGGAGGATTGGTTTTGCAGTAGGAAATGAAAAAATCATCAAAACTCTGAGAGAGGTAAAAACTAACGTAGATTCCGGGGTTTTTCAAGCTGTGCAGGAGGCCGGGATTGAAGCCTTGAAACTGGGGGATAGTTTGATTTCCGATATTCGGAAAATATACTGTCGCCGCAGAAACGTTATGGTGGAAGGTTTGAAAAAACTTGGCTGGAAGGTTCTCCCGCCCAAGGCCACCTTTTATCTATGGATAAAAATTCCCCAGAATAAGTTCTCTTCCATTGATTTTGCAAATTTACTCTTAAATGAAAGCGGTGTAGTTGTAACTCCTGGTGTTGGATTTGGACCATCAGGCGAGGGTTATATAAGAATGGCTCTTACTGTAGATGAAGAAAGTTTAAAAGAGGCTTTGAATCGCTTAGAAAAAATTTAAATCGAGGGATAGAAATGCCAAGATTGTCAGTAAATATAGACCATGTAGCTACACTGCGACAGGCAAGACGGGCTGACGTTCCAGATCCCGTGGCCGCAGCTTGTCTGGTAGAGCTTGCCGGGGCAGATGGTATTACAGTTCACCTGAGAGAGGATCGTCGACATATCCAGGAAAGAGATGTTGAAATCTTAAGACAAGTCATTAAGACAAAGTTAAATCTGGAGATGGGGCTATCTGACTTTGTTGTTAAATTTGCCCTCAAAGTTCGTCCCGATTTAGCTACTTTAGTTCCGGAAAAAAAAGAAGAGGTTACGACTGAAGGAGGTTTAGATCTTTCCAGATCTACAGATCGACTTTCTGAAGTAATTTCTCTTTTACATGAGGCGGGTATAGTGGTTTCTCTGTTCATAAATCCTACTCCTAACAGTGTTAGAAAAGCCCATAAATTAAAAGCGGATTTTATTGAACTTCATACAGGGCTGTATGCTGAAGCAAAAACTCCAGCAGAAGCTGCTACCGAACTGGAGAAAATTGCTGGTGCAGCTATGTTAGCCAAAAAATTAGAACTGGGAGTTAATGCCGGCCATGGATTAAATTATCAAAATGTACGTGAAGTTGCAGCAATTAAAGAAATAGATGAGCTGAGTATTGGTCACGCTATTGTGGCCAGAGCCTGCCTGGTGGGGATACAGCAGGCTGTAAGAGATATGCTTAAGCTCATAGGAAGATGATAAGGGGAGTGGGAATAGATATCGTTGAGATAGAGAGAATAAAAAAAATGCTTCACAAATGGGGTAAGGCTTTAGAAAAGCATATCTTGACCCAGGAAGAAATAAAAGTGGGGGAGAAAAGACAAGAGAAGGCGATTTTCCTGGCGGGAAGGATTGCCGCCAAAGAAGCTATCTTTAAGTCTCTGGGGGTTAGTCCCCGCTGGCAGGAAGTTCAAATTTTACCAGATGAAGATGGTGTACCTTTAGTGACTTTCTCCTCAAAGTTTTATAGAGAGCTTCAAAGTAAAGGGGTAAATAAAGTGGTGGTGAGCATTTCTCACTCTAAGAGCTTTGCCATAGCTCAAGCATTGGCTTTGAAATAGTCATTCCCAGTAAAGCATTCCGGTCATTCTTCAACGAAGAGCACACAAAAATAGATAAAGATAAATCCATGAAGTTACTTACCTCAAAAGAGATGCAGTTTTTAGACAGAATAACCATTGAGAAGGTGGGAATATCTGGAATTGTTTTGATGGAAAATGCCGGAAAAGCGGTAGCCGATTTCATTACCGAAAGGTGGCCACCTTCTGCTAAAGTTTACATATTCTGTGGTCCCGGCAATAACGGCGGGGATGGATTGGTAGTGGCAAGACACCTTTTTAACAGAAGATACCAGGTAAAAGTTTTTATGGGAGTGGACAAAGAAAAAATAAAAGGTGATGCTGCTACAAATTACCAGATTGCTTGCAATATGGGTGTTAATATAAAGCATGTATCCTCTCTTTCTGAATTGCCCTTTCCTCAAGAGTCAACGGGGGAGAGAAAGCCAATTATAGTTGATGCTCTTCTAGGCACAGGCGCCAAAGGGTCTCCTCGCGGTATAATAAAAGAAATGGTTAATGTTATTAACAGATGCCGGGCAATCAAAATTGCAGTAGATATTCCAACAGGAGTAGATGCTGATACGGGAGAAGTAGCAGGCGAGGCTGTTAAAGTTAACTACACTATTACCTTTGCTTATCCTAAGAGAGGGGTTTATCTTTATCCTGGTATAGACTTTTCTGGAGAAGTCAAAGTTGTAGATATTGGTATCCCAAAAGACATTATAGAAAAGGAAAAAATTGACATACGAGTAGAACTTCTTTCTTCTGAGAATTTTTCTCCTGAAATCTTCTACCGCAGACCTTCCTCTCATAAGGGTGAATTTGGACATCTTCTTGTTCTTGCTGGATCCGCTGGAATGACTGGAGCAGCTGCATTAGCTTGCATGGCAGCACTTCGAATTGGGACGGGATTAGTTACACTGGGAATTCCAGAGAGTCTCAATCCCGTTATGGAGATTAAACTAACCGAAGCTATGACTTTACCTCTACCCGAGACGAAAGAAAAAACCTTCTCCCTGAAAGCTATGGAGCAAATTGAAAGCTTCCAGAAGAGATGTCAAGCTCTTGTAGTTGGCCCCGGTCTTTCTCGCAACTCCGAGTCCCAGGAACTGGTCCGGGAGATATTACGAAGGTTTGAGATTCCTCTTGTTTTGGATGCAGATGGAATAAACGCAATTCAAGGAAAGACAGAGATTATAGCCTCTTACCAGGGTCCACTGGTAATTACACCTCACCCGGGTGAGATGGCTCGCCTTGTGGGCATTTCTGTAGCTGAAGTTCAAAGAGATCGAATAAAAGCAGCCTTAAATCTTTCTAAAAATACAGGAAAAGTAGTTGTGTTGAAAGGAGCAGGAACTGTGATTGCTGAACCTGAGGGTAAATGCTGGGTAAATACTACCGGTAACCCTGGAATGGCAAGTGGAGGAGCAGGAGATGTCCTGACAGGAACAATAGGAGGGTTTTTAGCTCAAAGAATGGATGTTCTTATGGCAGCCAAACTTGGAGTTTACCTTCACGGCTTAGCAGGAGATTTGGCAATGAAGACAAAAGGACAAAGTTGCCTTCTCGCTACTGATATAATAGAAAATTTACCCTTTGCTATAAGGAGTTTAAAAAATGGATATTGCTGAACTTCAAAGAAAAAGTATTGTGGAGCTACACCAAGAAGCGGCCAAGAGAAATATAAACGACTACAAACATCTTAAAAAACAGGACCTGATTTTCAAAATTATTCAAAATGAGATCGATCAACAAAAGGTTGTTTACGGTTCGGGTGTTTTAGATATACTTCCGGAAGGATATGGATTCTTACGGAGTAACTATCTGTCTGGCCCTGATGACATTTATGTTTCACCATCCCAGATTAAAAAGTTCGGTCTTAGAGAAGGCGATTTTGTAAGTGGTCAGATAAGGCCACCCAAAGAAAATGAAAATTACTTTGCACTCCTGAAAGTGGAAAAAGTTAATGGTGATGACCCTGAAAAAGCGAGGAACAGGACAGTTTTTGAAAATCTTACCCCTCTTTATCCTTACGAAAGAATAAAACTTGAAACTGTCAACGGTGATATTTCTACGAGACTCATTGACCTTATCGCTCCCATTGGTAAGGGTCAAAGAGGCTTAATTGTTGCTCCTCCCAAAACAGGGAAAACTATTCTGCTTCAAAAAATTGCTAACTCTATAACCAAAAATCATCCTGAAATTGAGCTGGTCGTGCTTTTAATAGATGAACGCCCAGAAGAGGTTACCGATATGCAACGTTCAGTAAAAGGGGAAGTAGTTTATTCAACTTTCGATGAGCCAGCCAAAAATCAGATTAAAGTAGCTGAACTTGTTATTGAAAAAGCAAAAAGGTTAGTAGAGCAGGGAAAAGATGTGGTTATTTTATTGGATAGCATTACAAGGTTAGCCCGTGCTTACAATTTGTTAATGCCTACAAGCGGTAAAGTCTTATCAGGAGGGATTGACGCAAATACTTTACATCACCCGAAGAGATTTTTTGGTGCGGCAAGAAAGGTTGAAGAAGGGGGAAGTTTAACCATTCTGGCAACTGCACTGGTAGAAACCGGAAGTAAAATGGATGAAGTTATTTTTGAAGAATTCAAGGGAACAGGAAATATGGAACTCAGACTGTCCAGAGAACTGGCTGAGCGACGAATTTTCCCCGCTATTGATATAAATCGGTCAGGAACAAGGAGAGAAGAACTGCTTCTAAGTGAAAAGGAATTAAAGGCAATTTGGGCTTTGAGAGATTACCTTAATCGTCAAAATGTAAAGGAACCTATTGAGGCAATAATTGAAGTTATGAAAAAGACAGAAAATAACCAGCAGTTTCTTGAGATTATCTCTCATATTGAAAAAGATCTTACAAGTGGGTAAAATATTATTGGTATAGAAATAAAAAGGGGGTAAAAAATATGAAAAAAGGAATTCATCCGGAATACAAGGAGACAATTGTAAAATGTGTTTGCGGAGCAGAGTTCAAAACAAGATCCACTAAACAAAATATCCACGTAGAAATATGTTCTCGCTGTCATCCTTTTTTCCTTGGAGTTGATCAACAAAAACTGATAGACACTGGAGGGCGGATAGAGAGATTCCGAAAGAAATATGGACAGAAGTAAATTTTTCTTCTGAAAAGAATAAGAAAAGGGGACCTCAGGCCCCCTTTTCTTATTCTTGGGGAATAATTAATCTGAGACCCGGATAAAGGAGGTCGGGGCTGGTTAGCTTATCTTTATTAGCCTCAAATATCTTTTTCCAGGCAGAGGGATCATTGTAAACCTTTTTAGCAATTAACCACAGGCTCTCGCCTTTTTTGACCTGATAATAAGTAACCTTTCGAGGTGGTTTTATGGTTGTCAATTTCGGTTTTACCTCTTTCTCCCACTTACCCGCCTTTTGTAAAATTTCCTCCACTTTTTTTAATAAAAGCTCCTTTGTTCTCCTGCATTCTTCAGCTAATGCTCGTGTCTCTTTTCTTGCCTGGGTAGCCTCTATCTTGGCAGTAGCAGCCATTTCTTTAGCCAGAGAAACATCGGTTGCCAAATTATCGAGGTCTCTTTTAAATGCACTCATCTCCTGAGCAAAACTATCCACTCTCTGTTCCATCACGTCCACTCTTTTTTGGACTTCCTGATTTATCTGGGCTACCTCTTTTAAGCGACTGGACATAAGACCGAGTCTTTTCTCTGCATCTGCCACCTTACCCCAGATTACATCCACCCGCTGGTTCGCTTTCCTGGCAACCTGCTCTGCTTGTTCAGCTGAACCTTTTGCCGCTATACTCATCAGAAGCCCTTCTCCTAATTTACCTCTCCAGAGTCCCAATCTATATAAAACATCTTCTTTAAATTTGGCACTTTCTAACCTGGAGGCAACAGCAATTTCTCTGGCTTCATCGGCAGTTTTTTTAATTTGAATCACTTCAGCACGCAGAGTTTCCAGTTGCTGCATGAGCTGTTCCACAGTTGGGGGAGAAGATTTATTAGCCCATAAAACACCTGTATTTACTGTGAAGACCAACGTACAGATTAGAAAAATTCTCAATATTTTATTACACATATTTTTCACCCCCTCGACTCACTATCTCCTTGAAAACTTTTTATTCCCTATCCTTACATTCCTCCAGCAAAGAAGAAACCAGCAACGACCAACAATCCAATTGTCCATTTTAACGCAGTGTTGGTGGTAGAAACCCTGGTTACCTGACCCTCAAGAGCTTCCTTCTCTCTGGCTATTTTTTGATTGGCTGCTTCAAGACGCTTTACCTGCAATCTTAAAGCACGTTTTTCATTTTCGGTTCTTCGAGCCAGCTCAATAAGTTTGTCTCTTTGTTCAGCTGTGAGTTTTTTCAATTTCTCATTTTCCGCCTGAAGTTGAGTTTTTTCCTCACTGAGTGAAGCTATCTTGGAGTTCAACTTACCGGTTGTTTTAAAGAAATTCTCGGTGATACGATCGATGGTTTCTCGTTGTTTGGTATTTTCTCCCTCTAAGTGTTTTACCTTCTTTTTCAGCTCTGATACGGTCTGGAAATATTTGTCGGTTAGTTTATCTATGGTCTCGGTTTTTTCCTTGTCCAAGGCTTGCAGTCTCTCGTTTTCTTCAGTTAAAGAGCTTATCCTGGCGTTTAATTTCTCTGTAACCTTAAAGTAGTTGTCAGTAATAAGTTTTACAGTCTTTTCTTTCTCTCC
>CAYZYX010000030.1:9546-23218 GCA_964482715.1 uncultured Clostridia bacterium
AGAGATTCAACCTCATTACTAAGCTCCCAGGTTTCCTTGAGGTACTTCTCGGTTAAAGCTGAGATATCCTGATTCAATCTGGCATTCTCAGCTTCAAGTTCAGCGTTTTTCTTCTTAAGCGCAGAAAGCTCTGAATTAAGTTTTCCTGTAACCTTAAAGTAGTTGTCAGTAATAAGTTTTACAGTCTTTTCTTTCTCTCCCAGGGAAGCCTTGAGAGATTCAACCTCATTACTAAGCTCCCAGGTTTCCTTGAGGTACTTCTCGGTTAGGGCTTTAATTGAGTCTTGTTGTTCTGCAATAGTGATTTGCAATTCAGAATTCTTTGCTTCTATTTCCGAAATTCTCTTTTCTGCTAATTTTAACCTCTTCTTGAGCTCAGGGACTCTCTCTTTTGTCAGTGGCCTGAGAAGCTCAATCTCTCGAGTAAGCTTTTTAATTTTTTTCGAATACTCCTGTCTTAATCTCTCAATAGTTGTTTTTTGCTCCTCATTTATAGTTTTTAATCTTTCTATCTCTTCCCACAGTTCACCAACGGTCTTAAAGAAATTATCTTTTAGTCTTTGGATTACCCAGTTTTGATCAGCAATAGTTGCTTTCGCTTCTTCCAGTTGTTTTTCAAGAGGTTTTTCTTCAGCGAGAGCTGGTAAAGTTACTGATCCAATCAGACCTAATATTATACACGGAATTATAATTTTAAATGATAACCTCCACACTTCTGTTTTCTTGCCAAACATTTTCTGATCCCTCCTTTATTTTTTATTTCAAAGACTACCCCTTTCACCTCCTTTCATCCAGGCTCAGATGAATCATTATCCGCAACCATTTTAACATTACTCTCTTTCCATGTCAAGCCCGATTAGCTTGGGAATTTTACTTAATAAATTAAAGAACTTCTCGGGGATGAGCAATTCTCCCCTTGATAGCTGAAGCTGCAGCCACAGCAGGACTTGCAAGGAAGACTTCACTTTCAGGATGGCCCATCCTACCAACAAAATTTCGATTTGTTGTCGCCAATGCTCTCTCCCCTTTACTGATTACCCCCATGTGTCCTCCCAGACAAGGTCCACAAGTAGGAGGTCCCACAACAGCTCCTGCCTTTACGAATGTCTCAATAATTCCTTTTTTTAAAGCTTCAAGGTAAATCCAGGGAGTGGCTGGAATAACGACAACTCTTACTTCGGGATGAATTTTTTTTCCTCTTAGAATACTGGCAGCAAGTTCTAAATCCTCCAGATGACCATTGGTGCAGGAACCAATTACTACTTGATCTATTGTTATAGAATTTACCTGAGAGACAGGGACAGTTTTTGAAGGTAAAGGAGGTAAGGCAACCTGTGGTTCAATTTTCTCTACCTGGTAAATTTTTATTTCAACATATTCAGCGTCTGGATCACTGTGATAAACCCTGTAAGGCCTTTTAGCTTTTTTTTGTACGTACTTCAGGGTTGTTTCGTCAGGGGCTATTATGCCATTTTTTGCTCCAGCTTCAACTGCCATGTTGCACATGGTGAGTCTCCCCGAGATAGAAAGGCTGGAGACAACCGGTCCACTGAATTCCATTGACATATAAGTAGCACCATCAGTTCCAAGATCACCTATGGTATAAAGAATCAAGTCTTTCGCCATTGTCCAGTGAGGGAGTTCTCCCTGATAGATGAGCTTGATACTCGGGGGAACTTTTAGCCAGATTTCACCAGTTACCATCACTGCTGCAAGGTCTGTGCTTCCCACTCCGCAAGCAAAAGCTCCCAAAGCACCAGCTGTGCAGGAATGAGAATCAGCTCCAACGATAAGATCTCCTGGAAGGACAAAACCTTGTTCTGGTAAAAATACATGCTCTATGCCAGCGCGTCCCACTTCAAAATAGTTTTTAATTCCTTGACTACGGGCAAACTCTCTTACCATTGCACACTGCTTTGCTGCTTGTATATCCTTGTTAGGGGTAAAATGATCAGGGATGAGGACAATTTTTTCTGAATCAAATACTTTTTTTATTCCCCACTGGTGAAGTTTTTTAATAGATAAAGGTGCAGTTACATCATTAGCAAAAGCCAGATCCACCTTAGCCAGGATATATTCACCTGGTCTAACCTTTTTTCTCCCACAATGAGCAGCAAGAATTTTTTCCGATATGGTCATAGACATTTTTTTCCTCGCAAGTCGTCTTTTTTACAATTCACTAAGAGCCCACCTTATTCTTTTCATTCCCTCCTTAATTTCCTCTGAGGAAGCTGCGTAAGATATTCTAAGGTGTCCTTCTGCCCCAAAGGCAGAACCAGGAACTACTGCCACTTCAGCTTTTTCAAGAATATAATTGGCAAGATCAAGAGAATTTTTTATGACTCCATTACTATATTCTCTTCCCAGAAAGTAGCTGAAATCTGGAAAGATATAGAAAGCACCAAGGGGTTTGTTAATTTTGACGTGTTTTATCTTTTTTAAGGCTTCTTTGATCAATTTTCTCCGCTTATCAAATTCCTTCGTGCGTTTTTTAATTTCTTCTTCTGGCTGATTTAAAGCAGCAACAGCTGCTTTTTGAGATATGGAACAGGCACAAGAAGTGGAATGACTTTGAATTTTAGTCATAGCCTGGATGATTTCCTCTGGACCCCCAGCGTAACCTATCCTCCAGCCGGTCATACTACAGGTTTTAGAAACACCGTTGACAGTCAGGGTTTTCCGGGCAATACTCTCTCCCAGAGAAGCGATACTCACATGAGGCATCTCGTAAACAAAGTCTTCGTAAATCTCGTCTGAAATTATCAAAATAGGGTAAGACTCAAGAACCTCTGCTATCTTCCTTAGTTCTTCTTCCGTAAAAACTCCACCAGTAGGGTTATGAGGACTGTTTAAAATAATCACCTTTGTTTTCTCTGGATGGATAGCCCTTTTTAATTCTTCGATGTCTATTTTTAATTCCTTTTCAAATTCAAGAGAAACATATACGGGCACAGCCTGGGCTAATCTTACCTGCTCTGGATATGATACCCAGTAAGGTGTAGGTATAATTACTTCATCCCCAGGATTACAAACCGCCTGTATAGCATTGTAGATAATTTGTTTGGCACCATTAGCAACTATTATTTGAGAAGGTGAATAGTTTAATTTGTTTTTTTGCTTGAATTTTTCCACAATGCTCTGGATTAAATCTTCGCTTCCCTTTACCGGAGTATAACGGGTAAAGTTTTCCTGTATTGCTTTTATTCCTGCCCTGCCGATTGGCTCAGGAGTATTAAAGTCTGGTTCTCCAGCTGAGAGATTTATAACCTTTCTTCCTTCTTGAATCATCCTCCGGGCTTTTGCGTTTATACTTAACGTAAGAGAAGGCCTAATACTTGACACCCTCCTGGAAACGTGCATTTTATTTATGCCGCCACACATTTTTTAGAAAGTCCTCCTTTTATTTTGTTTATCCCAAAAAAATTTCAGACGCTTTAAGAATGGAAAAAACGGTATTATCAAACGAAGAATCTATTATAGCTCCGTCTAATCCGTACCAGTTTGCCATTCCCATAAAAAAGCCTGTTAAAAATTTGTTGAATGATTCAGACGCGTGGAACATATTTAATTTAATAAAAACCGGAACTTTAAACCTGGTAGATTTTATGTTTGTAATTTGATCAAATATTTTTTTCAGGGGAAAATAACGCTTTTTTAACGAATGGTTTAAAGGAAAAGTAAGCACCAGCAAATCATGGTCTTTATTCTTGAAAAACTTTTCTTCAAGGAGATTTACTTTTTCCTTTAGATCAGTTTTATCTTCTTCTATGGGAATCTTTATCCCCACCATTGCTCCCCATTTTCTGGCTATTTCTATGGATTTTTCGTCATGCTCGTTTGACAGAACAGCAGGCTTTCCCTCTATTTCTTCAAGACTTTTTTCCAGTAAATGGGTAGCAACCTCTAAAGTAACAGGCAGATCAACTGTTTCCTGGATGAGATTTATAAAATGACCGATTGAAATTTCACCTTCTTTTCTGTTTTGCCAGCTCACATTTATAAAAGAGAATGCCTTTTCTTTGATCTCAATTAACCTTTCTCTCAATTTTTCTTCATTTAACCCCGGGGAGATCATGAGGTTAGCTCCAACCTTAAAAGATTCCTTTTCTCCCAGATGCAAGAATTTTGTCCTGGAGGATAAACCTTTAAGTATATGAACCTTTCTATCTGCAGGAGAAGGAATATCTTTTACTTTTGCAATCATGGCTCTTATATGCAGGGGAGTGGTTCCACAACACCCTCCCACAATTTTTGCGCCTTTCTCTATGAATTTTATCATCCATTCTGAGAATTCCTTGGGTTTAACAGGAAAGATTGTTTTACCGTCCTTTATATAAGGTTTCCCGGCATTGGGTTGAAAAATCAGGAATTTTTTAGTATGAAGACTCATTTGTTCAGCTACAGATAACATCTCTCGAGGTCCTACACTACAGTTGGCTCCCACTACCTCTACATCCATTTTTTCCAGTGTAGCTGTCATGATTTCAGGGTCAGAGCCGGTGAGCGTTTTTCCTTCTTCATTAAAAGTTAACTGGCACACTACCGGGATATTGCTAACCTCCTTAGCCGCCATTACTGCAATTTTTGCTTCTTTGAGGTGCATCATAGTTTCTATCACTATTAAATCCACACCAGCCTCTACCAGTATTTCTATTTGTTCTTTGAACACCTCAAATGCCTGATGAGCGGTAATTTGACCCCAGGGTTGAATCAAATCCCCAAGTGGACCAACTGATGCTCCAACCAACACAGAGGAAGGTGATGCTATTTCTTTGGCTAATTTTACTGCCTGATAGTTAATATCTTTTACAAACCTGCCTAAATTATACTTTTCTAACTTAACTCGATTGGCCCCAAAGGTATTGGTTTCAATAACATGCACTCCTTCTTTGATGTATGAGTAATGGACCTGTTTTACCTTGTCAGGTAAAGTTAAATTTAGTTTTTCAGGTGGAGTATCTGATGATAGATAGGTTTGCAAAGAAGTCCCCATAGCCCCATCAAAAAAAACTACCTTTTTTTCATTTATTAAATCGGTGAATCGCATTTTGCGTATTTTTTACCAATTATATTACTTCAGCATTATCTTGCTGTCAAATAGATAATGCGTTTGGGATATCCAGAGTCTTATTTATCTAAAAAAGTCCCATCTTCAGGATAGTTCCCAAGTTAGAACAGTTTTTCTACAGTTCGCGGTAAAAAGCAAGAAGGATACCTATTCCTGATAGAAAGAGCAAAGCAGAACTTCCTCCATAACTAATTAATGGAAGAGGAACACCTGTAACCGGAAGCATACCGGAAGCCATACCCATATTTATGAATCCTTGCAGGCCAATTAGAGCAGTAAAGCCTGCAGCAAAAATACCGCCAAAGCTTTTTCCTTTCTTAAGGGCCAGATTGATGCCCTGGATCGTAATTAACCCGTAAAGGATTATTATTATACTTGTTCCAACAAATCCCCATGCTTCACCCACACTGGAGAAAATGAAGTCAGTAAAGGGTTGGGGTAGATATTTAAGCTGGGTATGAGCAGCACCTCCAATTCCTTTACCAAAAAGCCTGCCTGAACCTAAAGCAATCTTGGACTGCAAACTACTCCAGCCTGCTCCCAGTGGATCTCTTTGAGGATTGAGGAAAGTCAAAATCCTGAGTTTCTGGTAAGGTCGGAGAAGGAAAAAATAAGACAGAGGAAAGACAGCAATCATAGCTCCTATTATGACCAGGAACTTCTTCAGGGATATTCCAGAGACGAAAATAATTACAAGCCATAAGGAGACAAGAATAAGGCCTGTTCCAAGATCAGGTTGAGTAACAACAAGAAGAGCCAGAAAGGAAGTCATAAGAAGGGAAAGGAAAATAATTTTCCAGTTAATCTCTTTGTGAGTGGAAGTTAGTTTAGCTAAAGTCCCTATAAGAACAATCTTGGCAAATTCTGAAGGCTGAAAGCTTATCCATCCAATTTCCAGCCATCTTTTGGCCCCGTAAGTAGGCTCTGCCTTGATCAAAACAAGCATCAATAATAAAGCTATTATTCCGTAGGCAACATAGGTTAGTTTTGGCCAGATTAAAGTAGGTAAAAGATAGATGATAAAAAGGCAAATTAGACCAGCTGCTATCCAGGTAAGTTGTCGATAAAAATAGTTGAGAGAATCATCCCCTGAGAGAGCATAAAGGTGAAAAAGGCTCAGACCCATTAAAATAAGAGTTGGTCCTAAAAGATACCAGTTTAATTTTCTTTGATAACGCATTATATCTTCTGCAAGTCCTTTAATTTTGATTGGAAGATACGCACCAGAATTTTTCCAGCAATCTGTGGGGCAATAGAAATTTCCTCTTCCCTGTTTTCTACCAGCACAACAATAGAGATAACAGGGTTATCTGCTGGTGCATATCCCACAAACCAGTTGTGAGGATTTTGCTCTCCGGCGAGTTCTGCTGTTCCTGTTTTTCCAGCTATTTTGACCACATTGTTTTTTGCCCGCCATCCTGTCCCTCTTTCCACCACTCCAGCCAGAGCCTGATGGAGAAACTTAAGTGTTGAAGAAGATGCCGGAATTTTACCTGTTTTTTCAGGAACAAATTGAAATACCGTATTGCCTTTTATATCAACAATCCTGTCTAAGAGGTGGGGTTTAACAAATGTTCCTCCATTGGCCACGGCGTTTATTAAATTTAACATTTGAAGAGGAGTTACCAAAATATAGCCTTGACCAATTGAGAGATTTGCCGTATCACCTGGATACCACATCTCACCATAGGTTTTCTTTTTCCAATTTGGATCAGGAAGGAATCCCCTTTTTTCTGAAGGTAAATCAATTCCGGTCGGTCTGCCAAAACCGAGTAATTTAGCATAATGGATGATTTCTTCCACTCCAATTTTAAGCCCCAACTGATAAAAATACACATCACAGGAATGAATTAGAGCTTCTTTAAGGTCTAATTTTCCGTGTCCTTCCTCTTTCCAACATTTAAATATTCTGTTGCCAACTTTGTAAGAGCCGTAGCATAAAAAGGATGTTCTGGGTGTAACTATCTTTTCTTCCAGAGCAGCAATTATTAGTACCATTTTAAAAGTAGAGGCTGGTGGGTATTCTCCCCGGATAGCTCTGTTCTCTAAAGGATTTCCTGGATGAGTTGAAAGTTTAATCCATGCCTCGCTGGAAATTTTACGAACGAAAAGATTAGGGTCAAATGAAGGGAGACTTACCATGGATAGTATGGCTCCATTTTTTGGATTGGCTAAAATAACAACACCTTTTCTATTGCCCATTTCTTCATATGCTATTTTTTGCATTTCAAGATCAAGAGTAAGATACATCGTATCTCCAGGTTGGGGTTCTTTTTGAAAAATTGTTCTTAAAACTCTCCCATAGGCATCAATTTCTACCTGCTTTGCACCTTTCTCACCTTGAAGGTAAGAATTGTACATTTTCTCTATACCAGTTTTCCCAACCAGATCACCGGCTTCTACTCCTAACATAGATAAAGTTCCAAGTTCCTTTCTGTTAACTTCTCCCAGGTAACCAACCACACAGCCAACCAGCTCCGCTGGAGGATAATTTCTTACGGGGTGAGTGAGAATCACCACAGAGGGAAATTGTTGTTGTCTTTCTAAAATATAGGTTATCTTGGGCAGGTCTATTTCTTCGTAAATAGTTACGGGACGGAAGGGATTCTCAGCTTTCCAAATTCTTTTTTTAGCAGAATTCAAATCAAGATCAGGTAAGACTTGTTTCAAGTTTTTTAGAGTTTGATCTATATCAGTTATATTTTGAGGAATTACTCCTAAGGAGAAAAAAGCCTTATTATCAGCAATTATTCTTCCCTTTTTGTCCCTGATGATTCCCCTCGTATTTAGCAGAGGTAAAAGACGCAGACGTGAATTTTGAGAAAGCTGAAGAAATCTTTCTCCCTGAATAATTTGAAGCCAGGCAACTCGAATTAAAATCAGAAAGAAAGCACATAAAAGTAAACTCAGAATAAACTTTATCCGGCGCTGGTAATTTAAATCTTCCCGGTGATTAATTCGATAATTTATTGACATCTTATGAAGTTTTTTGGACAATTATGGCCCGGGGATTACCATTAAAGTCTTTAACAATGCGGCATAAACTTAGTCTCTTCTCAGATTGTAAAAGCTGGGTAACTTTTTTATCTTGATCGTATCCTATCTCCAATAACAGCCAACCACCATTTTTTAACCAGATTAAACTTTCCGGGATTATCCTTTTATAAAAAGAAAGTCCTCCGGGACCTCCATTAAGAGCAAAGTCGGGTTCTTTTTTTACTTCAGGTGGCAGCTCTTTTAATTTTTTTCTGTCCACATAAGGAGGATTGGAGACAATAAGGTCAATTTTACCCTCCAATTTTTTTCCCTGAAGCGGGGAAAACAGATCACCCACCAAAAAGTCAATTTTTTTCTCCACTCTATTAAGTCGTGCGTTCATTTTAGCAACCTTAATTGCTTTAAAAGACAGATCTATGGTGTAAATCTTAATTGCTTGAAACTTTTTTGCTATACTGATAGCAATGTTACCAGTTCCTGTACCGAGATCGACAACTCTTAATATGGAAGCAGGAGACTTTAATTTTTTTAAGATCCTAAGGGCTTCCTCAACAAGAATTTCAGTTTCAGGTCGAGGAATGTAAACTCCGGGTGAGACGATCAATTTAAGATCCATAAAATGCTTTTCGCCAACGATATACTCTACCGGGACTCTTCTTCCTCTTCTTTTTATTTCCTTTTCAAATTTAGCTAAGACCTCATCTTCAACTAAAAAATCTGGCTCAAGATAAAGAGAGATACGTGACCTGCCAATAATTTTTTCAGCAATTAATTCTGCGTTTATGCGGGGACTATCAACTCCTCTTTCCTTTAAGTAAGAAACTGCCCAGTTTAAGATTTCTTTTATTTTTTTCTTCTTTTTCTCCACTAAATTTCAGAGTAGAGATTTGCCATTTCCATAGCAGAGATGGCAGCGTCCCATCCTCTGTTGCCAGCTTTTGTTCCAGCTCTTTCTATCGCTTGCTCCAGGGTATCAGCGGTAACTATGCCAAATATTACCGGTATATCAGATTTTATCCCTAAACTGGCTATCCCTCTTGCTGCCTGCCCGGCGACTAATTCATAATGAGGGGTTGCTCCCCTTAAAACTACTCCCAGACAAATAATAGCGTTAAATCTCTTTTTCTTGATCATTCGTCCAGCTACTGCAGGAATTTCATAGCTTCCCGGTACCCACACTACTTCGATATCCTCTTCTTTTGTGCCATGTCGCTTGAGGGCATCCAGAGCTCCTTCAAGCAATTTTTTAGTCACGAATTCATTATACCTTGATATTACTATTCCAAATTTTAGACCCTCACCGCTAATTTTCCCTTTATATATTTTCACTTTCGTCTCCTTGGTCAGGTATAAAATTGGTGAAATTGAGCAAATGTCCTAATTTTTTCTGTTTGGCCTCCAGATAAGACCTGTTAATCTTATTGGGCTTTATTTCCAGAGGAATACGTTCCACTACTTCCAATCCGTAACCTTTCAGTCCGACGATTTTTCGGGGATTGTTGGTTAAAAGTCTGATTTTATGTAAACCAAGATCAGCCAGGATCTGAGCGCCTATACCGTAATCTCTTAGATCGGGAGGAAAGCCTAATTTCTCATTTGCTTCTACCGTATCCATTCCCTCATCTTGCAGTTGATAGGCTCTGAGTTTATTTAAAAGCCCAATCCCTCTTCCCTCCTGGTTGAGGTAAAGCAGTACGCCATATTCCTGCTTAGAAATGAGTTTTAAGGCTGTATTTAATTGTTCTCCACAATCACAGCGGAGAGATCTGAAAACGTCTCCGGTCAAGCACTGAGAATGGACCCTGACCATGACATTTTCTTTTCCTTTGACCTCACCTTTAACCAGTGCCAGATGTACTCTATTTTCAACAAGGCTCCGATAGGCTATAAGAGTAAAATCGCCAAAAATAGTGGGCAGAGATGTTACCACCTCTTTTTTTACCAGTTTTTCCTTCCTCCAGCGATAACTAATAAGATCAGCTACAGTGCATATCTTTAAGTTGTGAGTCCGGGCAATTTCCTGAAGTTTTGACAATCTTGCCATGTGGCCGTCATCGTCCATTATTTCACATATGACTCCTGCAGGGTAAAACCCGGCAAGTCTGGCAAGATCAACGGCAGCTTCGGTATGACCAGCCCTAACTAAAACACCACCTTCTCTGGCGATGAGAGGAAACACGTGTCCAGGTCTTGCAAGATCTTCACTTTTTGTGGCTGGATCAACCAGTGTTCTGACAGTTTGTGCACGATCATAAGCAGATATTCCGGTAGTTGTATTTTTCTTTGCGTCAACTGAAATGGTGAAAGGGGTTCCTTTAAGTGACGTGTTTTCATTAACCATTGGATAAAGGTTTAGCTCTTTAGCTCTCTGGGGAGTTATGGCAACGCAAATGAGTCCGCGTCCATATTTAGCCATGAAATTTATAGTTTCAGGTGTTACAAGGGAAGCAATTGCAACAAAATCTCCCTCATTTTCTCTATCCTTATCATCCACCACAATAACTATTTTCCCTTTTTTAAGATCCTCTAATACTTCTTCGATGTTACTTAATCCGTTTGAAGAACTTTTACTTGTGTTTCTCATAATTTTTAGTCTATAAATTTGCCTAATTGAAAACCAGTAAATGTTCTCTTTTCTTTATCTTGAATTATCTGGTCTAAATATTTTGCTATTATGTCCACTTCCAGGTTCAATATATCCTTTTCTTTTTTATACTTCAGAGTTGTATGATCCAGAGTATAGGGAATAAGACATACTCTAAAGGTTTCATCCGATCTTTCCGCAACGGTCAAACTAACTCCTTCCAAAGCGACTCTTCCCTGATTTACTACATATCTCATAAGATGAGATGGTGGTTTTAAAATGAAGTCCCATTGCGAAGTCTTAACTTCGACTCTTTCGAGGGCCGCTGTTGCATCTATATCGCCGGTTACGAAGTGTCCACCAAGAGGGGTAGTGGGTAGCAGTGCTCTTTCCAGATTCACCGGGTCCCGGATTTTAAGTCTATTTAGATTTGTCTTTTTTAACGTCTGAGGCATCACTTGAACGGTAAAGTATTTTTCCCTCACCTCGGTAACCGTTAGGCAAACCCCATTTAAACAAACACTATCCGAAACATTTAATGTCTCGGAAACTTTACTGGACTGGACAGTGATTTGGAAAACGGGAGAATAATCAATACTACAGACCTTGCCCACTTCCTCTACTATGCCGGTGAACATTTTATATTTTATTTATATTTAATTTTATAGGAGAAGCAGTACGGGTTTTTCTAAAGCTTTTTTTATTTCTTGGAGAAATTGAGAGCCTAAATATCCATCTACCACTCGGTGATCGCAAGAAAGGGTAAGTTCCATTATGGGGGCAATCACAATTTTTCCCTGTTCAACAACCGGTTTTTCTCTTATCTCTCCGGCTGCCAGGAGACATACCTGAGGAGGATTTATTATAGCAGAAAAGTTCTTAATTCCCATCATGCCCAGATTGGAAAGAGTAAAAGTACCCCCTTCAACATCCTCAAGGGTGAGCCTGTCTTCCGTAGCTTTTGCAACTAATTTGGAACGCTCTAAAGCTACTTCAGATAAACTTTTTTTATGTGCATTTTTTATTACCGGAACAACAAGCCCTTGTTCCCGGGCCACTGCGAGAGCAAGGTTTACTTCCGGGAAACAGACAATTTTTCCTTCTTTATAGTGAGCATTTGTGCGAGGAAACTTACATAAAGCTCTGGCACAGGCTTTAATTAAAAAGTCAGTATAAGAGAGGCGTACTCCTTTTTCTTTTTCAACTTCCTCGAGGAGGTCACCTCTTAGTTTAACCACTTCAGAGAAATTAACCTCGGTGCTAAGATAAAAATGCGGGATTTCTCTCTTACTAAGCTGCATTCTCTCTGCCATTATCTTCTCTACACGGGTAAGTGTTACCTCCTTTTCTACGCTAATTTCTTTTATCTTTTCCTCCTTCAATTCCTCTGCGGCTCTTAAAACGTCTTCTTTAACTATTCTCCCACCGGGTCCTGTGCCTTTTATTTTGGCAAGATCTATTCCCTTTTCTTTAGCTATCTTTTTAGCCAGAGGAGAAGCTTTGATTCTTCTTTTTTCAGAAATTTCTTCTTTTTCTGGAATAACCACAGCTTCTGTTTTTCTCTCCTCTGGTTCACCTTCGGGTATTTCCTCTTCCATAGAATCAACGATATAGGCTATGGTTTGGGTTATAGGCACGATTTCTCCTTCTTTAGCAAGGATTTTTCTTAAAATACCTGAAGCTGTAGATTCAACCTCCATATTGGCTTTATCAGTGGCTATTTCAAGAAGAGGTTCACCTTCTTCCACTTTATCTCCCTCTTTCTTTAGCCACTTTATTATTTCTCCCTCTTCCATGGTTTCTCCAAGTTTTGGCATTATAACTTTTTTAACCATCTAATCCTCCTTTTTCTACTTTGCCCTGCCATATCTATAAATTCTAAGGAAACAAGCCTCTTTGTCAAGGAAAAGTAGTCTTTTGTGGATGAAAGGGGTTTCTCTTGTGTAAGAGCGACCCTTTCGTCAAAAAAATCTTGAGGATTCAGGCAAGACTGACCAGAAAAATTTCTTCTGGTAAAAGGGGAAGAAGGAATTTATAATTAATGCCGGGAGGGGGACTCTATCGAAGCCATTTTGATAGCCCTTCAAAATCCTTTCCAATTCCCTGAAAGATGCTTTGGTTCACCCTTTCCACTATCTACCCTTTTAGTTTTCTTTCCCTCTTTTTCCCAATTTTTCACTTCGTTTTACTACTATTTTACTACACCAAATAAACCTATTTTTACCGAATATATTCGTCTTTTTTAATGAAATTTACTGAATAGACCTATTTGATGAGCTTCAACCGTTTTAGGTCGTTTTCTGTCCATCCTATGTCTATCAACAACGCCTTTAATAGTTTAGGCCCATAGGTTCGGCCAGGATGGTAGTGTATCACAATACGCCTGCCGTCAGGAGCCTTCCATGTTTGTTTGGCTCCACTTGTCTTACGTAAATCCCATCCATCTTTTTTTAGAGCAGCTATTAATTCATCGCAGGTCTTATTCTTAAGCTGATCCCAAACATGCGAAGAAAATTTCATCGGAGGGCTATTTGTAAGTCCTTTGACTGCGGCTTAATGCGCTTTTTGATATGCAATAGTCTCGGTTTTTCCTCTTCGATTATACCAAGAGGAATTGGATCTCCATCCTCGATAAGCGACTCAAGGTAAAGTTTAACTGCCTCTTTTGCATTTTCAAAGGCTTCCTCTACTGTCTTGCCCGGGACATGTAATCCCTTTAAAGCAGGACAATAAGCATGATATTCGTCTTCATCAGGTTCGACAATAATACGCACTTTAAATTTAATAGGCCTACCATTAATACCCATTTTCCTCCCCCTTTCTCCTTTATGGGTTTCCGATTAATTAGAGAGCTTTATATTAATTACCCTTTTATTGTAGCTGTCTCCCCCTTTTTGTCAATTCTTAAAATCCTTTCTTGGACGGTATTTTAAATCACCTTCACCCACCTTCTGTTGATTGTTCTCTCTTCTCTTTTTCCTCAAGTTGTGTCTCTTGGAAGAAAATACCCTCTATCTTTCTTA
>CAYZYX010000031.1:0-23010 GCA_964482715.1 uncultured Clostridia bacterium
ATCCTGGTTTGAAGCTGGAAGTTCCCTTTGGTTCCTCTTTTTATCTGGTGGTGAACAATCAGCAAAGTTCAACTGACCCTGAAAATGCTGTTTTTAACTTTGGTGGTGGATTAAGTACTTCCATGGGAGGAGTATCTTTGGATCTGGCCTTTAATTCTGATGGAGATGAGGGAAATACCTGGTACGGTTCATCCTATGGACTTAAGGTCGGGTATGCTCTTGATGCTATAAGTCTGGTTGCCGAATATGGTGCCTGGAGTCCAGGAGCAGATGACCTTGAAGCAGGTTCCGGGTATTACTTTGAGTTTGGATACACTCTTCCCGGAGGAGATAGCCTTACCTTGAGTTACACTGGTTCAGATAAGAATTTGAATGGTGCAGGATATGGTCCCAGTGATCATGATTACTCCAAGATAAAAGGAGTCTACTCCCACTCTCTTGCTGAGGCAGTCACCCTGAGCTTTGAGGTAGCAAGTGAACAAAGAGGTCAACCAGATAATCCGTTAACCGAGAAGGATGAGAGTGAGTCTATAACTACCTGGACGGGTAAAATTAGTATTGCCATCTAAAAAGTAAAGCATATACCGGGGCAAGCCAGTCTCGAGAGGCTTGCCCCTCTCCTCATCAAGAAGGTTGCAATTACATTTAATTTGCTATAATTTATATAACCCAAAGTCAAAAATCAGGAGGTGAGGTAACAAAAATGGCAGAGGTCAGATTGAGGAATGTAACCAAGGTTTTTGGTAAGGTTGTTGCGGTGAAGAATTTCACTCTGGATATCAAAGATGGAGAGTTCATCATCCTGGTAGGTCCCTCTGGATGTGGTAAGACAACGACTCTTCGTACTATCGCTGGATTAGAAGAGGTAACCTCTGGTGAGATATACATAGGTGACAGGCTTGTCAATGATGTCCCTCCCAAAAACAGAGACATCGCTATGGTCTTCCAGAATTACGCGCTCTATCCCCACATGGATGTTTATAGAAACATGGCTTTTGGACTCAAACTCAGAAAGGTTCCCAAGGACGAGATTGACAGAATTGTAAAGCGGACGGCAGAGATGCTGGGAATCAGAGAGCTTCTGGACAGAAAGCCCAAGGAACTTTCTGGTGGACAACGTCAAAGAGTTGCTCTGGGAAGAGCTATTGTTAGGAACCCAAAGGTATTCCTTTTTGATGAGCCTTTATCCAACCTGGATGCTAAACTCCGTATAGCAATGAGAGCCGAGCTTCTGGATCTACATCAAAGGCTTAAAACTACAACCATCTATGTAACACACGACCAGCTGGAAGCTATGACCATGGGTGACAGGATCGTGGTTATGAATGAAGGAATCATTCAGCAGGTAGATACTCCTCAAAATGTGTATGATCATCCTGTGAATAAGTATGTGGCTGGATTCATTGGCTCACCTGCCATGAACTTTATAGATTGTGTCATTACCAAGAAGGATGGCAATCTCTATGCCACTACCAAGGGAATGAATCTGAAAATTCCAAAGGATAAAGCTAAACTGGTGGAGAAGTATATTAATAAGGAAGCTATTCTGGGACTTCGACCTGAACACATCTCTGATACTATGACCAAAAAGGATTATGCTCCTGAGACGACATTTAAAGCTTCTGTCTGGGTAGTTGAGCCACTGGGTTCTGAGAAACTGGTGCACGTTAGAAACGAAAACGATACGCTGGTGGCAAGGCTTGATCCTCATGTAAATTTACAGGCTGGAGATGTGGTTGAATTTACAGCGAGAATGGATTTAGCTCACATATTTGATAAGGAAACTGAAGAAACTGTTTTCTAAAAACCTCCCCTCGAAAGCTACAAGGAAAGGCAGGGAGGGGAGGGAAATTTTTGTCCCTCCTCCTGTAAGGCAACAGAGAGGAGGGGTTTTTATTGTTAAGGTATGAAGATAGTACTGGTTGATGGCTACAATGTTATCTATCAAAGTCCTTCCCTGAAGCTGCTGCTTTCCCAGAGTGTATCCAGAGCTCAGAGTGAACTGGTAGAGATGGTTTGTACTTACTGCTCTCTAAAGGGGGTGGAGGGATATGTTGTTTTTGATGCTTACAGACGCCCCACAAGTGAAAAAAAAGCTATTTCCCCTCTGGTGAAGGTGATATATACAGGAGAGGGAAAGACCGCAGATTCTTTTATAGAGAATTTCATTGCCAGAAACAAATCAAGATACGAATTGATCTACGTCATTACTTCTGACTACTCTCAGGCAATGACGGTCCTGGATAAACACATACTTCCGGTATCTCCCAAAAATTTTCTTAAGGAACTTAATTACTCCAGAAAATATGTAAAGGAAAAATTTACCTCCCCTGTTCCCTTTACATATTATCTTTTGTCCAGTGAAGATCGCAAGAAAATTGAAGAAAAATTAAAGAAATCAAGGGAAAACAAAGGTTGACAGCGACAGGGATTTTAAGATAATTATGTGTAAATTTACAAAAAAGAAGGAGAAAAAGATAATTGAAAGTAACCAAAATTAGGATGAACAATTCTAATCAAATTCCTCTTCTTTTTGGGAAAAAAGATGAGAATTTGAGATTGATAGAAAAAGAGTTAGGGGTAGAGTTTATATTAAGAGACAATTCTTTAAAGATAAGAGGCGAGGAAGAATCGGTTGATAAAGCCAGAAGTTTAATTCAGGATCTTTTGAAACAGTTACACCAGGGTTACACTCCTGAAATAGATGATTTAAAATTAGCTCTAAAAAAGATAAAAGAAGGAGAGGGTTCTGGTTTAGAGGAATATTCATCCATGGTTATTTTCACCACTCCCCGGGGAAAGAAGATAAGACCCAGAACTGATGGACAAAAAGCTTATGTGGAGGCTATAAAGAAAAACGAAGTTGTCTTCGCTATTGGACCTGCTGGAACTGGTAAGACTTACTTAGCTGTGGCCATGGCTGTTTCCAGTCTTGAAAAAGGAGAGGTGGTCAGGATCATTTTGACCCGTCCCACGGTTGAGGCAGGAGAAAAACTGGGTTTTCTCCCGGGCAGTTTAGAAGAAAAAGTTGAACCCTACCTGCGTCCCCTTTACGATGCTCTTTATGAAATGATGCTGGCTGAAAGATTTCAGTCTTTTCTGGAGAGAGGTATCATTGAAATTGCCCCTCTTGCCTACATGAGGGGTAGAACTTTGAATGATGCTTTCATAATTTTGGATGAGGCCCAGAACACTACCTATGAACAGATGAAAATGTTTCTCACTCGTTTGGGATTTGGATCAAAAATAGTGATTACCGGTGATATCACCCAGATAGACCTGCCACCCCATAGAGTATCAGGCCTTGTTGAAGTTCAGTCACTTTTTAAAAATATAAAAGGTATTGAAACTGTCTATCTGACCGAGAAAGATGTGGTAAGACACAGATTGGTGCAAGAGATAGTTAAGGCTTATGAGGATTATGAAAGAAGGGTAAGGAATGCCAAGAAGGGTAGAGAAGAAAGAGTCTGAATTACCCGGTTTGATTAAATTTAAGAAGGTATTTAGTAAACCTTCTTTTCCTGTTTGGGCCTGGGCAACAGGGACAGTTGCTGGAGTATGTATAATTTCCCTTTTTCCCTTTAGTGCACCTTTACACCAAAAAGCTGGAATAACCATTATTGTTAGTATTTTCGTGGTGATCCTTTTTATCTGTATTTTTCGTTTTTACCGTGAGTTTCTTGATAAAAAATACCTTGCCCTATCTACAATTCTTTTTTTAGCTTCACTTTTTATAAGTAAATTAATTATGGTTTTACCGCAAATTCCTGATATTTTTATCCCTGTTGCCTTTCTCTCCATCCTTTTTTCTCTTTTTTTTAACTTTCCTGTATCTTTGCTTTTTCTTGGAATCTTCTGCTCTTTTCTTGTTCTTTTTTCCGGAGGATGGGAACTTCTTCCCATATGGCTGGCAGGTGGGATAATTGGTGCCTATGGTGCTCCTTTCATTCATCAAAGGGCTGATATAACCAGAGTGGGCCTGTGGGTTGGTCTTGCAAATTTATCCTCTGCCATAGGGGTAGGTTTATTTAAAAATTCTGCTATACCAGATGTCGCTGTGTGGGGAATCTGGGCTATGGGGAGTGGAATATTTTCCAGTGTGCTTGTAAACGCTGTTTTGCCTTATCTGGAAACTTATCTTGGAATCACCACTGATATCAGGTTGCTGGAACTCACCGACCTTAACCATCCTCTTTTACGTAGATTGTCCATTGAGGCTCCCGGAACCTACCACCACACCGTAATGGTTGCCACTCTGGCAGTTTCTGCTGCTGAGGTGGTAGGAGCAAATCCACTTTTGACCAGAGTGGGAGCTTACTATCATGATATTGGAAAGATAATACGTCCACACTTTTTCTTTGAAAACAGTAGAATGGAAGGGAGAATAGATGATTATCATTCTCACATCAGTCCCAATCTTTCTTCAATGGTTATTATCTCTCATGTAAAAGATGGAATTGAACTTGCCAGGATTTACCGTTTACCTCAGCAGGTTATAGATATTATCGCTCAACACCATGGGACAAGCCTTATAGCTTATTTCTATCGCAAGGCTCTCTTAAAGAAAGGTAAAGAGAAGTCTGTTGATGAGTCTTCCTTTCGATATCCGGGTCCTAAGCCAAAAACCAAAGAGGCGGCTATAGTGATGTTAGCCGATTCTGTAGAAGCAGATTCACGCTTTTCCGTTGGGAAAAGTCATAAGGAGATTGTTTCTCAGATTCGCAAAGTCATTAATAACAAACTCCAGGATCATCAGCTGGATGAAGTAGACCTTACTTTGAGGGACCTTACCAGAATCTCCGAGGCATTTACCCGAGTTCTTGCTGGACTATCTCATACCCGGGGTAGATATCCTGAGGAAGTTTTAAAAGAAGTTCTCAAAGGTGAGGAGAAAATTGGTCAGCATCAACAATTTGTCGGGGAAAAGGGTTCCCAAACTGGCTCTTAAGAGAGCTGTTTCTTTCACTTTGCAGAGAGAGGTGAGTGGGAAAAAGGAAGTAAGTCTCGTTATTGCTCCTGTGCGTATTATTAAAGAACTGAATTATCGTTATTTAAAAAAAGATTCGCCTACGGATGTTTTGGCTTTTCCCTTAAGAGAGGAGACTGGACCAGCTAAGGATTTACTTGGTGAAATATTCATCTGTCCAGATGTAGCCTTGCAACAGGCCCGGGAAAGAGGTCATTCTTTGAGAGAAGAGCTTATTCTTCTTGCCATCCATGGTACTTTGCACCTTCTGGGATACAGAGACGAGCAAGAAGAAGAAAAGGAGATTATGGAGCAAAAGGAAAAGGAGATTTTGAGATTATTGGGAGAAGACGATAAAATAGTTTAAAAGGAGATTTATGATGGGGAAAAGGATGTTAAGAAGATGGGCGCTAATTGTTGTTTTTACTTTTTTAGCCTCAGGTTTTTTAGTTTCATCGGCCAGCGCGGCCATTCTCGTCAAGATAGGTTATGTAGACGTGGAAAAGGTTTTTCAAGAGTATCAGAAGAAAAAGGATTTAGAAGCTAAGTTGCAAGCAGAAGGCGAAACGAAACGACAGGAACTTGCAAAAAGAAAAAAGGAACTTGAAGAACTTCAAAAGGAGTTTGAGGCTCAAAAACTCCTTTTAACTGAACAGGCAAAAGAGGAACGTCAGGAGGAGATTAACAGAAAAAGTGAAGAACTGAAGAGATTTCTTGATGAGATTACAAGTCAAATGAAACAGAAAGAGACAAGTTACACTCAGGAAATACTCTCGGATATAATTGAGAAGATTAAAGAAATAGCCGCAAAAGAAGGTTATAGCCTTATATTTGACAAGCAGGCTTTACTGTATGCTGCTGAAGATCCAGAACTTGATTTGACTCAGAAGATAATTGATGAGTTAAACAAAGAATACAGGGCTAAGGAATGAAGATCACTTTAGGTCAACTTGGCAAGTTAATTGAAGGAAAAGTTAGTGGAGATAAAGATTTAATAATAACGGGAGTAGCAGGTGTAGATGAAGCCAGAGAAGGAGAAATTACGTTTGCTGTTTCGGAAAAATTTTTGCGTATGGCTGAGCAAAGCTCAGCCTCGGCAATTATAGTGCCTATGGAAACAAGGGACCTTACAAAGCCTACAATAAAAGTCAAAAACCCCCGTCTGGCTTTTGCCAGAGTTCTCGAGATTTTCTACCCCCGTAAAGTCAAATTTCAAGGTGTTCATCCTACAGCGGTAATTGCCGAGGGAGTGAAAATTGGTAGAGAGGTAACTGTGGGGGCTTATTCGGTCATCAAAGAAGGTGCAGTTATAGAAGATGAGGTTTATCTTTCTGAATTCACCTATGTGGGAAGAAGGGTGAGAATTGGTCAGGGAAGTTTTCTCTATCCTCGGGTTACCTTGCTGGATGGAACACTAATTGGTAAGAGAGTTATTATCCATTCAGGAACTGTAATTGGCTCAGACGGATTTGGATTTGTAAAAGGTGAAGATGGTTCCTACTATAAGATTCCTCAGATAGGAAGAGTTATTATTGAAGACGATGTAGAAATTGGAGCTAATGTTGCTATAGATAGAGCAACTACTGGTGAGACAAGAATAGGAAAAGGAACGAAAATCGATAATCTTGTGCACATTGCTCACAACGTTACTATTGGCTCTAATGTAGCCATTGTTGCTCTGGTTGGGATATCGGGAAGTTGCAGGATAGGAGATAAGGTAATACTTGCCGGTCAAGCTGGAGTTACTGATCACGTTTCTATTGGAAATAATGCTGTGGTTGCTGCCAAATCCGGAGTCACCAAAGATGTACCTCCGGGTGCCTTCGTCTCCGGATTTCCGGCCAGAAATCATGTAAAACAGAAGAGGATAAAGGCAATTATTCATAGACTTCCCGAGCTTATGCAGAGAGTTCAAAAATTAGAAAAGATGTTAAGGGAGATAAAAGAACATGGTACAGTTACAAAAAACAATTGAGAAGTCTGTGACCTACACAGGAGTAAGTCTTCATCTGGGTGAAGAGGTACAGGTAACTCTTGAACCAGCTCCCGTTGAGGCAGGGATAATTTTTGTTAGGGAAGATCTACCCGGAAAGCCCGGGATTAAAGTAGCAGCAAGCAAGGTGGTGAATAACGAGAGAGGAACCACCATAGGGGAAGGTGATGTCAAAATTACAACTGTGGAACACATCCTGGCTACTCTTTCCGGACTGGGAATAGACAACATTGTAATACGAATGAGTGGACAGGAATTTCCAGCTGGCGATGGAAGTGCCCTTCCCTGGGTTAATTTAGTTAAAAGTGCTGGTTTTGTGGTTCAGGATAAACCTAAGAAATATTATAAAGTGAGAAATCCTTTCTGGATTGAAGAAGAAGACAGGAGACTTGTGATTTTGCCCAGTGATGATTTTAAAATAACCTATACAGTTGATTTCCCTCAAAGCCCATTAAAAGCTCAATTTGCTGAATTTGTTATAGATGAGGAAACTTTTGTCCAGGAGATTGCCCCCTCACGAACTTTCGGGTTCATAAAAGAGGTGGAAGAACTCAAAAAAAAAGGTCTGGTTCAGGGAGGTTCGCTGGAAAACGCAGTAGTAATAGATGATGGAGGAGTGATAAATAAAGAGGGACTTCGTTTCCCCAACGAGCCTGTCAGACATAAAATACTTGATTTAATAGGTGATCTTTACCTAACTGGAAGGCCGATTAAGGGGCATATTATAGCAGTAAAGGCGGGACACCTTTTTCATGTAAAGTTAGCTCAGAAATTGGAGAAGCTTATGGAAAAAGAGGGAAAGATGGATCTTTTTTTAGACATCAGGGATATAGAGTCTATTTTACCTCACAGGTACCCTTTTCTTCTGGTAGACAAAATTATTTCTATGGGGGAGCGGGAGATAGTAGGAGTAAAGAACTTTACCGTTAATGAGCCTTTCTTTACCGGTCACTTCCCGGGTCACCCGGTTGTCCCTGCAGCTTTGATTATTGAGGCTATGGCTCAGGTTGCTGGAGTTTATCTTTTAAGTAAAAGCGAGAACCAGGGTAAACTTGCCTACTTTGCAGGTATTGACAAAGCTCGATTTAGAAAACCGGTATTTCCCGGAGATCAGCTTGTAACCCGGGTGAAAGTTTTAAATCTCAGGAAAACCACCGGAAAGGTTGAAGCAGTAGGTACTGTGGAAGGAAAAGTAGTTGCTGAAGCCAATTTCCTTTTTAGCCTGGTGGAAAGATAAGTCCAGAAGGTGAATTTTATGCACGACTATTCTGCAGGTAGAGGGAAAATTCCCTTACATGTTGCCATCATAATGGATGGTAACGGAAGATGGGCGAAAAAGAGAGGCTTGCCCAGAAGTGAGGGTCATAGAGTAGGTATGGAGAAAATAAGGGAAGTGATGGATGCCTGCAAAGAAGAAGGGATAAGAATTTTAACTCTTTTTGCCTTTTCCAAACAAAACTGGAATCGGCCCAAACGAGAAGTAAATTTTCTGATGAATAGATTTAAATACTACCTTGACAGCGAAGTAGATAATCTTATGCAAAAAGGAGTTTGTTTCAGGGTAATCGGAAGGATAAATGAATTGCCGTCAGATCTTGTGGAAAGGATCAATAAGGTTCAATCAAAAACAAAAAACAATCGCGATTTTTTCCTAAATCTGGCTATAAACTATGGGGGACAAGAAGAAATAGTAGACACAGCTAAGAGGATATGTAAGATGGTAAAGGATGGTGAGATTTCTCCTGAAGATGTAAGTGTTGATTTATTCAGACAATATCTTTACACTGCAGATTTTCCATATCCAGATCTTCTTATTCGAACAGGAGGTGAATACAGGGTCAGCAATTTTCTTTTGTGGCAAATCGCCTATACGGAGCTCTGGATAACCAGAACTTTCTGGCCTGATTTTAATCGGGAAGACTTAAAGCAGGCTCTTGAGGAATTTGCCTGCAGGGAGAGAAGGTTTGGAGCAATAAAGGAAAAGTAAAATTGTTCTGGAAAAGAATAATCATAGCTGTCATCTTCATTCCTATCTTAATTTTTTTGATTTTGAAAGGAGGATTTTTCTTTCTGGGGCTGGTTTGTGCCATAATTGCAGTTGGATTGATTGAATTTTACCATGGAGTGCAGCAGAATAAATTTCACGTTCCTTTGAGAGAAATCATACTGGGTCTTTGTATCCCTGTGTCAGTTTACTTTCAAGGTGAAACAATACTGCCCTTTGTTGTAACGGTGGTTATCTTCATAATTTTCTTCTGGGAGCTATTTAAACTCCAGACAAGTCAAACTCAGGTTAATATAGCTTTAAGTCTGGGAGGGATTTTGTACGTTAGCTATCTTTTCAGCTATATAGTAATTTTGAGAAAGATCCCTTTGGTAGGGGATAAGCTGGTGATAACTGTTCTTTTTGCCACCTGGATGGGAGATACGGGAGCCTATGCTGTTGGTAAGATATGGGGAAAACACAGAATGCTTTCCACTTACAGTCCTCACAAGTCGGTGGAGGGATTTTTGGGAGCTGTAAGTTTTAGTCTTGTTGCTATGCTTGTATCGAGACTGTGGTTTTCCTTTTCTCTCATTCATACTCTGGTTTTGGGTATTTTTATGGGATTTGGTGGCGAGATGGGAGACTTTTTTGAATCCATGCTAAAAAGAGGCTTGAGGATTAAAGATTTTGGTAAGATCTTGCCCGGGCACGGGGGAATTCTGGACAGATTTGATAGTTTATTTTTTACGGTGCCCATATTTTTTTACTATCTGAAATATTTTGTTAGACTGGAGGAACTTTTTAAATGCTAATAAGCCTTTTTTTTATAGTGGTGGTTTTTTTGCTTCTTATTATTCCACATGAACTGGGACATTTTCTGGTAGCCAAGGCTTCCAGGATGAAAGTAGAAAAGTTCTCTATTGGATTTGGACCCAAGCTCTTGGGATTTAAGAGAAAAGAAACTGAGTATCAAATCTCCGCCTTCCCGCTTGGAGGTTATGTGAAAATATCGGGAATGGAACCGGGAACAAGAGATGTTGAGGATGGATTTTACTCTAAACCGCTAAGTAAAAGATTTGCTGTTCTTTTCTCCGGATCGGCAATGAATTTTTTTGTCAGCATGATACTTTTCTCTTCAATATTTATGATGGGTTTTACCACGGTTGATCTAAAAAGCCCTGTGGTGGGTGAGATAATTCCCGGTTCACCTGCCGAGGGAGCGGGGATAAAACCCGGAGATAAAATTTTAACTGTCAATGGACACCAGATAAAAGAATGGAGTGAGATGGCCAGGTTCATCCAGTCTTCTGAAAAAGAGAAAATAACTTTGGTTGTCCTCAGAGAAGAAAAGAAGGTAACCTTTGAAATTAAACCGAGATATTATGAGGAATATCAGAGAAAATTAATTGGTATCTCTCCATCTACCAAATTTGTTCGATATGATCCTTTAACTTCAATTTACATGGGTGGTGAGAGAGTGGTTTTTTCTATTGTGCTTATATTTAAAAGTTTGGTGGGGATGATAACAGGACAGGTGCCGACTGAATTTGCCGGACCTGTAGGAATCATGCAGTATGTAGGTGAGGCTACCAGGCTTGGAATAATTCCCTTTATATCTCTTGCTGCACTTTTGGGAGTTAATCTGGGTATTTTTAATCTTTTTCCTATACCCGCTCTGGATGGAGGAAGGATACTTTTTCTCCTTATAGAAATGATTCGAAAAAAGCCAGTAGAGATTGAACTTCAGGAATTTGCTCACTACATAGGATTTTTGATTTTAATTACATTGATGCTACTTGTTACCTACCAGGATATTCTAAGGTTAATGCGATGAAAAAGCTACTTATGTCGGGTAATGAAGCTTTAGCTGAGGGGGCTATTAGAGCCGGCTGCCGTTGTTATTTTGGTTACCCTATAACTCCCCAATCGGAAATACCAGCTTATATGGCCAGAAGAATGGGAGAAGTAGGTGGTGTATTTATTCAGGCAGAGTCTGAAATTGCTGCCATAAACATGGTTTATGGAGCAGCCGCAGCAGGAGCAAGAGCCATGACTTCCTCCTCAAGTCCGGGGATTAGTTTGAAGCAGGAGGGGATTTCCTATCTGGCTGGTGCTCAGCTACCCTGTTTGGTGGTCAATGTTATGCGAGGAGGACCAGGGCTTGGAAATATTGCACCTTCCCAATCTGACTATTTTCAGGCTACAAAAGGAGGTGGACACGGAGATTACCATTTGATCGTTCTTGCGCCCTCTTCCGTTCAGGAAATGGCCGATTTTCCTTTTCTTGCCTTTGACCTTGCTGATGAATATCGAAATCCGGTGATGATTTTGACCGATGCCATTCTGGGTCAGATGATGGAAGGAGTGGTATTAAAAAAAGAAAAGAGTTTTTTCCCTGCCAAACCCTGGGCAGTTACTGGAGCCAGAGCCAGAGCCCCTAATATTATAAGGTCTCTTTTTTTGAAAGAGGGTGTTCTCGAGGAACACAACAGGGTTCTTCAGGAAAAATATCGGAGAATAAAAGAAAAAGAGGTAAGATACCAAAGGGTGGGACACTCACACCCGGAACTGCTACTGGTGGCCTATGGTAGTATGGCCAGAGTGTGTGGTTTTGTTTTAGAATGGCTTTTAAAGAAAGGTATTGCAGCGAGTCTTATTCGTCCCATTACTCTTTGGCCTTTTCCCTATAATGTGATAGAAAATGTTTCAAGAAATACCAGACTGGTATTTGTTGTAGAGATGAGTGAGGGTCAAATGGTGGAAGATGTAAAGCTTGCTGTAAAGGACAGATGCCCGGTTTATTTTTTTGGTAGAATGGGTGGTGGAGTTCCTGACCCGGAGGAAGTTTTAGAAAAAGTTGAAGGAGCGTATAGAGTTGAAAATCCAAGGAAAAGTTATAAAATATGGGGATGATATAAACACTGATGAGATAATTCCGGCAGGTTATCTGGTAACTACTGAACCAGAGGAACTTGCGAAACACTGCATGGAAGGAAGAGACAGGGATTTTCTTCAGAAAGTTAAGAGTGCACCAATATTGGTAGCGGGGAAAAATTTTGGTTGTGGTTCTTCCAGAGAACACGCTCCTATTGCGCTAAAGGCAACAGGTGTGAAGTGTATAGTTGCCTCATCTTTTGCAAGGATTTTCTTTCGTAACGCTATCAACATTGGTTTGCCCATCTGTGAATGTAAAAAGTGTGTGGATGAGTGTAGAGAGGGGGATCTGTTTAAAATAGATATGGAAGAGGGGAAAATTGAAAATATGACTCAGAGTAAAATCTATAAGATCAATCCCTATCCCGGATTTTTACAACGGCTTATAAAAGAAGGTGGTATTGAGGGATGGGTTAGACAAAGGCTGAAAGGAAAGGAAGAGAAACGGGGTTAGAGATGCAGATAAAAATTTATGATACAACTTTGAGAGACGGAGTTCAGGCGGCCGGGGTTTCCTTTTCCTTGATGGATAAATTACAGATTGCCAGGGAACTGGATAAACTCGGTTTTCACTATATTGAAGGTGGCTGGCCAGGTTCAAATCCCAAAGATATGGAATTTTTTAAAAAAGTAAAAAATTATTCTTTTAAGAACGCTAAGATAGCTGCTTTTGGTAGTACCAGAAGGAAAAATACTCCTGTAGCGAAAGATCAAAATATTATTGCTCTCCTGGAAGCAGAAACTCCTGTCGTAACAATAGTTGGCAAAAGCTGGATTTTACATGTAAAAAAGGCACTTTGCACCGACGAGGATGAGAATCTCCGGATGATTGAGGATTCTATAGATTTTTTAAAAAAAAGAGAAAAAGAAGTAATATTTGATGCTGAACATTTTTTCGACGGGTACAAAGAAGACCCTGTTTACGCTCTCAAGACTCTTGAAGTTGCCAGAAATGCGGGAGCTGACTGTCTCGTTTTGTGTGATTCCAATGGCGGTTCCATGCCCCACGAAATTGATCAGATAGTCAGGATTATAAAAGATAAAATTGATCATCCTCTGGGCATTCATGCTCATAATGATAGTGGAGTCGCCGTGGCCAATACCGTAGTTGCATCCCGTATAGGTGTTGAGCATGTTCAGGGAACGATAAATGGTTATGGCGAAAGATGTGGAAATGCCGATCTTTGTGTGGTTATTCCCAATTTGAAATTCAAGTTGGGTATTAGTTGTATACCCGAGGATGGAATAAAGTCTTTGACTCGTCTTTCTCGCCTGGTATATGAACTTGCTAACTTGACCCCCTGTGAGCATCAACCCTATGTTGGTCGATCAGCTTTTGCTCATAAAGGGGGGATTCATGCCAGTGCTATTTCTCGAGATCGAAGAACTTATGAACATATAGACCCCCAGCTGATTGGTAATGAGAGAAGGGTTATCGTTAGTGAACTTGCAGGGAGAAGCTCTGTAATTTACAAGCTGAAAGAAAGAGGAATTGGGGTGAAAAATCCTCAAAGTCTTTCTCAAAAACTGGTTTCTCAAATCAAGAAGCTGGAAAATGAAGGTTACGAGTTTGAAGCAGCTGATGGTTCTTTTGAACTGCTGGTAAAAAAAGCTACCGGAGACTACAAGAAATTTTTTGATCTGGAAGGCTTTCGGGTAATTGTGGAAAAAAGAGATGACGGAAAGTTAATCTCTGAAGCAACTGTAAAGGTAAAAGTCAAAGGAAAACTTGTCCACACGGTAGCAGAGGGAAATGGCCCAGTGCATGCTCTTGATATGGCTCTGAGGAAAGCTCTGGAGATTGATTTTCCGGAACTTTCCAGGATGCATCTTTCAGATTACAAGGTTAGAATACTTGATACAGGAGCAGGAACTGGAGCTAAAACCAGAGTATTAATAGAGTCAGCCGATAGAGAAGATAGATGGGGGACAGTTGGAGTTTCCCCCAATATAATTGAGGCAAGTTGTCGAGCTCTTCTTGATGCGGTAGAGTATAAACTAAACAAATAATATTAACATTTAACCTTTAATTACAGCAAGGGGTTTCATCTTGACTACCTTTTTGCTGAGACCCGCCTTTTGCACGATATTAACTACCTGATCAACATCTTTATAAGCTTCGGGCATTTCTTCAGCCACTGTGCCTTTGCCTTTAGCCATTATGAGAATCCCTTTTTTCTCAAGTTCCTTTTCCGGGGATCTACCTTTAGCTGCCTTTTTTGCAGCAGCTCTGGATAAAACTCTTCCTGCACCATGACAGGTACTTCCCCAGGTTTCCTGCATAGCTCTTTCAATTCCCACCATGACGTAAGAGTTTGTGCCCATATCTCCAGGAATTAATACGGGCTGACCTACTTCCCGATAAATGTCAGGCACATGTGGATGATGAGCTGGAAAAGCACGAGTTGCTCCCTTACGATGGACAAATACAGGTTTCTTTTTTCCATTTACCAGATGTTCCTCAAATTTACCGATATTGTGACATACATCGTAAACAAGACCCATTCCCAGGTCACGGGGGGATAAATTAAGAACCTTTTGGAAGACCTCTCTGGTCCAGTGTGTTATAATTTGTCGGTTAGTCCAGGCAAAATTAGCGGCTGCAGCCATCGCAGCAAAATAGTCTTTTCCTTCTGGAGAATTAAGAGGAGCGCAGGAAAGTTGTCGGTCAGGTAGAGAGATTCGGTATTTTTCTACCGCACGACGCATCAGGACAAGATAATCATCACAAATCTGGTAGCCCAATCCCCTGGAACCAGAATGGATAATTACAACGATCTGGCCTCGAAAAAGACCAAATACGTTGGCAATTTGAGAATCAAAAACTTCCTCCACCAGATCGATTTCCAGGAAATGATTTCCTGAACCTAAAGTTCCCAGCTGATCATGTCCTCTTTTGTATGCGTGCTGACTCACCTTTTCAGGATTAGCTCCTTTCATAACCCCGTAATCCTCACATCTTTCCAGGTCTCCATCTTCACCGTAACCCCTCTTTATTGCCCATCTGGCTCCTTCTTTTAGAACCTGTTTTACATCAGAAATAGAAAGTTTTAATTTGGATGTAGAACCAACGCCACAGGGAATGTGGGTGAAAAGAGCAGCAAGAAGTTGTCTTAACTTTGGTTTTACATCTTTTTCTTCCAGGTTAGTTCTTACAAGCCTCACTCCACAGTTTATGTCATATCCAATTCCACCCGGAGAGATCACCCCGTCTTTGTCTGGATCAGTGGCGGCCACTCCACCAATAGGAAAACCATACCCCCAGTGCATATCAGGCATAGCCAGAGAATACTTGATGATACCCGGAAGGTGAGCGACATTTTTAACCTGAAGGGGTGTGTTATCCTTCTTAACTATATTTAACATCTTTTCATCAGTGTAGAGCCTGCCAGGAACCCGCATTCCACCGGATTTGGGTATCTCCCATCGGTAATCATCTATTTTCTTTATTGTATATTGATTACTCATATGTACCTCCCCTTAAATGTCAAAGATTACCTGAACTTCCCAGAGATTTCCTGATTTCCGGATTTTAAGCCCGTGGTAAGTTACCGCCTTTAATTCAGTTTTCAGGTTTTGCTTTACAGGATCTACTTTTTCACCTTTCACTTCAGCTTCCAGTCCTGATTGATCTAATTTTTGTATGTTAAATTCATTAAAAGCCAGATTCTCGCTGTAAAATTTGAGTAAAAGTTCTCTTAGCCAGTCAATAAAGATATCTTCCATTTGGCCACCGGCAATTTTTATTTTCAAAGTTTCCTCAGGTTTAACCTTATCAATCTCCAGAAGCAGATCAAACATGGCATATGCGGCGTTTGAAAAAAGTTTCGGAAGATTTTCACCTTTCACCCTTATGCCTAAATCAGCTGTATGGTCGATAAATTCATAAATTTTCTTTGTCATCGCATAAGATATAATAATACGCCCCCTGTCAAAGTCAAGGAAAACCCTTCTATATTTTTAGATTTCGGTTAGAAAACATTCTGATTATAGTTTTTAACTGGAGTTGGGACGTTTTTTAAAGTAAATGAAGCGTGAGATATCCGGGGTCCAGAAAAGAAAATACAGGCAAAAACTGTCCCAATGTCAGTTTTTCAAAATTTGACAATTTTCTTGGGACTTTGTATCATGTTAAAGATTCTGGGTCTTTAAAATCGGGAGGAAAAAAATGAACGAATTAAGATGCTTCCCGAAGAGGGTTAAAATTGAGGCTGTTTTCAGGGTTTGGGCGGGACAGAGTGTAAGTGAGATTGCCCGCACTTATGGCACCAGCAGACAGATAATTTACATGTGGAAGAAAAAAGCCGAATTAGCTGTTTCTCAGGCTATGGAAGAGAAAAGAAGAGGGCCCAAATCCCAAAAAAAGAAAGAACCAGAGACCTCTGTGAAAATAAAAGTTACTGATAGAGAAAGTTTACCAAAGACAAACAAAAATAAAAAGCGACGGATACCTTTTACAGGAGGTGAAAATTTCCAGCCTCTCGATAACAAAAGGCCTTCTCACTGTCCCGTCTGTGGGTGCCAAAAAATCTATAAAAACGGGACGTACCTTAAGAAAAACGGAACCAACAATCACAAAAAGAAAGAAGTTGTCCAGCGATACATATGCGTCTGGTGTAAAAGCCCGGTTTATCTGGAAAATGATAAGTCACCTCTATAAAACCATCCATTGCCAAAGGCTGCGGTGAGCAATTTTATTCACACCATGGGTGAGTTTGTAAAGCCGGATGACCTAATAGGGGTTTGCATCTGGCTTGCCTCAGATACATTGAGATTCGTTACCGAAGCCATAATACCTGTAGATGATTGATTTAATGCTTTTCCGGGGGTTTTAGAGTTTGGAAGAGATCTTCCTGGGTGTGGATATTGGCACAGGTGGGGTAAGAGCAATTGCCTTTACACCGAATCTAAAAAAAATTGCTTTTTCCTACCGGGAACATAAAACAATCTCCACCAGAGAAGATCAAGCAGAACAGGATCCTGAAGAGATTTTTTCCAACCTTATTCTCTGTCTTAAGGAAGTATCCAGGCCTCACAGAAAAATAGCAGGAATTGGCTTTTCTTCCATGCTTCACTCCATAATGGGGGTAGACAAAAGAGGAAAGCCTGTGACTCCACTTTATCCCTTTTCAGACAATCAGGGAAAGTTAAAAGTTAAGAAAATAAAAGAGAAAGTTCCAGATTTTTATCAGAGAACCGGTTGCCCTCCACATCCCATGTATCCAGCCTTCAAAATCCTATGGTTAAAGGAGGAAAGACCCGATGTTTTCCGCAAGATAGAAAAGTTTCTATCCATTAAAGGTTACATTTTATACAGATTAACCGGGTATTTAATTGAAGATGCCTGTGTAGCATCGGCAAGCGGTCTTTTTAATATACATACCTTATCCTGGGATGATGAAATCTTGAGTTTTCTCTACCTCACCAGGAAAAATCTACCCACCCTAATAGAAGGATCAGAAAAAATCCATTTTAGTCATGTATCAGGTTTAGAATTTTTAAATCAGGTTCCCATCTATCCTGGTGCTGGTGATGGAATGCTTTCCCATCTTGCAACCTGTGGACTCAAGGAAGGGTATCTCTCTTCAACGGTTGGAACGAGTGGAGCTCTCCGCATAGCTACCCCCCGTCCTCTTCTGGATGAAAAGGGAAGAGTATGGTGTTATTATTTTCATAAGAACTGGTGGGTAGGTGGTGGAGCTCTTCATAATGGAGGTCTTACCCTTCGCTGGTTCAGAGATAAACTCTGCAGGGAAGAAGCAGAAGAGGCTAAAAGAAAAGGAATGGACATTTATGAGATTTTTGATAAGAAGGCACAAAACGCTCCTCCAGGAGCAAGAGATCTTATTTTTCTTCCCTTTTTAGCCGGAGAAAGATCACCGAATTGGAATCCTAAAATGAGAGCCTGTTTTATAGGACTTGGGCTTCATCATGGAAAAGAAGAGATGATTCGTAGCATCATGGAAGGTGTAATGTGCCGGATGAGGGCTATTATGGAACTTTTGCGTCCCAGCCTGCCTGAAAAATTAAAAATAAGGGCCAGCGGGGGCTACACCAGAAGTAAACTCTGGTTAGAGATACAGGCAAATCTTTTTAATCTTCCCATTGAGGTCCCCTCTGAGACGGAGGCTGCCAGTCTCGGTGCAGTTATGTTGGCCATGTTTGCTCAAGGAAAATTAACTGATCTTGTAAATTTTGAACCTCAGATAAAGGAAAAAATATTTCCAGAGGAAGATAAGACAAAAAAGTATCATCAAATCTATCAGAGACACGTTAATCTTTATAGACTTCTGGAAGGGTATTTTACCAATTTATGAGCAAGGAGAAAGATAAATGCCGAAAAAAGATATCGGTATAATAGGAATGGCTGTTATGGGAAGAAATTTGGCTTTAAATATAGAAGATAAAGGGTTCTCTGTAGCCGTGTATAATCGGACAAAATCAAAGACAGAAGAATTTGTCAGAGAAAAAGCTTCAGGAAAAAATATTACTGCCACCTATTCTCTTGAGGATTTTGTTAATTCTCTGCGAAGACCTCGCAGAATTTTGCTCATGGTTAAGGCAGGTGCACCTGTAGAGGGTCTTCTGGAAAGAATTTTTCCTCTTCTGGGAAAAGGGGACATAATAATGGATGGTGGAAATTCTCATTTCCAAGATACAGAAAGACGATGCCAGGAAGCAGAGAAAAGAGGTTTTTTATATCTTGGTGTTGGAATTTCTGGTGGTGAATATGGAGCTCTCCATGGTCCTTGTATAATGCCAGGAGGGAGTAAAGAAGCTTACAGACAGGTGGAGGAAATTTTCATCAGAATCTGTGCTCAAACAGAAGATGGTGCCTGTTGCACCTATCTTGGTCCTGGCTCGGCAGGTCATTACGTAAAAATGGTGCATAATGGAATTGAATACGCAATAATGCAGATTATTGCCGAATGTTACCATATAATGAGAGAAGGACTTAATATGGAAATAGAAAAAATAAAAGATGTATTTGAAAAGTGGAATTTGACCGAACTTAACTCTTATTTGATTCAGATAACAGCAGAGATTCTGGATAAAAAAGATCAGTTTACCGGAAAAGCTCTAATTGATGTTATACTGGATAAAGCAGAACAAAAGGGAACCGGTAGATGGGCCGTTCAGTCCGCTCTTGATCTTGGAGTTCCTGTACCGGCAATTTTTGCAGCAGTAGATGCCAGGATTATTTCCAGTTTTAAATCCTGGAGGATGCTTCTGGCTGAAAAGTTTAAAAATGAGAGAAAAGAGAAAATAACTCGAGATAAGGAAAGTTTCCTGTCCAGATTGTGGGAAGCATGCTACATGGGAATGCTTATTTCTTATACACAAGGAATGTACCTTTTGAGGGTTGCCTCCAGGAAATACAGCTATGGACTCGATTTAAGTGAGATAGCAAGAATCTGGAAAGGGGGATGCATCATACGTGCCAGACTCCTCGATTTGATAAAAAGTATTTATCAAACCCATCCCGATCTTCCCAATCTTCTTTTATCAGAGAAGCTTGAGGAGCAATTTAAAAGATTTATACCCTCTTTGCGGGAAGTAATAATTGAGGCGAAAAAGCGTAGAATCCCTCTTCCGGTTATGGAGAGCTGTCTTAACTATTACGAGAGTTTTAAAACACCATATCTTCCGGCTAATTTAATTCAGGCACAAAGAGATTTTTTTGGTGCTCACACCTATAAGAGGGTGGACAAAGAAGGAGATTTTCATACCGTCTGGCAGGAGGAAGAAGTTTAAGATGTTAATAGAAAGAAACCTTGAAAACGGATTTATTTCTGAAGAAGAGCTTGACTTTCTCTGCAGGGAGGCTCTTAGAAAAAAGAATTTTAAAAATCAGAGATTGCTGGTGATAATTCCCGATTCTACTCGTACTGCACCAGTTGGACTTTTTTTCAGAGCCATATGTGGGGAACTTCAAGGTGTGGTTAAAAAACTTGATTTTATCATTGCTCTGGGAACCCATCCTCCCATGGATGAAGAAAGGATAAGAAGACATCTCCAGATCAGCGAGGAAGAGAAAAATACGAAGTTTAAAAAGGTGGGCATTTTTAATCATCAATGGGATGTTTCTTATAGCCTTGCTTATATGGGGACCATAAGCAGTGAAGAAATAGAAAAAATTTCTGGTGGACTCATGAGTGGAGATGTTCCTGTTTACATAAATAAAAAGATACTTGACTATGATGAGCTGTTCATTGTGGGGCCCGTTTTTCCTCATGAAGTGGTGGGTTTTTCCGGAGGTTACAAGTATCTTTTTCCCGGAATTGCGGGGCCAGAAATTATTAACAAGTTTCACTGGCTGGGAGCACTCATAACCAATCCCAGGATAAATGGAGTGAAAGATACGCCGGTGCGAGAGATTATAAATCGTGCTACCTCCTTCATTAAGATTCCCATAACCCTTTTTTGCCTGGTTATGAGAGGTGATAGGGTTTGCGGGTTTTATGCTGGAGGAGAAAAAGCCTGGGAAAAGGCTTGTGATCTTTCCTCCCGGGTTAATATTAAGTATGTGGACAGAACCTTTCATTTTGTCATTGCTAAGGCTCCTTTGATGTATGAAGACCTCTGGACCGCGGGTAAGTGCATGTATAAACTGGAGCCTGTAGTAGAGGATGGAGGAACACTTATAATCTATGCGCCTCACGTAAGAGAAGTTTCCTATACACATGGTGAACAAATTGAAAAGGTAGGGTATCACACTCGAGACTATTTTCTAAAGCAAATGGAAAAGTTCAAAGACGTTCCTGGAGCGATTTTAGCTCATTGCACTCATGTAAAGGGGATTGGAGTATTTCATCAGGGAAAAGAGATACCTCGCATAAACGTAATCTTAGCCACCGGGATATCCAAGGAAAGATGTCAAAAGATTAACCTTGGTTATATTGACCCTGAAAATATATGTATTGAAGATTATATGGGACGGGAAAAAGAGGGTATCCTGGTTGTTGAACAGGCTGGAGAAATTCTGTATAGACTTTCCAGCGGGAAAGTGCCGGACATTGACGAGCTTTATAAAAAATTTTCTTTCGATTTGTAAATTTTCCATTTTCATGATATATTAGAATTGTCAATTTAAAAAAAACCGTGATCAAGGAGGAGAAGATGGCAAAATTGTATGGAAAGGATTACTCTCCGAGAGAGCTTGGAAGGTGGGTTGGTGATTTTTCACAGGTTGCTGGAATTAAAGCATATCAGCTTGTTGAGGGAAAGGGTAGGGGAATAAGATGTGTTGACTTCTGGACAGGAACCGGATTTCAATTTACCGTTTTACTTGATAGAGGGATGGATATATCTCAGGCTTTTTATCAGGGAAAGTCTCTCTGCTGGAGATCTTCAACCGGAGATGTTCATCCTCATTTTTATGAACCGGAAGGATTTGGTTGGCTCAGAAGTTTCTTTGGAGGACTGCTTACCACCTGTGGGTTGACTCAGGTTGGTATGCCCTGCGAGGATGAAGGAGAATCTTTGGGACTTCACGGTAGAATATCTAATATCCCTGCCGAGAAAGTAAAGGTGGAAGAAGGGTGGAGAAATGAGGATTGTATTTTATCAGTGGAAGGTTGTATGCGCCAAAGTGTTGTATTTGGAGAAAATCTCCTCTTAAAAAGAAAAATATGGACAAAAATGGGAGAGTCACGGCTCTGGATTGAAGATAAAGTGGAAAATCAGGGATATAAAGAATCACCTCTTATGATTCTTTACCATTTTAATATAGGTTTTCCTGTGGTGGCTGAAGGTTCGCGTTTGATATCTCCCACCACAAAAGCAATACCTCGAGATGAAGAAGCAGAGGAAGGAAAGGAAGAGTATGCACTCTTTACCGCTCCTATTCCCTATTTTAAAGAAAAGGTTTACTACCATAAAATGCAGGAGAACAAAGACGGATTTGTAAAATGTGCGCTGGTTAATGAAAACCTGGAAGGAGATGGATTGGGTGTTTACATTATTTATAAGAAGGAACAGCTTCCTAATTTTGTAGAGTGGAAGATGATGGGAGAAGGTGAATATGTGGTAGGAATGGAACCGGCAAACTGCCATGTGGCTGGTAGGGCAAAGGAACGAGAAGGAGGAACTCTTTGCATGATTAAACCTGGTGAGATTCGGGAGTTTACTTTGGAAGTAGGTGTTCTTAAAGGAAAAAAGGAAATACAGGAATTTGAAAAAAATTTAAATCTTTAAGACATAAAGAAGCAGAAAAAATTTTCTGTGTTATAAGAATTTAAGTTAAATCCAAATTCTACAAACTTAGAAGAGGCAAAAGATTTATTCTTCTTTTGCCTCTTCCTTTTTTTCTTTTGCCTCTCGCATTTCTGCCTTAAAAACTACCGTGGTTAAAAGCTCAATAAGAAGTCCAAAAATAATTCCCAGAATAATTGGAAGTACAAACCCCATTCCTACACCCAGTTTTGACCATAGACAGAAAAATCCAGCCGGGATTGAGAAAAAAAGTCCAAGTAAGATTCCGTGAAGCCACCATTTGATTTTCCAGGCGCTAATTCCTACGGTAAAGCCAAGTAAACTCCACCAGAGGATAATAGCTATGGCCCCGAAAAGAGACACTTTTCCAGAGATACCAATAAGTCCCCATGAAATGAAACCAAAGATAATCCCCCATATAGTAGTTGAAACAACCCTCTTTTCATAAATCATGTTTCACACCTCCCATTTGATTAAGGAAGCCATTCTGATTAAAAAATAACAAAGAAAAGCCATCCAGTCAACCTTCAAAAAGAAAAAAATCTGGTTTTGTTTTGGTAGGTGATGTTTCAATCCCCTCCTGATCGGGTCCACCTTTCTGACAAATAGCACCATTTCAGATCAAACTGTATAATCTTATGTTTCAATCCCCTCCTGATCGGGTCCACCTTTCTGACTTATAAAAAGCGTGAGAGTGATAAATGTAAGTTTAATGTTTCAATCCCCTCCTGATCGGGTCCACCTTTCTGACAGCTGTATCTTAGAAGATAAGAAGTTATTAGAGAAAATGTTTCAATCCCCTCCTGATCGGGTCCACCTTTCTGACTTTGATTCTCTGTTTTTCTATAACAAAACGAGCAATTCGTTTCAATCCCCTCCTGATCGGGTCCACCTTTCTGACCTGTGGGAGGCGGC
>CAYZYX010000032.1:0-7538 GCA_964482715.1 uncultured Clostridia bacterium
TCAATATTTCAACAGGGTTCCTGTTTCCAGTAATTACTTTTGCCTCATCCAGATTGGGAAGAAAAATATCGGTATATTTTAAAAGTCCCTTAATTTCCTCTATATGCCGTCCCGGCCAGTCAGAGGGATCCCATCCTGTGTCCAGTATGGTGGTTTTTCCTGAATTCTGGAGCCTGGCAAAAAGTCTGCTGGTGACATCAAAGTTCAGCCCGGATAACTTACAAGAGCACGTTCCCCTTTTTCCGTCACGATTTTAAGGCCCTCTCTTTCTATTTGATGATCTTCATCTGTGTCACAGAGAATCAGTTGATAGTTTTATTTGCGGGCTATTTTTTTATTCCCTTAAATTCACATTTTACTTTTCTATAGCTTCTATTGCTTTCATCATATCTCTGGTGGCTTCTTCAACAGTTTTAACCTGTGTTAAAGCATTCATGACTTCTATTTGACATACACGGGAAAATTCAGAGTACCAGGTAATCTGAGGCAACCCACGCAGGTATTTAGCCTGTTCTCCAAACTGCTTCCAGTAGGGATACAGTTTCAGAAGATCGGGGTCGTGAAATAATTCTGTCCATATGGACAAGCTTCCTATAGCTAAAGACTGGGCTTTCAGCAGGACCACCCCTTGTTATCATATAAACTATGTCAAAGCTATCCCTTATTGCCCATACCGATTTAATAACAATAAGAAGAAGTAAAATGGGTCTCAGGAGAGGCAAGGTTATATGGATAAAACGGCGGAATGTACTTGCCCCATCCACTTTAGCAGCCTCATAAAGAGATGAAGGAATAGTCTGGAGAGACGCAAGAATAAAAAGCACACCAACCGGCGTTTCTTTCCATATTTCCGCTATTATAACAAAGTTCATTGCCACTTTAGGATCTGCCAGCCATATCTTGTAAGAGTCAATCCACCCTAACTGCAGAAGAATTCCATTCAGTGCCCCATACCTGCCATCATATATCCATTTCCACATCATCCCGTTCACGACTGAAGAAAGTGCCCAGGGAAGTATTATCAATCCTCTCATAAAGGCCCTTCCCTTGAAATCTTGATTTAAAACCAGGGCTATTCCCAGGCCCAGGATAATCTCCGCTCCAACACTAACCCCTGTAAAGTAAAAGGTACGTCCAACAGCCGCCCAAAAAACACGGTTAGATAATATTTTGAGGTAATTTTCCAGCCCAACAAAAGGGAATTCCTTTGGGCGAACCAGATATAACTGATGGAAGCTCAGGTAAATTGAATACAGGATTGGCCAGATTATGATGCTAAAGATAACCACCATACTGGGGAGAATTAATAGATACCCCATCTCTGCCGATGAAGTTAGCCACTTTCTCATTTTTTCATTAATTTTAATTGTAATCGTTTCCGGTAAACAATGGAAAGACTCTCTTTATCTTCTGATAAATAAAAGAAAAAACGAAACTGGTTTTTTCGTAATCGTTAACGCATTTTTAATTTTACCGATATTCTTATTTCTGTCAGCTTCAGCAGCAGACCTAAGATACCCGTAAGTTTTGAGAAAAAGATAGTTGGGATGGAAGGGCAAATAACTTGATTTCATCTTAAATTTGTATAAAATGAAAAAACAAATTTTGATCTACAAGCACTAACTTGGGAGTAAAGAATATGTTTGAGGATGTAAAAGCTGTATTTGAAAGGGACCCTGCCGCAAGGAGTATATGGGAAGTGCTTCTTTATCCAGGGTTACATGCAATATTCTGGCATAGAATTGCTCACTCCCTGTATCAACACAAATTTTATTTTTTAGCAAGGCTTATATCTCAAATAGTGCGATTTTTTACAGGTATAGAAATCCACCCCGGAGCAAAAATCGGGAAGGGTTTTTTTATTGATCATGGAATGGGGGTGGTTATCGGGGAAACAGCAGAGATTGGAGATAACGTAACCCTCTATCAGGGTGTAACCCTGGGGGGTACAGGTAAGGAGAAAGGGAAAAGGCACCCTACCCTTGGTAGCAACGTAATAGTAGCTGCGGGAGCTAAAATTCTTGGTAACATAAAGATAGGAAATAACGTCAAAATAGGTGCTGGTTCAGTGGTGATTCGGGATGTTCCTCCGGATTGCACTGTCGTTGGTGTTCCTGGAAGAATAGTAAGACATAAAGGGAGGAGGGTTCCAGGAATAAGTCTGGATCATGGAGATCTACCAGATCCGATCTTAGAAAGATTGGAAGAATTTAGAAGAGAGTTAGATGAACTGGAAAAAGTTGTTCAAGCCTGGAAAAAAGAAATTGAAAAGGAAAAATCTTGAACTACCATTTAAGGCTAACCAGAAGTTTGGGTCCTTCCTTATCTGGTAAAAATATCACTCTACCATCCCCTCCATTATTATTTAAAACCTCTTCTCCGGCAAGATAGCCAACAAGTGCTCCTGCAATAACATCTGTGGGGTAATGTTTTTTTAAAATAACCCGCGAGACACCTGTTAATGTTGCCAGAAGATAGGTGGCTTTTTTTATTTTGTATCTTTCCCCAAAAACCTTAGCAATGGCAAATATGGTTGCTGTATGTCCGGAAGGAAAGGAATGGTGGGTCAAGCTGGGACCAAAAAATCCCTTTTCTTTTTCATAAGGTCTTGCCCGGCCAAAGGAAACTTTAAGTATCCAGGTATATAGACTTGCCTTTATCATGGATTTAAAAGCAAGACGCACGCTTTGCCGGTGATACTCTTGAGGTAGCAGGTAAATAGCACCTAAGGTTAAAAGCTCCACTTTTCCATCGCCTAAGGCGCTAAATGTTTCCCATGCGCTTTTGCTTAACTTACTTTCCAGTCTATCAGGGATCTCTTCCATGATTTTTTCGTCTTGGGAAAATAGAAAAGGGAGAGTAAATAAAGTTAAGGGCAGAAAAAATTTTCCTTCCAGTTTCAAAGCCAAAACTTTTGAAGAGAATGGAAAATGAAGAAAACAAAGGCACATTAAAAAAATTAACATTGGAAGAAAAACCTTTCTCTTCAGTTTTTTACCCCTCTTATTTATTTTTCATGAACAAACCATGCCAATTTCAGAAATTCCCCGGTTGACATAGAAACACAATTTTATAAAAATATTAGTAACCTAACATTATATTTTTTCTGCTGTAAGTCTCTCCCAGGAGGTATAAAATGAAAAAACTGACCCTGCCGCTATTTTTAGTATTTATATTCATCTTATTTTCCACCATTTTTACAATCTGTCAACCCGGGAAAACTGCAACAAAGAGAGGATTTTTACTTCTTTTTAAATATCCAACGGTCGTTATCAGAGGGGAACAAAAAGCAGAACTTGACCTCATGGTAGTTAACACGGGAGAAAAAGAAGAACAAATATTTCTTTCCATATTTCCTGAACAAAAAGCCAAAAATTGGGAGTTCGGTATTGAAACAAGATGGGACAAATTGCAAATTCAAGGTGTAAGTTTACTTACCAAGGATCCGGATGATTCTGTGACATTAAAATTTTATGCCAAGCCTCCTGAGGATGCCAAGGAAGGAAAATACACCTTCACCGTTAAGGGCGTCACCAAGGATAAAGAGATTCAGCAGGTTACGACCCTGACCATTTACCTGAAAAAAGAAAAAGAAGTACTCGAAGAGGGTGTAGAAGATATAGAACTTACAGCCGATTATCCCACCATTGAAAATCCTGCCGGTAGAGAATTCAAGTTTACAATGACCGTGAAGAACAATACCGAAAAATCAATGGTTCTTGATTTGGGAGCCGAATATCCCTATGGATGGGTGGCCTACTGCACACCACGATGGGAGGAGGACAGAAAGATTTCTTCTATTAAAGTTGATTCTAAAAGTTCAGAAAATCTCCTTCTCACGTTAATTCCACCCCCGAATGTCTCAAAGGGTGAATATCCGGTTAAGTTTGTCGTAAAGTCAGAAAATAAAACGAAAACCCTGGATCTGAAAGCAAAAGTCACCGGCACTTATACTTTGAAAGTAAGACCAGAAACTGGCAGATTGAACCTTGATATAATAGCAGGGGAAAAGGAAAATTTAAATCTTTTTGTCTGGAACGAGGGTTCAGCACCTGTGGAGGACATAAGTTTTTTTGCCACCGATACTCCCAAAAACTGGGAGATATCTTTTGATCCTGAAAAGATCTCTTCCCTTTCTCCTTACCAGCAGGTAAAGAAACCAGAGAAGGTGAGACTGACCATAGTCAGTCCCCCGAGGACGCTCCCCGGGGACTACATGTTCACTGTAAAAGCTATTGGTAAACAGGATCAGGATGCGATTGATCTGCGAGTTACAGTAAAAAGGTCAACTCTCTGGGGATGGGTGGGAATTGGAATTGTAATAGTAATAATAGTTGCTCTTGTCGGAATATTTGTAAAACTGGGGAGAAGATAAAATGGAATGGGTGGTAGAAACAAATCAGCTTACTAAAGCCTACGATGGAATTAAGGCTGTTGAAGGATTAAACCTTTGGATAAAAGAAGGTGAAATTTTTGGGTTCCTTGGACCAAATGGTGCAGGAAAAACAACCACCATATTGATGCTCTTAGGGCTTACTGAACCTTCATCAGGTGAAGTTAAAGTTTTTGGCTATGATGCTACAAAAAACCCTCTGCAGGTCAAAAAAATTACCGGTTATCTCCCAGAAAATGTTGGATTTTATGATGATCTAACAGCCAGAGAAAACCTTCTTTACATCACAAGGTTAAATGGCATCCCTGAAAAGAAGGCCAGAGAAAAGATGGAGGAAGTTTTATCCCTGGTGGGACTTTCTGAAGTGGCAGAACGTGAAGTTGGTAAATTCTCAAGGGGGATGTTGCAAAGATTAGGGATAGCAGCTACTCTGGTAAAAGAACCCAGGTTCGTAATTCTGGATGAACCTACACTGGGGATAGATCCTGAAGGAGTGGAACAGATCTTGGGGTTAATAAGAAAAATGAAAGAGGAACAGAAAATCACCATCCTTTTATCTTCTCATTTACTTCACCAGGTTCAAAGAATCTGTGACCGTATAGGCATCATGTCCAGGGGAAAGCTGGTAGTAGAAGGTTCCTTGGACGAGGTGGGTAAAAAAGTAGTCGGAGAGGGTAAGGTAAAAGTCCAGCTTCAGGTGTCCAGATTATCTGATAAACTTATAGAATCTCTTCACCAACAAGAAGGAGTTGAGAAGATTGAAAAATCTGGAGATTTTTTAATCATAACCTGCTCGCGTGATTTGAGAGCAGAAATCTCAAAAATAACTGTAGAAAACGGTGTCTTACCCTTACTTTTAAAAACTCAGGATTACACCCTGGAAGAAATTTATGTGAGATATTTCAGGGGAGAAGAATAAATGGCCGGCATAACTGTCATATTCTGGAAGGAACTGGTTGATTATTTTGGAAGCAAAAGATTTCTTATACTCTTTATTATTATCTGTTTAACCGGAATTTCCACCGCCTACTTAGCTGGCCAGAACATGGCAAATTTTACGAGATTGCCATCTGAATTTTTGCTTCTGGGATTTTTCATTTCTTCTGCAGGTGCCCTGCCTTCGTTTACCTTCTTTATAAGCTTTTTCGGGCCCCTGATAGGTCTTATTCTGGGATTTGACGCTATAAGTTCAGAGAGGTCAAGGGGAACTATATCTGTAGTACTGTCTCAGCCCGTCTTCAGGGACTCTCTTATCAATGGAAAATTTCTGGCTGGTCTGGCAACCATTGCCATAATGTTTCTGAGCATCTTTTTGATTCTGTTAGGTCTGGGAATCTGGACACTGGGGATTTTTCCCAACCTGGAAGAGATTATCAGGATGAGTGTCTATTACCTGGCCAGTGTCGTTTATGTGGGTTTCTGGTTAAGCCTCGGAATTCTGTTTTCTATACTGTTCAGACGAACATCCAGTTCTGCTCTTACCTCCATAATGATGTGGATTTTTTTCACCTTTTTTATATATATGATCGCAAGTGTTATTGCCGATCAGCTTGTTCCCGTTCCTGCTGTAACCACGCCAGAGGTCATAGCTAAAAACGAAGCAATCAGAAGAGCAATTATGCGCATATCTCCTGCTACTTTATTTGAACAGATTGCAACAGCGGTGCTTAATCCATCTGTCAGGATATTTGGTTTTATAAATCCTGCCGAAATAAGCGGTCTAATTCCCTCCCCTCTTTCTCTATCGCAGAGTTTGATAATAGTCTGGCCTGAATTTGTGGAACTTGTGGCTTTAATGCTCCTGTGTTTTGCTGTATCTTACGTAGTTTTTATGAAACAGGAGATACGTTCGCTGTAGAAACCTGTTTTGAACCTGCAGCCTGCTTGAGGAGAAGGTTAGTTAGTTGATGAACAAATTTTTCCTCAAACCACTCAATCATCATCGGTAAGCTCTGCTATAGCTGTAACTGTCTCTAATTCTCCTGGATGACAGATTTTTTCCGAAATTAGAGAGATTACATTGACCGAAATATATGTTGTGCTATAATACAAGCAGCCACGCAGGTTTTTAAACCTCCAGGGTCAAAACAAAAAGGAGGTTAGATTTAATGGAAGCTCCTCTTATTGATTTAAACCAGAATATATGGACTTACCAGGATTATCGAGGACTCCCCAACGACGGAAAGACCTATCAGATTATAGGGGGTAAACTATTTATGACTCCTGCACCTTCTCCCCTCCATCAGGATGTTTCCGGAACCTTGGGATTTATTATTCGAAGGTTTGTGAAAGAACACAGCGTAGGCAAAGTGTATAATGCTCCTGTAGATGTAGTCTTCAGTTCAGTGAATGTAGTTCAACCTGATATAGTCTTTATTTCCCAAAAGAGACTAAAAATAATAAAGGAAGAGGGCATATTTGGTGCCCCTGAGTGGATTATAGAAATAACTTCTTCTTCAAGTGAAAAGATAGATGCCAAATTCAAAAAAGACCTTTACGAGCACTTTGGAGTAAGAGAATACTGGATAGTTTATCCGGACGAGGAAAAAATTGAGGTATACGTATTAAAAGAGGGAAAATTCAAGTTAAGAGGAACATTCTCCAAGAACGAAACTGTGACAGTTAATATAATAGAAAATCTTAAAGTTAACCTGAAGGAAATCTTTTCTTCTCACATACCTCAGTGATGATTCTCCTGTGTTTTAATGTTCATCAAAGCTCTTATATTTTGATGAAAATTTAACTTAATATAGTGGCTTTTTCCCTTGCCAGTCTTTTTACAGAGGATAAAACAAGATCAAGTATTTTAAACACATTTTCATCCTGAACCTTATAAAAAACACTCACTTCCTCTTTTCGAGAGGAAAGTATTCCTGCTCTTTTTAAAGCAGCAAGATGACGCGAGATATTGGATTGCTCCTCCCCCAGATAGGGGAAAATCTCACACACACATCTTTCTCCTTTTTTCAAATACTCTACGATTCTGACTCTTGTGGGATGAGAAAGTGCCTTGAAATACTCTGCCAGAGCCTCATAAACTTCTTTATCTGTATAAGATTCTCTATTTATACAAGTCCTTTTATGATTATATGTTCATAAAGTATTATAGATAAGATTTCATTTTTGTCAGGAAAGGTAATTCCCC
>CAYZYX010000032.1:7638-19629 GCA_964482715.1 uncultured Clostridia bacterium
AATTTTAAAATATTTTTCCTGTGAAGTTTTAATGCCAGGACAAAAAAGAAAAAAGAAAAAAGAAAAAGCACTGTCAGATTAAGAGAAGAAGGATAAAACCCTTTCTGGTAGAGACTATCGCGTATTATATCAGTAGTGAAGGTAAGGGGAGATATAAAGGCAATCGCTTTCCCCCAGAAGGGAAGCATCTCAACAGGAATAAATATCCCGCTTATGAATATAAGGGGAAATCTCACAAGAGCGGAAAGCATCATTATTTGGGAGGGAGCCTCTGTGGCAGGGGCAGCAAGAAGCGTACCAAGTGAGGAAAAACAAAAGGCTGAGAGAATAACACCCCCGGCAAGAAGAAAGGGATGAAAAACCTCTGCCTTAAAAATGAAAATTCCTGTTAAAAGAGGAACCAGAGAAATTATTATACCAAAAATCACTCCTGCCAGCATATCACCAAGGAGGATCGAGGTAAGGGAAAGGGGTGATGCAAGAAGTCTTTCGTATGTTTTTGCATTTCTTTCCCAGGGAGTAATTAAAGGACCAACCGAGGAAGAGGTAAAAAATAAGGTCATACTAATAAGACCAGGCACAAGAACATCTGGTACAATTTCTCTACCAAGTGAAAAGGCTAAGAAGAAAAATACCGGAAAAAGAATACCGAAAATAATAACAGGAGGTTTAAGGTAATAAATACGAGCATCTTTTTGTACCACTACAAGAGAAGATCTTAAAGTATAAAAAAGTATCTTTGCGTATCGCTTATCCATCATCTTTCCTTCCCTCTTTTTCAATTAAGGCCACAAAAACATCCTCAAGGCTTGGTCCAAGCATTTTAAGAGAAATAAACTTAAGATTATTTTTTTCAGCAAACCTTACAAGTTCTCTTATAAGTTTATCAGGCTCTTCTGTATATAGACGGAATTTATCTCCCATCATCCTGCATTCGCTTACATAAGAAATATTCTGAAGTTCTTCTACCTTTTCCTTCATCTTCCCGTCAAAGGCAACCTCAATAGATTGAGTCTTGCTGAAGGCACTTTTTAACCTCTCAGGGGAGTCAGTTTTAACGATCTTTCCCCTGTCTATAATAGCAATCCTGTTACAGAGAATGTTTGCCTCCTCAATGTTGTGGGTGGTTAAAAAAACAGTCTTTCCTTTTTGTCCCAATTGTCTTATCATTTCTCTTATTATTCTGCTACTTTGCACATCAAGTCCTGAGGTGGGCTCATCAAGAAATAAAACCTGAGGGTCGTGAATTAAGGACATGGCAAGGACAAGTTTTTGTTTCATCCCTTTGGAAAATCTTCTTGTCTCTTCATCTTTTCTTTCCCAGAGCTCAAATTTTTTAAGAAGTTCTTCAGCTCTTTTCTTTCTCTCTTTTCTTTTTACCCCGTAAATCTTCCCGGCGAGCATCATATTTTCCCAGGAAGAAAGATCAACGTAAACATTACACACCTCCGGCACAACCCCCATAATTTTTTTAGCAAAAAGAGGTTCCTTTTTAACATCTATATCACATATTCTTACCTTTCCCCCATCAGGCATAATGACCCCGGTGAGAATACGAATAGTGGTTGTTTTTCCTGCACCATTTGGTCCGAGAAACCCAAAAACTTCTCCTTTTTCCACCTCAAAACTTACATTATCAACAGCTACAGTTTTCCCATAAACCTTTTTAAGAGATGATGCCTTAATGACTGGACCTTCAGCCATTTTTAACCCGCCTGCACATTTTTTCTGAGGTTCTGTTTTCTTGTACTATTTCTGAAAGAATGTCTAAAAAATCTTTTAATTTGTCAAAATTTGCCGAATAATGCATCCAGTAACCTCTTTTATCTACCCTGACAAGCCTTGCTTCCCTTAAAACTCTTAAATGCTGGGATACAGCAGGTTGAGAAATATTAAGGAAGTTTACTATCGCATTCACACAGAGACTTCTCTTTGTAAGAAATAAAAATATTCTTAATCTTGTTGGATCTGACAAAGCCTTGCAAATCTTTACCAGGCTATCTAATCTCGTGTCAATTTCTGGCATTTTATATAAGTATATTTTTATTTACTTATATCATTATATCAGAGGAGATTTTTCTGTCAAGCAAAATAAACCTGATATTAGGGCAGGTTTTTTTGTGGGAAATAAGATAAAATGGTTCACGGGTATCCCATTAACACATTATTTACGTTGACTGCAGAGTTTTAGATGTGAATGTTATCACATATAGGTAAAAAGATTGTCTTAATTCATTTTACGGAAAAACAAGAGATAAAAGACCTGGAAAGTTCGGCTATTATAAAGGGTTAAATTACGTATTAACCAGTTGCCATCTGGATAAGTTTTGTCGTATCGAGAATAGGAATTACCCTTCCGTCCCCCAGAATTGTTGCTCCCGCAACTCCTGGAGTATTGGCTACAATCCCTTCAAGCGGCTTAATAACGATTTCTTCTTGACTGTGCAGCTTGTCAACAATTAGACCCACCTCTTTTCCTTCTGCCTGAATGACAACTATGGAAAACCACCTGTCTGAATTTGTCCTGATATTGATATTGAGAAGATCCCGCAGGTCAACCACACCCAGCAATTTACCTCTCAGAGTTATAACTTTTTTATTCAAAACACATTTTATCTCATCTTCTAAAACTTTTACAGTTTCTCTAATTGAACTTAAAGGGATAGCGAAAAACTGCTTCCCCGTTTCCACTAAAAGGACATTTGTTATAGCCAGAGTGAGAGGAAGCTTCATGGTGAATCTGGTTCCCTTTCCTAACCGGGTATTTATCTCTACTTCCCCATTTAGTTTCTTAACGGTGTCTTTTACCACATCCATTCCCACCCCTCGTCCAGAAAGATCGGTAACCCTGGTGGCAGTGCTGAACCCGGGGAGAAATATAAGTTCAAGACACTCCTTTTCACTTAAAAGTTTTGCCTTTTCCTCACTTAAGATCCCTTTCTTAACAGCCATCTCCCGTAGAAACTCGGGATCCATTCCCCGACCGTCATCTTCAATCTGAATTATAACATTTTCTCCCTCCTGAAAGGCAGACAGTTTTATGGTTCCACAGGGGTTTTTTCCTTTGGCTTTTCTCTCCTCGGGAGTCTCTATCCCGTGATCAATAGCGTTTCTGACAAGGTGAATGATGGGGTCAGCCATTTTTTCAATCATCATTTTATCAAGCCGTGTCTCCTCACCGGAGATTTCCAGGTTTATTTTCTTGCCTTTTTCTTTTGACAGGTCCCTTACCAGTCGTGGAAATCTGCCAAAAAGTGTTTTAATGGGATGCATGTGAAGCTCTGTAACTGTCATTTGCAACTCGGTGGTTATTCTACGCATGGTCTGTGCTGCCTCTTTTATCTCCTGACACAACCTGGAAACTTCTCTTCCTTCTTCAATTTTATGCACAATGGAGTAGAAAGTGCTGCGGTTTATCACCAGTTCTCCTACCAGATTCATAAGCTTGTCTAATTTTGCCTCGGGAACTCTTATTGTTTTCTCTACAATCTCTTTTTTATCCTTAGAGATGGTTTTTGCGAGAGTTTCTGGCAGAATTTTTTCTCTGTCTTCTTCAAAAATTTTTTCCATCTTCTCTATGATATCTCGAAAATTAAAATCCCTGGTTTTACCTTTCTCGTAATTCTGCATGAACTGAACCAGAACCTGATATCCTGACTTGAAACCTTCAAGAAGTCTGGATGAAACAGGTATTCTGTTATCCCTGATCTTTTGCAGGATCTCTTCCAGTTTTTGAGCCAGGAGCTTAACCTGGGTTAATTTCATGTAGTCGGAGGAACTTTTTAGGGAGTGAGCTGCTCTGAAAAGACCATCAATAAAATCAAAGTTGGATGGGTCCTTTTCAAGACCCTGTAAACATTCCTCAATGGTTGAAAGATGCTGGTAGGCAGCTTTAAGGAATATCTCCTTTTCTTTATCTGGTTCCTCTTTCTCTCTAAAGTTCTCTGCTCTTTCTTTAACCTCCTTTTTTTTCTCCTGGACTTTCTGCAAATTGCAGATAAGTTCATTAACTTCTTCAAGAGAATAACTGGTTATTTTCTTTATCTTTTCCTCCTGTCCACTGGCTACATCTTCAACAAGTGACCTGAGCAGATCCATTCCCTTAAAGAGAAGGTCAATGATCTCCGAATTAACCTTCAATTCACCCTTACGCAATTTGTCCAGAATATTCTCCAGCTTATGGGATAGTTCAGTTATCTGGACAAGACCCAAAAAGGAAGAAGAGCCTTTTATAGTATGGAAGGTACGAAATATGGCATTTAAAAGTTCCTGATCTTCTGGATTTTTTTCCAGCTGGAGTAATTTTGGCTCCAGACTTTCAAGATGTTCTCGTGATTCAGTTACAAATTCCCCTACTATCTCAGGGTCACTCAAAAACTCGTTCATATTCTTCCTCTTTTTTAAGAAAAATTAGTCAAGAAGCATTTTTACATTCATCACCAGTGTTTTGGGATCGGTTGGCTTCACAAGATATACATTTGCTCCTGCTTTAAGCCCCTTTTCTCTGTCCTCTTCCTCTTCCTCGCTGGTTACAATGATAATGGGCAGGTCCCGGTAAATATCCTGTTTTCTCAGTATCTCAATCATCTTTAATCCGTCCATTTTGGGCATATTTATATCCGCCACCACCAGGTCAAAATTTTTCCTGTAAAGTTTTTCCAGAGCTTCTATTCCGTTTGCGGCTGTATCAACCTCAAATCCAGCCGATTGGAGAATAAAAGATTGCAGTGCTCTTATTGTTGCTGAATCATCCACCACAAGAATACTTTTTTTCATCTTAATCTATCCCTCCTTTTTTATTCTTTCATGTAGGCAAGGCCATTTTTAAACCTGACCAGTTTAAAGGCTGCACTGAGCCTTGAAATAGATTCACTTGAACCAAGAAAAATAAACCCGCCTTTATTAAGTGCATCATAGAAATAACTTATCACTTTCTTGCTACTTTCAAAATCAAAGTATATGAGCACGTTTCTGCAGAATATAAAATCAAACCCTCTCATCACCCTCATTTTGTTATCATCTACCAGATTAAAGTAATCAAATCTAACCAGTTTTTTAACCTGAGGTTTAACCTGATAGTGAGTACTGGTAGAAATAAAATACTTTTTCCTGTATTCATAGGGAACGTCCTTTACCGATCTGGGAGAATAAATAGCCTCCTGACATCTCTGGAGAGCTTTTTTGCTTATATCGGTGCCCAGTATGTCCACACTCCAGGAAATTAAATCCTCTATCATCTCCAGAAGAATAATGGCAATGGTGTAGGGCTCTTCTCCTGTTGAACAACCTGCACTCCATATTTTGAGAGTTTTACTGTATTTCTGCCTCTTGGTATTACAAACAAGGGGTAGAATCTCTTCGGCAAACATCTTGAGCTGAGGATAATCACGAAAAAAATAGGTTTCCGGAATAGTTATACTGCTTATAAAGCTGGAAAACTCCTCAGCATCAGTATTGATCAGGTGCCAGTATTCCTGTGGATCTGCCAGGCCCCGCTCTTCCATTCGCGAGGATATTCTTGACTCCAGAAAATATTTTTTTCTTTCATCAAAAAATATCCCTGTTTTTCTATTGATAAAACTCTGGAATAACTTGAAATCCTTTTGAGAAAGACCGATTATTTCCATGGGAAAACTCCTTATTGTCAGTCACTTAACTCTTGGGAAAACCAGCCGAGTTTTTCAAGTGCTTTGCAGGCAAGTTTTCTTATCTTCTCATCGTTGTCATAAATGAGAGTTTCCAAAAGCTCCCTTGCATTTTCCTTTGCCTCAAATGGAAGACCGGTAAGTTCAGGGTCAATTTGAAGCAAAGCTTTCATAGCTTGCTCTCTTGTCTTTTCATCGTGCTCGTCCAAGAGACAAACTAAAAGCGGTACAGCTTTTCTATCCCTGGCAACACCGAGAAGTAAAGCTGCGTTCTTTTTTACCCCCCAGGTAGGCTCTTTAAGAAAACCACGGATAACATCAAGCTTTTTCGGTTCCTTCCGAAGTATTTCCCGGATTTTTTCCGGAGCTTCCATAGCTATTCTGGCAAGAGTCTCCAGAGCTGCGCTACTTAGAGGAGGCGAGTCCAGCCACATGAAAAGCTTTCTTACCATTTGAATATCCTTTATTTCACCAAAGGCTTTAATTAAAGCAAAAAGTATTAGCGGTTCCTTGCTTGAGGAAAGTTTCATCAAAACTTTGGTTGCCTGAGGGTCTTTTATCTTCCCCAGTGCCTCCACAGCGTAGCAGGTAAGCCATTTATCCTTTTTTTCAGTTATTACTCTGATGAGTGCTCCGGTGGCAGTTTTATCCCGTATATTTCCAAGTGCTTCACAGGCAGCACAGGCAACATTTATATGGGGGTCATCCAGAGCTAAAATAAGATAAGCAGTTGCCCTGGAATTTTTGATATTTCCCAGCATATCACAGGCAAACTTTCGGATATCATGGTTTTTATCCTGGAGAAGAGAAGCAATATCCTCCACAGCTTTTTCTCCTATTTCTTCCAGAATTTCAATAGCCATGTTGCGGATATAAACTTCTTCAGAGTAAAGCAGGGATATAAGTTTTTGGATCACCTCTTTTCTGTCAATTTTTTTTAATGCACCAGCTGCTGCCTCTCTAACAGCACCGCATGGATCCTGGAGAAGTGTTATTAAAACTCTAACACCTCCTTTGTTCTTTAGATCACCAAGAAGATGGGCTGCCTCTCTTCTTTCTTCCTCATCCTCACTTTTAGCCATCTTTTCCAACCGGGTAAATTTTAAATCCCTGTCATCCATTTAAAACCTCCTCAGCTTTCTACTGCTTCAACTATTGCCTGAGCCATCCCTGATACACTTACCACCATATCCACACATCCTCTTTCAATGGCTGCTTTGGGCATGCCAAATATTATGGAAGACTCTTCATCTTGAACTATGGTTTTACCCCCTCTTCTTTTCACTTCCACCATTGCCTCGGCTCCGTCTGAACCCATACCCGTAAGTATTACTCCAACCGTATTTTTTCCGTAAAGCTCGGCTACTGAAAACATGGTGACATCCACTGAGGGACGATGAAGTGTATTGGAAGGCTCCTTACTTAACCTGATAATGGCTCCTTTCCCCAGAGCTCTCTTTGCCACAGTCATGTGATAGTCCCCCGGAGCAAGATACCCCTTACCTTCCTCAACTACATCTCCGGCTTCGGCTTCTTTTATCTCAAGGGCACTTGCACTGTTAAGTCTTTCGGCAAAAGCACGGGTGAAATTGGGAGGCATGTGTTGAACAATCAGTAAAGCCGCGGGAAGATCTCCAGGAAGATAGGGGATTATCTTCATTAGAGTCTGAGGCCCACCGGTAGATACCCCTATAGTCACCACCTTTTGAGGAATAACCTCCCTTCTCTCCGGTCTCCTGGCAGAAATTTTTGGTCTGACCACCTTTAAAGTTGAAAGACCTTTCCCTTTTTTTACTCTGACAAAGGCAGCTGCCTTCACCTTGGCAACTATCTCATCTTTCTGTTTACCTATATCAAGAGAAATCGTTCCTGAAAGTTTAGGGATAAAGTCAACAGCTCCAAGCTCCAGTGCCCTGAATGTTTCCTGAGCTCCTTCCTGAGTAAGAGAGCTTATCATGACAACAGGTAAAGGATGAGTAGTCATAATGTGCCTCAGGCAGGTCAAACCATCCATCCTTGGCATGTTAATATCCAGAGTAACAACATCAGGATTAAGTTCTTCCAGTTTTTCCAGAGCATCCTCTCCATCTCTTGCTATGCCAACCACTTCAATAAGGGGATCAGACTCAAGGATTTGCCTTATAGCTTTTCGCATAAATGCCGAATCATCCACCACCAGAACTTTTATCTTTCCTTTAGACCAGGAAGATCTGGGTAAAATTTGCTTCATCTTTTTCTCCTTACAGATACCTTGTTTCCATTTGCGATGTTTTAAGCATGACCTTTCCCGTGGCAAGGTCAAATCCCATGGTTCTGGGAATATTACCGAGGATCTCTTCAGCAACGATCATTATCCCGATCTCCTGCAGATACTTTTTCACTCTCTCCACGTTTTTTCTGCCAATATCAAACTGGGAAGGTGCCCCGGGAGGAAGACCAAACATATCAGCACCTCCAGCAATTTTGGCTACCATAAAACTTCGCCTCGCCCCCATTTCCTCCATCTTTTTAAGCATCAGAGGAAGGGCAACATCGGCGAATCTGGAATCTTGCTGATGTAAACTGCCCGTACTGGCAGAGCAGGGCAGAGCTACGTGGGCAAGTCCACCAATCTTGTGCATCACATCGTAGAGGGCAATACCAACGCAGGAGCCCAGATTAAAGGTAATAAGCTCAGCAGGAGCTTTTGCCACCTTAAATTCCCCGATCCCGACAATGATCTTTGTCTTTTCTTTCACTTTCATACTCTCCACAAGGATTATATCTTCTGGTAAAAACAATCCCCACGAGGTTTAAACCCCAACTCTTCGGGGTTCAGTATTTTCTCTGTTCCTCCCAGAAAAAGAATCCCCTCCTTTTTTAGAGCATGGTGAAATTTTCTTATCAATCTTTCTTTAATTTCCTCTTCAAAATAAATGATGATATTGCGACAGAGAATAAGCCAGAAAAATCCTTTTGGAAAATCATCCTGAAGCAGATTAAACTTTTTCAATCTCACCCTTCTTTTTACCTCCTCTCTTACCGCAAATTTATCTTGCCTGGGGATAAAAAATCTATTCAGTCTTGATGGTGAGACATTTCTCAAAGCCATCTTATCGTAGATGCCCATTTTCGCTTTTTTCAGAGCAGCTTCATCTATATCGGTAGCCAGAATCCGGGTACTCACCTGAGGGTATTTTTCTTCCAGAATAATAGCAACAGAATAAGGTTCCTCTCCTCCGGCACAGGCTGCACTCCATATCCTGAGATTGGGAGTTTTTCTGAGAAGTTCTGGAATTATGCTATTTTCGAGTTCTTCAAAACGATCCGGATCCCGGAAAAATTCAGACCAGTTTATGGTAAGGTAGTCCAGGAATTTTCTAAACTCGGAAGGGTTTTTTTCCAGAAAGCGCCAGTACTGTTTTAAATCAGAATAACCCATTTTTTGACTCATTTCTCTTATTCTGCGTTGCATCTGACGTGGTTTATAGGCATCAAGATCAATCCCGCTTTTTTCCAGAATTTTTTTCCTTAAATACCGGTAATCAAATTCTAAATGAGTATCTTTACCTTTCATTTTTCTCCAGCAACCTCAGGTTTTTCCTGGCTATTTCAAAGTCAGGATTTATGGAAAGAACTATTTTAAACTGCTCTTTTGCCTCCTCAAGTCTACCCTGGTTATAGTAAACTACCCCTAAATTGTTGCGAGCCTCAACATCTTCCGGATTAAGTTCAAGAGCTTTCTTATATTCACAAGCAGCTTCCTTCCAGAGTCCCCTGGCTTGATAAACAAGTCCCCTGTGATAATAAATTTCAGCTCTTTCAGGATTTAGCTTTAAAGCTTTCTCAAAGATTTTTAAGGCTTTATCGTAATCTTCCCTCTGATAAAAGATAATCCCCTCTCTCAAGTATTTTTCCTGTGAGGGGATAACCTCCTCCACGATTTTTAAGGTCTCTCCGGATAAGCTTTCCCTCCGTATATTCCTGATAATCTCTGCAAGATCTATTTTAAGAGGATTTTTCCTTTTCACCGGATATTATCTCCACAGCCAGTTTTTGGTAGGCTAAAGCTCCTCTGCAACCGGGATCGTAAATTGATACAGGAAGTCCAGAACCTGGAGCTTCAGCCAGTTTAGTGCTGACCGGAATTACCGTATTAAAGAGTTCTCTGTGAAAGTTTTTCCTTAACTCCTCTAAAATAAGATGACTGAGTCTTGTTCTTGGATCAAACATGGTGGCAAGGATTTTTACCTCGCACAGATTTGGACTGATTCTCTCTCTTACCATCTCCACCATACTCAAAAGCTGGGCAAGGCCCGTTAAAGCGTAAAATTGGGTCTGAACAGGGATAATAACTTTATCTGCCGAGGTGAGAGCGTTTAAGGTTAAAACACCAAGAGAAGGAGGGGTGTCTATAAAAATGTAATCGTACTGTTCAATAAGAGGACTTAATCTCTCTTTCAACACCAGTCCTCCTCCCTCCCTGGTTCGAAGTTTTCTCTCTACCTCCACAAGAGAAGAATTAGCAGGCAAAATCCAGAGATTTTCGGCTATTGTAGGATGTATAACCTTCTCAGCTCCCAGGTGCAGATTGAGGAGAAAATCCCGCACAGAAGGATAAGAAGAGAGAATTTTCATCCCCACCCCCAGGCTTGCACTTCTTTGAGGATCAAGGTCTATTAAGAGAACCCTTCTTTTCTGTTTAGCAATGCAGGCAGCAAGGTTAACCGCTGTCGTAGTTTTTCCACATCCACCCTTGGGATTGGCAACAGCAATTACCCGTGCATCCACTGGGAATCATTCCTCATTTTTTCTTTTTTTCTGCCACCTGATTTTTTCTCTCCTCCTTACTCTCTTTTGCCTCAACCCCTGTCTTTTTTTCAATTTCCATTTTTGCTCCAGCCATCTTCAGTTTCATGGGTGGCGATTCTGTCTCTCTTTTTGCTTTATCCTCTTTCCGGACAGTCAAAATCTCCCTTAGATTAAGTAAAATAAGAAGCCTTTTTCCGTCATCAAGCTTACCTATTCCCCGGAGATATTTGGCCTCGATACCCGCCACAATAGGTGGAGGTGGTTCAATGGCATCCTTGGGCAAGCGGAGGACTTCGGAAACTGAGTCAACGATAATACCCGTTGTCTTGTTATCCACATTGGTAACCACAATTCGGGTAGCATTAGTCTTTTTGGTAGCTTCAAGATCAAATCTTTTACGAAGGTCAATTACAGGAAGGACATTTCCCCTCAGGTTTATTACTCCCTCTACAAAGAAAGGTGCCTGGGGAACCCTGGTAATTTCAGGAAGCCTGATAATCTCCTGGACTTCCTCAATATTTACTCCAAATTCTTCATTTTCTATTTTAAAGCTAACAAGTTGTTCTTCTTCGGCCATTTTTTTCGCCTCCTGCTGGCTCTTTTTATCATCAACTTTTTTGTCCTCACTCAACCGGGACAGCTGTTTCTTTTCGGTTCTGGTAAGAAGTTTGTGCAAATCAAGAAGTAAAAGAAGTCTTTTTCCATCCTCCATCTTACCTATTCCCTGAAGGTGATCGCTATCAAGGCCGGAGAGAATGGGTGGAGGTGGTTCAATGGCATCTTTAGACAGACGAAGAACTTCAGACACAGAGTCAACTACCATTCCTGTAGATATTCCATCTATATTTACCACTATGATACGTTGAGAATCTGTCTTTTCAATGTTTTCCAGGGAAAATCTTTTGCGAAGAGATATAATGGGAAGAACTTTTTCCCTTAAGTTAATCACTCCTTCCACAAATTCTGGAGCTTTAGGAACTCTGGTGATTTCAGGTACCCTGATGATCTCCTGAACTTCGGAAATTCCCACTGCATATTCTTCATCCCCTAATCTAAAACCTACAAATTGAGCTTCATCTGAGATAGCTTTCTCATCCACTTTACCCTCCTGCTTTATGTCACTTTTTTTCTGAGACACAGATTTGAGATTTTCTGAAAGTTCATCTATCCCTTCTATAGCCAGAAATTTTTGAAGATTAAGCAGATTAATAAGGCGCCCTTGTTCTTCCAGTTTGCCTATTCCTTCCAGATACTCCGCTGCTTTTCCTATAAGCGAAGGAGCGGTCTCAACTGTATCCTCGGGCAGGCGAAGAACTTCAGAAACGGAATCAACAATTATTCCGGTCATTTTACCTCCAATATTCACCACCAGAATTCGGTTTGAATCTGTCCATTCCTTCAGCTCAAGATCAAAACGTCGGCGACAATCAATTACGGGGAGAATACCTCCTCTTAAGTTAATCACTCCTTCCACAAATTCTGGAGCTTTGGGAACTCTGGTGATTTCAGGGATTTTTATTATTTCCTGAACCTCCATTATATCCACACCAAACTC
>CAYZYX010000033.1:0-18031 GCA_964482715.1 uncultured Clostridia bacterium
ACTTATGTTGATATGGCGACTATGATGGGATATAATACTCGAATGTTTGCCGAGATGGGATTGCTCCCTCCTACAACCTGGGATGAGTTAAAAGAAGTAGCTCGAAAATTTAAAGCCAGGGGGATTGCAGGAATAATCATTCCTGGAGCTGGAACTACCAATGATGTAAATATTTTTGAAGGTATGGTCTGGGCAAACGGTGGAAGATGGCTAAGTGAAGATGGAAAAAAGGTAGTAATCAATGGACCTGGTGGAGTAGATGTAATGCAGCTTTGGGCGGATCTTTATAATGAGAGATTAGCTCCGGAGGCGGCTATAGAGACTGACTACTATGAAGCTATCCTTGCTTTCTTCCAGAATCAGGGAGCTATGGCTCTTGGGATGTCCTGGATACCTGCTATTGAGGGAGAAGTGGCAACAGCACCCGGATTTCAGTACAGATTAACTTTAGCACCTCGTAATCCCAAGCCAAGTGGTAATTTTTCTCCTGCTTCCACAATAATGGCTCCCACAACAGCTTTTATGCTTACTACCGGGTGCAAGCATCCTGAGGCTGCAATGGAATACCTTAACTTTGTTGCCAGCCAGGAATTTCAACAGGGATGGGATGGTGATCCTATTCCGGGAAGAGTTCCTGCTACTAAAGCAAACTGGGAATCCCCTGATCTTCTCAAGTGCTACCCCGATCTTGTTCCTCTTTACAGAAGGGGTGAACTCTTTAAGGGTTCTCTCCCTATGCCCGCTTTTCCAGGGCTTATCCAGATGGAAGTTGAGTTAGGTAAGGCTATTCAGTCAGTTCTTCTTGGAGAAATAAGTGCTAAGGAAGCTTTAGATAAAGTAGCAGAGAAATCTCAGAAAATACTGGAAAAAGTATCCAAATAGGACACTTAGGTGTGCCCACCTTTATCTTTTTGGTGGGCACATCGCAGATTCAGGAGGATTAAAATTAGAAGATATTTCTCACTAAAAAAGAAAAGCAATCTTGGTGGTTATCTTTTTATATCCTCAGCTGTAGCTATAGTTGTTCTTTTTATTTTTTATCCTTTATTTGTCTCTATAAAACTTTCCTTCACCAGTAAATCTTTTCTTATCCCTGGAACTGAATTTGTTGGATTGGAAACCTACAAAGAAGTTATACTTGATGAAGTATTTAGATTATCTTTAAAGAACTCTATTAAGTGGATAGTTTTTGGAACTTTGCTCTCTCTTGGTATAGGAGGGGGTATTGGTATTTTTCTAAGTATCGGTTTTAAGGGAAGCAAAACAATTTCTGCCTTAATTTTACTGCCCTGGTTACTTCCCAATATAATAGCAGCGGTAAGTTGGAAATGGATGTATCATCCCGATTTGGGTGTTATCAGTTTTCTAATAGAGTCACTTGCTGGAAAGGAAATTAGACTTTTGAGCAATGTTAATCTGGTTCTCTGGCTTCTTTTAATCATCCTGGTATGGAGATTAGCTCCTCTTGCCTCCCTTCTTTTTCTCTCGGGAATTCAGAGTATACCTAAAGAACTTTTTGAAGCAGCAGAGGTGGATGGAGCAGATTCTTACCAGAAATTTCGCTATATAACTATACCTCACCTAAGTTACCCTCTGATAATAGGGACTCTTTTGATCTCCCTTTTTATTTTAAAGGATTTTACTATTGTCTGGGTTACCACTCAAGGTGGTCCTGTGCATTACAGTGAAATCCTGCCTACCTATATATATAGATTAGGCTTTTATAACTGGGAGGTAGGAAAAGCTGCAGCAACATCTATGTTGTATTTTATATTCATCCTTTCCTTAAGTTTAGCTTATCTATTTGTTTTCAGAAAAGTTTGGAGGGGAACTTAAGTTATGGTCAAAAAAAGATTGAAAAAAGGGTCTTTTATCCAAAGAGTAATGATTGCTGTTATTGCTGCAGTAATCTGTGGATTTATTTTGTTCCCTATTGCATGGCTACTTATAACCTCTTTTAAATCAAGTGCCGAGGTTTTTAGAATCCCACCCACTTTCTGGCCCCATGAGTTTACCTTTGAGCCATATATTAAAACCTGGCAGGGAAAACATCTGGGAGGTGCCAGTCCCTGGGGTATCTTTGTTTTAAATAGCTTTAAGGTTTCTCTTCCTGCAACTTTTCTAACCACACTAATTTCTTCATTGGCTGGGTATGGTTTTGCCCGGTTTAAATTTCCCGGATGGGTAATTTTACTCATGATTATCTTGATTTCCCAGATGTTTCCTGGTCCTGCTTTGCTCATTCCTATAAGCGAGCTTATCAGTGCTATGGGACTTTACAACACCCACCTTGCTTTGATCTTACTTTATACCTCTTTTGCTGTCCCCTTTACTACTTGGCTTTCCATTGGTAATTTTCGCAGTATCCCTGAGGAACTTGAGTATGCGGCCATGGTAGATGGATGTTCCAGAATAGGTTCTTTTTTTAGAATAGCCTTGCCTTTATCTAGAATTGGTCTTATTACAACAGCCATTTTTGCCTTTTTAATGAGCTGGAGCGAATACCCTTTTGCTCTGATCCTTCTGGAAAGAAATGAATTAAAAACTGTTCCCGTAGGGTTAGGTGATTATGTTCAAGAATTTAATATCGCCTTTAACGAAGTGGGGGCAGCTACAATCGTTCTTGCCATCCCGATATTTGTGCTCTTTTTACTGGCTCAGAAATACTTTATGAAAGGAATACTGGGCGGTGCTTTAAAAGAATAAAGGAGAGTTCAAAATGGTTTCCCGGAAAAGAGTAGAGATAATTTTAAATCATAAAGAAGCAGATAGAATTCCAATTGATGTGGGAAGCACCGAAGTTACTTCCATAAACATTCACGCCTATAAGACATTGAGACAATACTGGCAGATGGAAGAAAAAGAGATCTATACGGCAAATATTGTCCAGCAGCTGGCCAGTCCCCATGAAGATTTTCTGGAAAAAATAGGGTGTGATTTTCGCCCTATTGTAGCTAATCCTCCTTCTACCTGGGAATTTAAGAAAATTGATGAAGGAGATTACTGGGCTTTTTTTGATGAATGGGGAGCAAAACTGAGAATGCCCAAAAAAGGTGGGTTTTACTTTGATTATGTGGAATTCCCTCTTAAAGAGCCAACACTTGATGCTTTAAAAAATTTTAAATTTCCTGATCCAAATGACTCTGCACGAATAAAAGGTCTTAAAGAAAAAGCTAAATATCTTTACGAGAACACCGATTATGCGCTGGTGGGAAGTTGTCTTTTTGGGGGAGGAGTATTTGAACAACCAGCTCGAATAAGGGGTATGGAGAATTTTTTGATGGATCTTGTCAGCAATATAAAGTTTGCCGATGCTCTTATGGAAGAGATTACCCAGCGCTATATTCAGATGTACTCCAATTTTCTTGATGAGGTAGGACCTTATTTAAGTGTGGTAACTTACTGGGACGACGTCACAGGCCAAAGTGGTCCCTTAATCAGTCCCAAAATTTACAGAAAATATATCAAACCTAAGCAAAAAAGAATCGTAGAGATTATCAAAAAGAAAACATCAGCTAAGGTTTTTCTTCATTGCTGCGGAGCAGCTTCTTTCTTCATCCCTGATTTTATCGAGATAGGATTTGATATTTTAAATCCTGTTCAAGTTTCTGCCTCCAACATGGATACAAAAAAATTAAAGAAGGAATTTGGCAAAGATATTGTATTCTGGGGTGGTATTGACACTCAGAGAATCCTTCCTTTTGGTAAGCCTAAGGATGTGGAAGAGGAAGTGAAAAGGAGAATTGATGATCTTGCTTCAGAGGGTGGATACGTATTTGGCGCTGTTCACAATATCCAGGCCAATACCCCTCCAGAAAATTTACATGCTATGTTTAATGCTTTCCAAAAGTGGTGCTGGTACTGAGAAGTAAAACGGGGGGAAGGAGGAGAGAAAATTGCCGTTTAAGACGTATGGAAAACCAAATATAAATAGGTTACTGGCTACCTTTCGGGGAGAAATACCTGATAGGGTACCCTATTTTGAGGTCCTTATCGAAGATAAACATGTGGAGCATATTTTAGGAAAATCCGCTGGAAATACCCTGGGAGCCAGCGGAGATGCAGCCAAAGGTACTTCAGATGAGGTAGCTGCAGCACGACCCATGGATCCTAAAGATTATATTCAGGTTTGTAGAGCAGTGGGACAGGATGCTATGATCATAGAGGCTCTGTGGGCTCCTTTGAGAAAAATGGAAGAAGATGGAACTCTGCATATTATAAATGATAGATCTATCAAAAGCCGTAACGACCTGGAAAACGTTATTCCTCCCCGTAAGGAGGATATAGATGTAAAGGTGGGTTTTATAAAAGAGTATCTGGAGGCTGCAAAAGGAACAAATATAGGAGTGACTCTACTTACCGGATCTTTTTTTCAAACTAACTACGAATTCGTTGTGGGGCTTACCGATTTCATGGTTAAAATTGTAGAAGATCTTGAGTTTGTAGAGAAGCTTATGGATATAGCTGTTGACTACTACGTAAAGCTTGTAAAAGCTGCCTGTGAGGCAGGAATCCACTTTTTATTTGCAGCCGATGATGTAGCTTATAAATCCGGGCTTTTTGTTCGTCCTGAATTGTTTAAAAAAATATGGAGACCCCGAGCAGAAAAAATATTTGCCCCAGCTCTCAAAAAAGGCATTCCTGTTATGTTTCATTCTGATGGGAAACTTGATTCTATAATGGATATGTTAATTGATATGGGGGTAAGCTGCATTCATCCTATGGATCCTTACTCCATAGATTATAGAGATTACAAAAAAAGATACGGAAGTAGAATAGCTCTTGCCGGAAATATAGACATAGAATTTCCCCTGGTTAAGGGAACACCTGAGGATGTCAGAAGAGATGTAATAGAACACCTTAAAGTAATGAAGCCTGGAGGAAGGTATGTTTTCTGCTCCAGCCACTCTATTGTAAACTATATTCCTGTAGAGAACTATGAGGCTATGATCAACACCTTCCACGAATACGCAAGTTATGATTAGTCAAAAATGCTTCTATCTTAATTTGAATTTGAGAGTAAATAAACCTACCCCTTTATTGCGTTGAAGGTAAGATCACGAATTAGGAATAATAGTAAAGGGAATAATTCGGCTAAAGGATATATGTGAGTTTGAGGTAAAAATTAAAAAAGGACATGCCAAAAGACATATAGATAGATTAAGCTACTTTCTTAAAGAGGCAGAGTTTAATGAAGAAAAGCTTTTTCAAGATGCAGTTTGCAAAGCCCTAAAGGAGCTTGAAAAATTAAGAAAGATAAAACTTTTCTTTGGAAGGTCCCTTGTTATTGTTGATCCTACCTTTCAAAGATTTTTTCCGAAACTGGAGATTCAAACTGAAATCGGTACAGTTTTTCTCTGAAGATAAAGGCTCCCGGAGATACCTTGCAAGCAAGCTTTTTTGGCGAGCAGCCGGCCTTTACATGGTAGCCACTTTTGCACCCACAAAAAGGAAAGGCCTGCTGCAGTAAAATGATAGGTGAGATACCCGGGAGCCTGAAGAGAAAGGTATAGGTAAAAACTGTCCCAGTTTCAGTTCAATTTTAATCAAAGATCATTTAGCCAGAAGATAGTACAATCTTCCTCGGGAGTATATTTTACCTGCTACCTGTCCTGCTCTATCTCCTTCCCCTATGTAAATATCCACCCTGCCAGGTCCAGTAATTGCCGAACCTTTGTCCTGATCAAAGACAAATCGGGCACATTTCCTGAGAGCTACTAGTTTACCTTGAGAGTCAACCACTGGTTCATCGTAAATTATATAGGCGACACCGCCTCCTGGAAAAATAGACTTATCGGTGGCAATGGATCGTCGGGGAGTAAGGATAGCATTCGTCCAACCGTGTGGTCCATCACTTTCCACCTTGAAGAAAACCCAGCTTTCGTTGGCAAAAAGATACTGATCTATTTTCTCCGGATGCTGACCGAAATATCTCTTTATCCCCTCAAGAGATGTTTCCCGGGGATCCAAACCCTCTTTTTCTATAAGTAGACGACCTATACTGGTGTAAGGTCTTCCGTTTTTACAGTCGTATTTTAACCAGATGGTTTTTCCTTCTGGTAAAAGAATCTTTCCAGAGCCCTGAATCATTAGAAAATATCGCTCTATTCTATCTTTTAACCAGAGAATTTCAAGTCCCTTATTTGCCAGAACTCTCTCTTTAACGATTTCCCGTCTGGTATAATAGGGCTTAACTTTCCCGTTTACAATCCTGAAGGCTATTTCCTTTCCTTTAAGCTCAGGATAAAACAAACCGAGGTCCACGCTGTAAAGATCAGGTGGCCTTCTATATACTGGCCACGGATATTGAGGAAGAGGAATTAAGCTTCCCTTAAACAGGGGCGTGTAGTAGCCAGTAAATAAAACGCTTCCTCTGCCATCATCACCGACTGAACTGTAAACTTCGAACCTTTCTCTTATAAGCTGGTTCAAGACTTTCTCGTTTTTAGCTTGCCTGATGGTTTTAATAAGAAGTTCGCCTGTCCTTAAGATCCTTTTTGGAGATATGGTACTTTTTCCCCAGTTTAAACTATCACCTTTTTCTATAGCATCATACAGAAAAGGAAGTTCTCTCTGCCAGGCGGCTATTAACGAATCAATATCCTTTTCCTGAAAAGAGGGTAGATTTCTATCATCAACTTTAAAAAGGAAAGCTTCACTCTTTGTGACAAAAAGGGCAAGAAAGAAAAAGTAAATCAGGACAAAAAGAAATCGATTAAACATGTAAACCCTCCCTTAAATAAACTACGTTATTATGTGAATCTAAAAAACTGCAAACCACAAAAAGCAAAGGCTATCAATTTCAGACCCTCATTTCTTGACTTTATCTTAAAGCTTAGATAGTATAAAGCAATTCCCTAATAAAAACAAGTCCATTTTAAGAACACTCTATAGTAAAGGAGGAAAAACAATGAAAAAGACAAAAATAGGATTTGTTCCTGCACATAGGGAACCCTTTGACGAGGACTGGGCCATAGAGATGAAAAAAAGAGTTTTAAGATCCTTAGAACCTTTAAGTGAAAAGGGTATTACTCTGGTTCATCCAGACGAGTACATAACCAAAAATGGCCTTGTTCGTGATGATGAAGACGCAGAAAAAGCCATAGAGTTTTTCAAAGATAAAGATCTGGAAGGTATTATGATTGGAGCAATGACTTTCGGGGATGAGATTTCAGCAGCTACCATAGCTCAGGCTATGCCCGAGCTGCCGGTTCTTCTCTTTAGTACCAAGGAGGGACCTTTTACTCCCGAGGGTTCCAGAAAATCCGATGCCTTCTGCGGAACGCTTTCTATTGCCTCGGGTCTTTATAGAAGAAAAATCCCTTTTGTATTTTTAGGTAATCTTTTTCCGGAAGAAGAGAAATTTATTAAAGGTGTAGAAGATTTTGCTCGCACATGTAAAGCGGTAAAGAGATTTCTGGGAGCCAGAATAGGACTGGTAGGCCCAAGACCTGAGAGGTTTGAAACCTGTGCCATTAACGAATTTCCCATGATTGAGCAATTTGGCCAGAAAGTTGTTCAAAAATCTCTTGTGGAGATATTTAACAGGGCTAATAATATACAGGATCAGGAAAAAATAAGCCAGATTGTAGAAGAGATAAAAAAAGTGGCTAACTGCCAGAGGGTTAAACCAGAAACTTTGGAAAAATCAGCCAGGCTGGAGATAGCACTTGAGGAATTTGCCAGAGAGAAAAGATTAGACGCCCTCGCAGTTCAGTGCTGGACAGCTATGCAGGAAATATACGGAATTTCATCCTGTCTGGCCATGGGCCGTCTTACTCAAAAAGGAATCATGAGCGCATGCGAAGTTGACATTCATGGAGCTTTGACCATGCTGGTCCAGTATATGGCCTCATTAGAAGAAACCGTTCCTCATTTTATTGACTGGACCATCCAGCATCAATCAAAACCTAATGTTTTCCTTGCCTGGCATTGTGGAAATGCGCCTTTAAGTCTTAAAGCTCCTGATTCTGAAATCTGCATCAACTATCACAGTATTTTGAGCAAGGCTGTGGGTGAGGAAAATAGTGGAGGAACAGCTGAATTTCAACTAAAGCCTGGAATTGTAACCATCAGCAGGATTGTGGAATACGATGGAATATTTAAAATGTTTATAACCACGGGAAAAATAATTCCCAGTACCGACACTCTCAGGGGCTCCTGGAGCTGGGTAGAAGTGGAAGATCTTGAACTTGTTTACAGAACTTTAGTCCAGGAAGGTTTCACGCATCATGCCTCACTCATTCACGGAGACTTAAAAAAAGCCCTTGCTGACTTCTGTCAGCTTACCGGAATGGAGGCAGTAGTCGTATAAAAATAAAAAAACCTGTTTTTTATTCTTTAAATTATGGAGAATCTTAAGGTTACACTGGAAAAGATTATTTTTTACAATGAACAAAACAGTTATCTGGTGGCAAGGTGTTCTTCTCCTCAGTATCCAGGTCTCTTTACCCTGGTAGGTAACGTAACTGAACCTGCTCCCGGTACAGTTCTTCACATCCAGGGTGAGTGGTCAATCCATCCTAAATATGGAAAGCAGTTCAAATTGCAAAGTTATACCAAAGTGGTTCCAACCACCTGCCAGGGTATTGAGAAGTATCTTGGCAGCGGTATAATTGAAAAAATAGGCCCGGGAATAGCTGCAAGAATTGTTAAGCATTTTGGTAAAGACACCTTGAGGATAATAGAGAAAAATCCGGAAAGGCTGGAAGAAATAGAGGGGATCGGTCCAGCGAGAAAAGCAAGCATTATTGCTGCCTGGCAGAAGCAAAAAAAGACCAGAGAAACAATGCTCTATCTTCACTCTCTGGGAATTGGACCTGCAACTGTAAATAAAATATACTCCATCTACAAAGATGAAGCACCCCGGAAAATTCAGGAAAATCCTTATCGCTTAGCTGAAGATATTTTTGGAATTGGATTTAAAATAGCCGATCGGGTGGCTCAAGAAATGGGAATTGAGAAAGACTCACCCCTTAGAATAAGAGCCGGAATTTACCATATTTTAAACCAGGGAACAGAAGATGGGCACGTATTTATTCCCCTGGTGGAACTCAAGGAGAAAACTTCCAAACTTCTGGAAATTGAAGAAAATATAGTGCAAGAGACCATCTTAGCTCTTGCCGCCAGAAAAGAAATCATACTGGAGGATGAAGCCTGTTACCACCCTATTTATTATTCGGCTGAAAAAAAGGTAGCTGAAAGACTGATCCAACTTGCAAGTTCAGGAGAAGAAACCTTACCTCTTGGTTGGAGAAACATCATTGACTGGCTGGAAGAAAAAGAAGACTTAGAATTTTCACCTGAACAGGAAATAGCTATCCAAAAAGCAATAACCAGCAAGGTGCTTGTTATTACAGGCGGACCGGGAACGGGTAAAACCACCACTTTAAAGTCAGTGGTTTCTCTTTTTGAAGAATTTGGATTAAGAACCATACTCGCAGCACCTACAGGAAGGGCGGCTAAAAGATTATCTCAGGCCACGGGGAAAGAGGCCAGCACTATCCACAGACTTTTGGGATTTGTTCCTGGTCAAGGGTTCACAAAAAACGAAAAAAATAAGCTCCCTGCTGATGCTGTCATAATAGATGAAGTCTCAATGGTGGATCTCCTTTTGATGAACGCCCTACTTAAAGCACTTCCTCAACACTGTAGATTGATTTTGGTAGGAGATTCGGATCAGCTTCCAGCTGTAGGTCCGGGAAATGTCCTCAGAGATATTATCAATTCACAAAGAATAAGTGTAGTTAAACTGGAGCAGGTATTTCGTCAGGCAAAAAAAAGCCTTATTGTCGTCAATGCTCACCGGATAAATAGAGGAGAATTTCCTTACCTTGGATACTCAGGAAAAAAGGATTTCTATTTTATCCCGGAGGAAGAACCTGCCAAAGTGGAAAACATTGTGGTTGATCTTTGCTGTCGAAAGATACCAAAAGAGTTTGGATTTAATCCCTTTTACGATATTCAGGTATTATCTCCACTTTACAAGGGAGTTGCTGGAGTTCACAGATTGAATCAGATCCTTCAGGGAATACTTAATCCTCAAACTCAAAAAGAAACTCTAAAAAGGAGGGAAATGGCTTTTAGAGCTGGCGACAAAGTAATGCAACTTAAAAATAACTATGAAAAGGAGGTTTTCAACGGAGATATAGGGGTGGTTCTTGAAACTGATCCTGGGGAGGAAATACTCAAAGTTGAATTTCCAGGAAAAGTAGTGCTTTATCAGGGACAGGAGATAAACCAGCTTACCCTGGCTTACGCAGTAAGTGTCCATAAGTCTCAGGGTTCAGAATACCCGGTCATCATTATGCCAGTTATCATATCTCATTATCTCATGTTACAGAGAAATCTTCTTTATACGGCGTTAACCAGGGCAAAAAAGCTGGCTATATTTGTAGGAGAAAAGAGAGCTCTGGCTATAGCGGTCAAGAATAATAAACAGGTGAAAAGATACACTAAATTAACCGAAAGATTAAGTGATGCTGGTCCCACCGGTTAAACCCGCAGTAAAGTGCACCATTTGTCCCACCAAGAAACCTTTTAGATGATTTAATGCGATAATTTGACAGGTTAGAGGGTTAATGATAGGATACTATGATAATAGAAGAAAGTAGGAGGTGATACACTATTATGGCAAATAAAGTTTTTCGGACCCGGTTCCCGGTTATAAAACTTAATCGAAAAGCTGACTTTAAAAGACGTGTACTGTCTCAACTTCCACGGGCAGGAGGAAGAAAGGGGCAGGGGATATCACGCAGAGAGACATAACTTTCTAATCAGAATTCTTTCTAAAATTTTTTTCAGGGAGTTTAGAAGATGAAACTTGGACTTTTCATTGTGCAATTTTTTAAAATGAGTCTTGATGAGGTGCTTGATTTTGCAGTGGAGGCAAAGTTAGATGCAGTTGAGATAGGAACAGGTAACTATTGTAGTCAGCCGCACCACTGTGATTTAAAAAGTCTTTTGTCAAGTGACGTAAAGCTTAAAGAGTTTAAGGCTAAAATTGAGGACAGAGGTCTTTCTATCAGTGCTCTTTCCTGCCACGGGAACCCTCTTCATCCTCAGAAGGAAATTGCTGAGAGACATCAGAAAACATTTAGGGATACCATAATTTTAGCTGAAAAATTAGGTGTTGACAGGGTGATTACTTTTTCTGGCTGTCCAGGTGACTCGGATAGCTCAAGGTACCCTAACTGGGTTACCTGTCCCTGGCCTGATGACTTTACTCAACTTGTTAACTGGCAGTGGGAGAAGAAGATAATTCCCTACTGGGAAAAGGAAGCTAAATTTGCCCGGGATCATGGAGTTAAAGTCTGTATTGAAATGCATCCCGGTTTTTCTGTTTACAATACAGAGACTCTTCTTTGTCTACGGAAAGCAGTAGGAGATACTATCGGAGCAAATTTTGATCCCAGTCATCTTTTCTGGCAGGGTATAGACCCTGTAGCCTCCATAAGAAAACTTGGAGATGCTATCTACCACGTTCACGCCAAGGACGTTGCAGTTGATCCTATTAATGCATCAGTCAATGGTATTCTTGACACCAAGCCTTATTCTCAAGTAGATAAAAGATCCTGGATTTTCAGAAGTGTAGGCTACGGACATGACTATAAAATATGGAAAGACATAGTTAGTGCTCTTCAAATGGTGGGATACGATGATGTCTTATCTATTGAGCATGAAGATGCTCTTGCTTCCTTAGAAGAAGGATTTTATAAGGCCGTAGCTTTTTTAAAGGAAATCATTTTAAGAGAGAAACCGGGGAAAATGTGGTGGGACTAACCATCAAAGATAAAGGAGTTTTCTATTTCTACATTTTAAAGAACTTAAAATTAAAAGTTGACCAGGATATTCTCTCCACAGGGAGATTAATACCTTAAATTTCAATTCATACAAGGAGAGTTGTGTAAGGAGGTAATCTAATGGACGATAAAACAAAAATGAAACTGCTTGATCAAGCGCTGGATGAAGGAGGTGGAATTTTAAGACTTGCACCTTGCTGGGTTCCTCGCTCATTTCTTTTTCCCGGAGGAAGATTAAAACTCGATCCTCGAGACCTCTATGCTCTGGGCGCCCACAGAGGTGGAATATGTGAGAGATGGTTTGCTTCCACTACCAATGCCGACAATGGTCCAGGAACTCCTCCAGATGAAGGTTTGAGTTACGTCGTGATAAAAAATGGCTCTTCGGTAAAAAAAATACTTCTAAAAGAAGCAATTGAGCTTATGGGAGACAAACTCCTGGGAAAAGAGGTAATGGATCAGTATGGTGGATGGATGGTACTGTGCAAGTTTTTTGACAACAAGGGACCCATTCCTCATCATCTTCATCAGTCAGATAAACATGCTGCCAGAGTTGGAAGGATGGGAAAACCTGAAGCTTATTATTTCCCACCTCAGCTTAATTTCATAGAAGGAAGTTTCCCCTATACTTTCTTCGGTCTTGAGCCAGGAACCACCCGGGAAGATATAATTCGGTGTTTAGAACGCTGGAATGAAGGAGACAACGGTATTCTCTATCACTCAAGAGCTTACAAGCTTAAACCTGGAACTGGTTGGGATGTTCCACCTGGAATCTTACATGCTCCCGGGACTCTGGTAACTTATGAACCTCAAAGAGCAAGTGATGTTTTTGCCATGTTCCAGTCTCTGGTTGAAGGAAGACCTGTTCCCTGGGATCTTCTGGTTAAGGATGTTCCCGAGGATCATCGCCACGATCTTGATTACATTGTGGACATGCTGGATTGGGAGGCAAATCTTGATCCTGAATTTGCCAGAAACCACTTTGTTGAACCTCTCCCGGTTAACCCGAAGGAGGAGATGGAAGATGCAGGATATGTGGAAAACTGGATAGCTTATAAATCAAGTTACTTTAGTGCTAAGGAATTAACAGTTTTTCCGGGTCAAACGGTAAAGATTAAAGATAGTGCAGCTTACGGTTTAATAGTGGTTCAGGGCTACGGAAAAGTCGGCAATTTAGAAGTGGAAAGTCCTACTCTCATAAGATTTGGAGAACTCACTAAAGATGAGCTTTTTGTTACCAGAGAAGCTGCTTCCGAGTTAGAAATAATCAATCTGAGTGATTCAGAAAATCTGGTTATGCTTAAGCACTTTGGACCAGGGAATCCAGATCTTCCCAAAATGACTTGAAAACTTTATTTTGTGCCCGGAGAAGCAGATTAGATATATCCGTGTTTTTTTGAATTTTCAATTATAAGATTGGCTGCTTTCTCCGGGTCGTCAATAAGGTGAAAAAGTTCGAGATCTTTTTCATCAATACAACCTGTTTCCAGCATGAATTTCTTCATCCAATCTATAAGATTTTTCCAGTAGGGAGAATCAAAGAGGATAATGGGGAAATGTTCTATTTTTCCGGTCTGAGCAAGTGTCAATGACTCAAAAAATTCATCCATGGTTCCATAACCACCCGGAAAGATAACAAAAGCCACCGAGTACTTAACAAACATCATCTTGCGGACAAAAAAATATCTAAAACGAAGAGAGATGTTCTGATAAGGGTTAGCTTTTTGTTCTTCTGGAAGTTCTATATTGCAGCCCACTGAAATTCCACCAGCTCTGTAAGCCCCCATATTGGCGGCTTCCATTATTCCCGGTCCACCACCTGTAATTATGGTAAGTCCAGCTCTGGATAACTTTTCGGCAACTTGACAGGCGGCTTTATAGTAAGGATTATCGGAGGAGAATCTGGCCGATCCAAAAATTGCCACTGCTGGTCCAATCTTGGAAAGTGCATCAAATCCCTCCACAAATTCACCTTGAATTCGCAAGATCCGCCAGGGATCGGTTTTGGTAAAATCTTCCTCGGCTCGATGTCGCGCTTTTAAAAGCTCACGGTCAGAATGTTTGGATTCTCTTTTGGAAGTCACTTTTTCTCTCCTTTCTAATTTTTTCAGTTTCAGAGGGCAAAATTTGACCTTCTTTGACTTACCAGTATAATATAAAAAACGAGCTTTCTCATGTTTGATTTTTTTGTCCTCATAGCTTTGGCGGCGGGATTTTTGTCATTCCTTTCACCCTGCATCTTACCTCTTATTCCTTCCTATATTTCTTTTGTAGCAGGTAGCTCGCTCTCTGAAATCACCGAAGGAACTGGTGATCATGATTTAAGAAAAAGGATCATTTTTAATTCCATTCTTTTCATTCTTGGATTTTCGACAATCTTTGTTGCTCTTGGCGCAAGTGCCTCTCTTGCTGGACAACTCATCTATGAGCATCGCCTGTGGATTACCAGAATAGGTGGATGTGTTGTGATTTTCTTTGGTCTTTACACCATGGGGGTTTTTCGTCTTTCCTTTCTGGACAAGGAAAAAAGATTTCATCTTACCCGAAGACCAATTGGTTACTGGGGAACACCTTTAATTGGAGCCACTTTTGCAGCTGGGTGGACCCCATGTGTGGGACCAATTTTAGGCTCCATTTTATTTTATGCCAGTACCACCAAATCCATAGTAAAAGGTATTATTCTTTTAAGTTTCTACTCCCTGGGCCTTGCTATCCCTTTTTTTCTATCCTCTCTGGCTCTTAATTTCTTCCTGCACTATTATGCGAGATTCAGGAAAAATCTACGACTTATCTCAATTATAAGTGGGTGTTTACTGGTGGCAATAGGTATTTTGCTCGTAACTGACACCTTTTCCTTTCTTAGTTTTAGCCTTTTACAGCTCCCAGGGTGAGACCTCTTACAAGGTACTTCTGAACTGCCAGGGTCATAACTAAAATAGGAATTATAGCGATCACAATCAATGCTGACATTTCTCCCCAGAGAATCTTGGTAGGGGATTGAAAGGCTGAAAGCTGAACTGTCACGGTCTTAGCAGTTTCCCGGGTCAAAATAAGGGCAAACATAAATTCGTTCCAGGCAAAGATAAAGCAAAATATTGCCGTAACCACAATCCCTGGGGCAACAAGAGGTATAACTATTCTGAGAAGAGCACCTCCCCGGGAACATCCATCAACCATGGCCGCCTCTTCTATATCTCGAGGAAATTCTTCAAAAAAGCCGGTTAGAAGCCAGACTGAGAAGGCTATGTTAAAGGTGCAGTAAACTATTATAAGCCCGGCATAAGTATCAATTAGCCCCAATCTTTTTAAAAGTAAGAAAAGAGGAATAATGACGGCAATGGGAGGGAACATTCGTTGTGATAAGATCCAGAAAGATAAATTTCCTCCTCCAATTCCAAAACGAGCAATGCCATAGGCTGCAGGTATACTTAAGCCCAGGACCAGCAGAGTGTTAAGAGAGGCAACAATGAGACTGTTCTTTAAATATCCCAGTCCTGCGGTGTAAATTATGTATTTGTAGTTATTCAAGGTGGGCATTCGAGGTATCCAAACGGGGGGATAGGTATAATATTCGGCAATTGTTTTGAATGATGTTGAAATTGCCCAGGCAATGGGAAAAAGGGCAAAAAAAAGGGCAACTCCCAAAGCCAGATAGATAAAAATAGTACCTGTGTAGTGTTTGATCTTTCTCTTATTCACCTTTATGCTGCCTTTGGTCTCATCAATCTAATAAAAATGGTGCTTAAAATTACGGTTATAATCAAAATAAGATAGGATAAAGCAGCCGCATATCCCATGCGAAAGTACCTGAATCCTACAAGGTAAGTGTAGAAGCTAATTGTTTCTGTCCTTCCACCCGGTCCGCCCATGGTTAAAACGTAAATTATATCAAAAAGCTTGATTGTATCTATCACTCTGATAAGAAGAACAGCCAGAATGGGCAATTTAATCAGGGGCAAAGTTATGTAGGTAAAAATTTGAAAAGAAGAGGCTCCATCTATTCGTGCGGATTCATAAGGCTCAATCGGGATGGATTGTAATCCCGCCAGAAGCACCATCATCACAAGGGGTGTCCATTCCCAGACGTCAGTAAGGATAACTGCCAGCACAGCCAGATCCGGGTCAGCAAGCCAGGCCCATTCAACATTTATTCCTATCATGTTCAAAAATCCATTTATAGCTCCGTATTTTTCGTGATAAAGCATTCTCCATATGAGTCCGGCAACAATGGGAGAGATCATAACGGGAGTTATAAGTAAAGAGGTAATAATGCGTCTTCCCGGGATTTTTCTGTTAAGAAGTAAAGCTAATCCCAGCCCTATGATAAGCTCCAGTCCAATAGCCGGACCTCCAATAAAAAAAGTATTTCTAAAGGAACTCCAGACTCTGCTATCGCTAAAAATTGCATTTGCATAGTTGGATAGACCCGCAAATATCCACCTTCCTCCTCTTCTAAGGTCACAGAAAAAAAAGCTAAGAGAAAGGGAGTAAATAAGAGGAAAAATAGTTATAGCAAGGAGAACAGCTATAACAGGTAAGATGTAAATGAGATTAGAAACTACAGATTTGTGAAGATTCATTTTATCGGGCAGACCTAATCAAATTAAAGAAGGGGAAGAGTCGCTCTTCCCCTTCTTTTTTATAATTTCCATCGCTCTTTTATTTAACAGCACCCATAGCCTTCATGGCTTCAAGCTGTGCCAGCCAGGCTTTTTTCTGCTCCTCGAACCCAAGTCTCTTGGTTATCTCTCTCCATTCCTTAGCTGCATCATTGAGGGCATCTCGAGCAGATTTTTGTCCAGCATAAGCTAAAGTAAGTTGATAATCGAGTGCATCCATATATTCTGCTGATCCAGGAATAAGTAGATCAGGAAATCCCTGACGCAGATTTGCTTCAATAGCATCAAGATACTCTCCTGCAGTTGGCCAGGCAGCTCTAAACTCTGGAGCACGATAGTGGGAGATGCGATAAGGATCAAGTGAAGTGGCTGGATCCATTACTATCTTAAGGCTTATGTCAGGACGGGTGATAAAATGAACAAAGGTAGCTGCAGCACCTTTATGTCTGGAATATCTTGGAATCCCCAGGTCCCATCCTCCAGCAATCATAGTTTTTCCCTGAGGAAATACTGCATATCCGGATTTTCCAATTATTTTTGATTCAGCGGGATCTTCTGCTGCCTTACCTACACAGGTCCACTGAAGGACCATAGCTACATCGCCTTTGGTGTAAGCCGTTCTTACCTCCATATAGGCATAATTGAGAACTCCAGGAGGCATATAAGGAATGGTGGAAAGCAGATTTTCCAGTGCCTTTACTCCAGATTCACTGTTGATCAGAGGATTCATATCTTCATCAAAATAATTGCCACCGTAGCCAGCCAATCTTCCTATAAACCACCAGTAGGTTCTTCCTCTTTTCAAATATGAAGCTTCCCCATATTCAACCTGTCCATCACCATCCCAATCCCAACCAGAGAAGAAACTGGCAATATCTCTGTATTCATCCCAGGTTTTTGGAGGGGTAATCCCGTATTTGTCAAACTGGTCTTTACGGTAGTAAAGCATATGAGTATCTCCATCCCAGGGCATACCATACCAAACTCCTGCCCAGCTGCAGTAAAGTTCCCTGAACATGGGCATTACGTCTTCCAGTTTAAAATCAAGATTGAATTTCTTAGCTAAAGGCTCGAGTGGTTCCAGGTGATAGCTATAGTCTGCAATCCAGGCGGGATTGAATTGAACTACATCGTAGGCCCCGCTTTCTGCAGTGAATTCGGTCATCTCCTTTTCATAAATCGCTTCAGGCGCCATTTCCACCACATTAATCTTTATTCCAGTTTCTTTCTCAAACTGATCTTTAAACTTGTACACACCAGTTGCATGTGGAACGGCATGGACAGCTACAGTTATGGTTTCTCCGGCAAAGGGTTTCTGGGCAGATACCCCTCCTGCAGCAAGAGTCATGATTAACATACCACCAGCCACCAATCCTAAAGCTTTTTTCCAGCTTTTAATGGACTTCATTTTTCACCTCCTTAAAATTGTACGATTTTTTCACCTCCTCTCATCTTTAGCGGTATCTATGCACATTATTTTTAATTACATTATACAGACCTTTTATTTTTTAGTCAAACAAAAAAGAATTTAAGTTTAAAGTTGTGAATTTATCTCTTTAAGAGAAAAATACAGTTTTCTGTAAATCCTGTATTTTTTATCGTACTTTTCTT
>CAYZYX010000034.1:0-17648 GCA_964482715.1 uncultured Clostridia bacterium
TATATTATACTATCTGTAAAAGACTTTCCCCTGACAAAGGGGCCACTATTCCTCCTGGATAAGGACATTTCCCAAAGTGCATTTAAGGCTCATATAAAAGTTATTTTTGATGTGATAGTAGATTTTTCTTGAGCTGGCCAGTTAAATCCTATGCGAGTCCTGTATTAATCCTTAAAATTAAGGACAATAATGGAATTTAGCTTATTTTCCCCTGGTTTTTTGAAAGAGCAAAGGTAGTGAGGAGAATTTTTTTAAATTTTCTCCTCAAGTATATCTTCCTTATCTTGGAGGTAATTTACAGAAAATTTTGGACTTGACAATAAATTTTTTATGGAAAGCTTATGAATAAAAGTTTAAAGAGAGATAATTTTGGAGAAATTAGGATTTTTTTGAGGAAACTGGAAAGCATAAGACTTGACAGCAGGCTGAGTAACTGTTAAAATTGCCCTCAAATCGATTTAATAAGGAGGTAGGAAAATGAGGAAAAGAAGGAGGGGAGTAAGAGGTATTACAGTTTTTTTATCGCTGGTTTTTCTCTTTCTAACCACAGGCACTCTTTTTGCTTCTCCTGCAAAACCCATAGTTCTGGGTACTACCGATAAAATCACAGTCCTCGATCCGGCTAAAACTTATGACTTTTACACCTGGGAGATCTTTCAGAATATTGGAGAGGGTCTCTTAAAGTATAAGCCAGGTACTACCCAGCTTATGCCAGGAATTGCCAAATCTTACGAGATAAGCTCAGATGGGCTTGAATACACTTTTAAATTGCGGGAAGGATTAAAATTTACCGATGGGCAGCCTCTGGATGCTGCAGCAGTAAAATGGTCCATCGACAGGGTTATGAAATTAGACCTGGATCCATCATGGTTGGTTTCTGCTTTTGTAGATCGAGTGGAAGTGGTAGATACCTATACGGTAAAGTTCATATTAAAAGAACCTGTTTCCTTTTTTCCCGCTCTGGTGGCAACCACACCTTATTTTCCAGTAAGTTCCAAGTCTTACCCTGAGGACAGGGTTGCTGAGCCAACTGCAGGACACTACGGGCCGTACAGAATTAAAAAATGGACAAGAGATGTGGAACTTGTTCTGGAGGCAAATCCGGATTATTATGGCCCGGCACCAAAATCCGAGCTTTTTGTGGTGAAGTTTTATAAAAATGCTGCTACTATGAGACTTGCTGTGGAAACAGGAGAGATTGATGTTGCCTGGAAAAGTCTAAGACCTATTGACATAGTTGACCTCAAGAACAAAGGGAAACAGAAGATTTTGGAAGCACCAGGTCCTTACATCCGCTATATTGTTTGCAGATGTAATAAGCCACCATTTGATGATGTTCGTCTGAGGAGAGCCGTTGCTGCTGCTGTTGATCGACAGAGAATATGTCAGGAAGCTTATAAGGGGATGGTTAAACCGCTTTACAGTATGGTTCCCATGGGAATGTGGAGTCATATAGACGCCTTTGAAGAAGAATATGGTGAGCGCAATCTTGATTTGGCTAAGAAGCTTTTAACTGAGGCGGGATTCAGTGAAGATAATCCTTTTGAGCTTGAACTCTGGTATACTCCAACCCATTATGGTGACCTGGAAGCCGATGTCGCAGCAATCATTAAAGAAAGTCTTGAAGAAACCGGGATGATGAAAGTTACACTTAAGAGTGCTGAGTGGGCCACCTATGCTGCCAAATACATAGCTGCCGGAACTATGCCCATTTTCCTTCTGGGCTGGTATCCAGATTATATAGATCCTGATGATTACACCAGCATATTTCTCCATTCCAAATGGTCACCAGACATGGGTGTATTTTACAGTAACCCGACAATGGATGAATTTCTTGACAGGGCAAGAACCGAAATCTCTCTGGAAAAGAGGACCGAGCTTTATGTAAAGATTCAGAAGCTTATGGCCAAGGAAGCCCCGGTTATACCTCTTTTTCAGGGTATCCTAACTGCGGCAACTCAGCCTGACATAAAGGGTGTGGTGTTAGATCCGGTTATGCTGCTCAAATACTATCTTATATACCGGGAATAGAAGGTTTATTTCAGGAAGTGAAATCCCCCCTCTTCTGAAGAGGGGGGATTTCACTATGTGAGGATGGCATCCCTTAAAGTTTACATTGTAAGAAGGATATTGCTTGCTATTCCCATGGTTTTTATACTTCTGGGAATAGTCTTTTTGATAATGAGGGTAGCTGGTGATCCGGTAAGTGCCATACTTGGTGGCCATGCCCCTCAAGAACAGATCCAACAGATAAAAGAACAGCTTGGTCTTAACAGGCCACTTCTGATTCAGTTTTTTGATTATCTCGGTCAGCTCCTGAGAGGAAATCTGGGTCGATCTTTAATCTGGGGACAAAGGCCTGTAATAAACGAAATATGGGACCACTTTCCAGCAACACTTGAACTTTCTGTTTGTTCTTTTATCATAAGTGTAATTATTGGTATTTTTACCGGAATGATTGCCGCTACCCATCCAAACAAACCTCTGGATCATACCTTTCGACTTTATGGCATCATTACCTATGGACTTTTCATACCCTGGATTGGAATAATGTTTCAACTCCTTTTTGGAGTTTATCTTGGTCTTTTACCCATTGGTGGACGAATAGGGACCCTTATGGAACCAAAGATTATTACCGGTCTGTATATTCTGGATGGTCTACTTACTCTTGATTTTGACAGTTTAGCAAGTGCTATAAAACATTTAATTTTACCTTCCTTAACTTTAGGAATTTATCTTTCCGGTATCTATACGCGTCTTACTCGCACTCATTTAATGGAAATTCTGGAAAAGGACTTTATAAAAGCTGCCAGAGCAAGAGGACTTCCTGAAAAAGTGGTCATCTATAGACACGGATTAAAAAACGCTTTTATTCCAATACTTACCATGATGGGACTGCAATTTGCATTGCTTCTTGTAGGAGCAGTTCTCACTGAAATAACCTTTTCCTGGCCCGGGATGGGGAGTCTCCTGTTTGAAAGGATAACCTACCGGGATTTTACCACCGTTCAGGGGACAGTTGTTTTTTTCGCCCTGATAGTAGTAACCGTAAATCTACTGGTTGATATTGTTTATGCTTATATTGATCCACGAATAAGGTATTAATTAAATCAATGATAGACGTAAAATACTCTCTTTCAAAACATATTGTTTCTGGAATCAGAGCTATTTTTCCAAGGAGAACTGCTGAGTATTTCGCTCTTATTGGACTTATTCTGATTCTGTCTATTATTGTAATGGCTATTTTTGCTCCTCTTATTGCCCCTTATAATCCCATAAAAAAAGTGGGAGACATTCTTGAAAGACCCAGCAATAAGTTTATTCTGGGGACAGATGGTCTGGGTAGAGACATATTAAGCAGGATCATTTTTGGAGCAAGAACAGCCATTCTGGTAACTTTTCTTGCTATAAGCATTTCCCTTTCTGTTGGTGTTTTTCTGGGACTTCTGTCTGGTTACATCGGAGGTAAATTTGACAGTGTTTTCTCTTTGATTATGGATGCAGTATATTCCTTCCCCGGCCTAATACTGGCTATAGTTCTTACTGCTATGTTAGGTCCGGGAATAGTGAATACCGCAATAGCCATAGCGGTTATTTATACTCCCACTTATTTTAGAATGGTGAGAGGACTTGTTCTCTCCTTAAAGGAAAGCCTTTTTGTGGAAGCGGCAAGAGCTATAGGCGCCAGAGATAGAACCATAGTTTTCAAATATATCTTTCCCAACGTTATCTCTTCTGTTCCTATAGTTCTCTCACTTAATGCCGCTGATGCTGTTCTTACCCTTGCTGCCTTGAGTTTTCTTGGACTTGGTCTCCCCGCTCCAACACCTGACTGGGGATTTGACCTTAAAGCGGGGCATGCCTATCTTGCGGCAAAAATCTGGTGGCCAAGTACATTCCCTGGTTTGATGATCGTGATTCTTACTCTGGGTTTCAGTTTGCTGGGAGAAGGTATAAACGAGTTGCTTAATCCTGAGTTAAGGAGATAAAGGGTGCAGACCCTTCTTGAAGTCAGGAATTTGAAGGTCTACTATTACCTGGAAGACGGAATAGTCAAAGCCGTTGATGGGGTCAATTTTTTTATAAGAAAGGGGGAAACTGTAGGCCTGGTGGGAGAATCAGGTTCAGGAAAATCAACTTTTGGCCTGTCTTTATTGAGATTGGTTCCTACACCGGGTAAAATAGTTGGTGGACAAATATTATTTAACGGAACAGATCTTGCACGAGTTGAGGAAAGAAGAATACGACTTCTTAGAGGGAAACGAATTTCGATGGTTTTTCAGGATCCCATGACTTCCTTAAATCCTCTCATGAGAATTGAGGAACACTTAATGGAGACAATAAGAATTCAGGAAAGGCTTACTCAGAAAGAGGCCGAACGAAGAGTAAAAACTCTTTTAAGTGAAGTTGGAATTCCGCCGGAAAGGGGTAAGGACTATCCACATCAGTTCAGTGGAGGTATGAGGCAGAGAGTGGGAATAGCGCTGGGAATCGCTCTAAATCCGGATTTGCTTATAGCCGATGAGTTTACATCAGCTCTTGATGTAATAGTTCAATTTCAGATTTTGAGTCTTATGAAAAAACTGCGGGCTTCTCATAATATGGCCATGATTTTTATTTCCCATGATATAAGTCTTGTGTCTGAGATTGCTGATAAAATTGCTCTCATGTACGCCGGTCAGATAGTTGAGTTTGCACCGGCAGTGGCCTTTTTTGAGGAACATCTTCATCCGTATTCCCGGGGACTTTTAGATTCGGTTCCCAATATTGAACTTTCTGATCAGACCTTAAGTTACATTCCCGGGATGCCTCCAGATCTTATCAATCCTCCATCTGGCTGTAGATTTTATCCCCGTTGTCCTGAAGCTGAAGATAAATGCAGGGAAAAAGATCCTCCTTTAATTGAGGTCAAACCGGAATACTGGGTAAAGTGTTTCAAATATGAAAGAAAAAGACGTTGAGTTGGAAGTTGTCGGGTTAAAAAAATACTTCCCTGTACAAAAAAGTTTTCTGGAAAGGGTATTTTCAAGAAAGCTTGAGTACGTGCAGGCTGTTAATGGAGTGTCTTTCAGAGTAAAAAGAGGGCAAGTATTCTCTCTGGTGGGTGAAAGTGGCTGTGGAAAGACAACCACTGGACGGCTTATTGTTCGCCTTATCGATCCTACAGATGGAAGGATCTTTTTTAAAAATGAAGAAGTTACCTCCTGGCAGGGAGAAAAATTGAGAGAATTTCGAAAGTTTGTGCAGATAATATTTCAAAATCCTTATGCTTCCTTGAATCCGAGAATGAAAATAGGCGAAGCTGTAGGACATCCTCTGGAAATTCACAGGCTGGCAACCGGGGAGCAGAAAAAAAGACTCGTCGTCCAAATACTGGAGAAGGTGGGTTTAGAACCGGCTGAGAAATTTTACAATCTTTACCCTTTTGAACTTAGCGGTGGCCAGAGACAGAGAGTAGCCATAGCTCGTGCCATGATATTAAACCCAGAGCTGGTTGTAGCTGATGAGCCTATTTCGATGATTGATGTATCACTTAGAGCAAAGATACTTGAGCTTATGCTTTCTCTAAAGAACGAGAGAAATTTAACTTATGTTTTTATCACCCATGATCTGGCTGTGGCAAAATATATCTCTGACTGGATAGCCATCATGTATCTGGGTGAGATAGTTGAAATAGGAAGAAAGGAAGATATTTTTTCAAATCCCTGTCATCCTTACACAAAGGCATTGCTGGCAGCTATACCTGTGCCCGATCCAAAAAAAGCCAAAAAAGAGATTCAATTAAAGGGTGAGGTCCCAAGTTCTATCAATCCTCCCTCTGGATGTAAATTCCACCCTCGATGTAACTTTGCAATGAAAAAATGCCGCAGTCTTGTCCCTTTGCTTCATCCTTTGAATAAAGATGGAAACCACCAGGTTGCCTGTCATTTATTTTAGTTTTATTTTTCTGGACTGTCTCCACCTGAAAGCATTTCTATAGAGCCTTATCCCCTTTACTTTCCTGCCTCTGGCTGAAGATTTTAAGTTCTTCCTCTCGCTGTTTTTTTAAAGCCTGTACCCCGTAGTAGCATTCCTGGGCATGTCTCAGGGCAAGTTCCGCCTCCTCTCTTCTAAATAAATATTCTGCACCAATTCCCAATCTCTCATAACCATATTTGGCTACAGTATAGAAACTTGACCAGAACCTTGAAAGTAAAAATATCCGGGCAACATCCTTGGGTGCGTTACCAAAAACTTTTACAAATTCTCCCTCTTCAAAACGGTGTTTCTTTGAATATTCCACTCCATATAGTAAAAATAGTGATTTTACCGAGAATTCTATACTTTCCTGACTGGAAGAAATTGATTTTGGATAGCTTAATCTATTCAGATTGTATTCTGCCTCCTCTAATTTATTTTTTGCTCGTCTTAAGAAACTATCTATCATTGGCGTTATAAAACCAATTCAATTTTAAAAATTTAAAAAAACTGGCATTTTCTTTGATATTAATGCTATAACACTGTTAGTCTATGTCAATGATGTACCTTTATTCTTTTTAACAGGAAAAACAGTATTATGGCGAGAAAAAGGGGGAATGTACTGATTCTCAGGGCACTGGAGAGATTAAGTCTGTCAGCAATGATCCCGGTAATTCCCGGAGCTATTGCTCCCACAATATAAGAAACGCAAAAAATAACACCATAAGCTCCACCTCTTGTTTTCTGAGGGGTACTTTCCGCCATATAAGTCTGTTGGGCCGGATATATTCCAGCATAGGAAATTCCGAAAAGAACAAGCATTGTTATAAGTAACAGGTAATTTTTGGCCAGGGTTAGAAAAATTATTATTGGACCACCAATTAAAACAAAGATTATCAAACTATCAAGAGAAGATAGAAGATCGACCATTTTTCCACTTATCAGTGCCCCAAAAAGACCGCCACCCACTACAATCAAAAAAGAGTAACTGGCAAAAGTCACATTGAAAGACCTCTCTTCAACAAGGTAAGTAGGGATAAAATTCGCGACGGAATAATAGGTAATGGTAAAAAGAGTGTTAGCAAGAATGAAAACAACAAAAGTCAAAAATCTAACCTTTTCACGCTTTTCTTCCAGAAAGTATTGGGGGTCAGATTCACTTCGCTGTCTTTTTTCTGTAATTAAATTTTTTAGAAATCTAAAAGAAATAGGAGCAAAGATAAAACCCGGAATTGAAAGAACAAGTAGTACGGTTCTCCAGCTGGAAAATACCTTTAACAGGAAAGATATAAGTAAAACGACACTTAAAGTTCCTATCCATCCCCAGAACTGGAAAATACCCAGAACTGCTCCTCTTTTTTGCATGAAACTATTGGAAATCACAGCGATCATTGATGGGTGAAAGGCGCTTATTCCCACACCAAGCAATATTAAAGAGAGAAAAACATACCAGTAATTACCGCTAAAAGCACATAAAACAAGGGCTAAAGATCCAAGGAAGAAACCCCAGCTCAATATAAATCTTCTTCCCTTTCTGTCTCCAAGGTAGCCGGTTATGAGAGAACCGAAGGCTCCCATTATAGTATAAGAAGAAAGAAGAAGACCTGATTGAGCATAATTTAAGCTGAATTCTTCTTTTATAATCGGCAAAAGCAGAGGAATAATAAACCAGTACATATCGTTAAAAACATGTCCTATAAGAGAAATTCGAAGTAATCTTCGAGATTGTGACATTACAAATTTCCTTATAGTAGGGACAATTTTTTAAAAAATCTTACCGATTATATAATAAGGAAGGAATCTGGCAAGCCTCTCACATTAAGCTATCAAGGTGAAACAACAATTGCTTCTCTGGGACAGACTTGAGCACAATAACCACATCCCCGGCACAAAGTGGCATCTATCAGGATCTTATCATCTGTATTTTTATAAATAGCCGGGCATCCAACCTTAAGACATCTTTCACACTCAACACACTTTGTCTCAACTATTCTGTAAGGAGTTTTTCTCTCTTTGGTAAGTAAAGCACAGGGATGTCTTGCAACAATGAGAGATGGAGCTTCTTTCTGTATTTCCTCTTTTATGGCATTTAGAGTTTCCTTGAAATTCAAAGGATTTACCACTCTGACATTTTCAATTCCAAAAGCCCTGGCAACATCCTCCGGATAGGTGGTATGAGTTTTTTCTCCCATTAAGGTTTTTCCAGTGCCGGGATGGTCCTGGTGACCGGTCATAGCAGTAATTCGGTTGTCAACAACTATTATGGTAGATATACCTTGATTGTAAGATAATTCCAAAAGACCGGTCATTCCAGAGTGAAAAAAGGTGGAGTCACCCACAATTCCAATGATGGGCTTTTCTCTATATCCTGCTTTGTCTATGCCCTGAGCTACCGTTATTCCTCCACCCATACAAAGGATGGTATCCATTCTTTCATATGGAGGGAAAACACCCAGGCTGTAACATCCTATATCTCCCGTTACCACACAATCAATTTTGGATAAAGCGTAAAAAAGACCCCTGCTTGGACAGCCAGGACAAAAAACGGGAGGTCTGGCAGGAAGGGTATTTATCAGAGATTCAATTTCTTCTCCTTCTTTTTGTATATTCTGCAGTTCAGTTTTATTTCCTTCCATCTTCAATTTTCCAAGATATACCTTATCGGGATTGAGTTCTCCAATCCCGGGGAAAAACTCCCTTCCTCTTACCTTTATTCCGAGGCTTCTTATATGCTCCTCCAGAAAATCGTCAAGTTCCTCCACAACTATAATTTCTTTAAATTGTGAGGCAAATCTTTTAATGAGTCCATCAGGAAAGGGATATGAAAGACCCAGTTTTAATATAGAGGCATCTTCAAACACCTCAGCAGCATATTGAAAAGCAATGCTGGAGGTTATTATTCCCAGCTTATTTCCTCGAGTAATTATCCTGTTCTGAGGACAGTGGTTAACATATTCCCGCAATTTGACGAGTCTTTCTTCCAGTCTTACCCTCATCTTTCTTCCGTATCTTGGCACAGGGACATATCTTTGAGGATTCTTAACAAATTTAGGGGGTCTGGGATTAAAACTTCGGGGAATTATATTTACCGGTGTTCTGCAGTGAGAAATGCGGGTAGTAGAACGTAGAATAACCGGGGTCTTAAACTTCTCCGAAAGTTCAAAAGCAGCCATAACAAATTCTTTAGCCTCTTGACTGTCAGAGGGCTCAAATAAAGGAACTTTGGCAAATCGAGCGTAATTTCGAGAATCCTGTTCATTTTGAGATGAATGCATCCCTGGATCATCAGCAACCACTATCACAAGTCCACCTTCCACTCCAATGTAGGATAAAGTCATAAGAGGATCAGCAGCAACATTTAGTCCCACATGTTTCATAGCTACCAGTGATCTTGCTCCAGCGAATGATGCTCCGGCAGCAATTTCCAGTGCTACCTTTTCGTTGGGAGCCCATTCACAATAAACCTCGGCTTTGTACTGAGAAAGAGACTCCAGTACCTCTGTACTCGGGGTTCCTGGATAGGCAGCAGCTACACTAACTCCAGCCTCATAGGCTCCCCGGGCAATTGCCTCATTTCCACTTAACATAGCCCATTTCGAGTTATTTTCCATAATTTATTTCCCCTCCAAGAAGTTCAAGTCAAAAGGATTTCTTTAATACCGCTTTGAGAAATAAAATCTTCAGGTTTTCCCTGAGCTACTATTTCCCCAACTCGCATGAAATAAACATAATCTGCGATTTCCAGAGCCTCGGTGTTCTGGTCTATAAGTAAAATGGCTTTTTCTTTTTGTTTAAGAAGCATAATCACCTCAAAGATTTTGTCAATGACTTTGGGAGCTATTCCGCTGCAGGGTTCATCCAGGATAAAGACATTTGTCTTTTCATTGACTAAAGCTCTTGCTATGGCAAGCATCTGTTGTTCTCCACCCGATAAAGTCTTCACCCGCTGATTAGAGCGCTCCTCCAGGATGGGGAAAAGCTTATAAACTCTCTTAAGTGCTTTTTCAATCTGCTTTTTGTTAAGGGTTATTCCACCCATTAAAAGATTTTCTCTGACAGTCATATCCCAGAATAAATGTCTGTCCTCCGGAACATAAGATACACCGATTCTGGCTATTTTTTCAGCACTTAATCCATCTATACGCGAGCCATTAAGCCAGATACTTCCTTTTTTGACGGGAAGGATGCCAACAGCCGCCTTTGCCAACGTGCTTTTACCTGAACCATTAGGACCTACCAGAAGGGTCACTTTCCCTGAAAGTATTTTAAGACTCAGATTTTCAATAACTCTTATTTTTCCATAGCCAGTAGTAATTTCTCTTATTTCTAAACAAGACATTTTCTTCTTTCTCCAAAGTAAGCTTCAATTACAGTTTTTTCCTCTTTTATTTTTTCCGGAGACCCCTCGGTTATTTTTTTTCCTCTATCCAGAACGATTATTCTCTGGGCCAAGTCCATGAGCATAGATATATCATGTTCAATAATAAATATAGTTACTCCCTTTGAATGGATCTTTTTTATTATCTCAGAGAGAGCTTCAGTTTCTTTCCTGTTTAATCCAGCTGATGGCTCATCAAGAAGTAAAATTTCAGGTGCGAGAGCAATAGCACGTGCAATACCGAGAAGGCGTTGTTGCCCAAAAGTTAATGAATCAGCATTTCTTAAAGCAACCTGTGATAAACCCACCAGATGAACATATTCCAGAGCTTTCTCTTTTACAAGCTGCCTGATGGTTTTTGTCTTTGGTGTGGGAAACAATCCCCTTAAAAGACCGATCTCGTGGCTTTGAGGAATAGCTACTTCAACATTTTCAATAACGCTTAAATGCTTGAAAATCCTCACATTTTGAAATGTTCTCACCAGACCTTTCCTGGTGATAAGATGTGGTGGGAGGTAAGTTATCCTTTCGCCCTTCAGGTATATTTCTCCCTCTACAGGAGTAAGAAAACCACTTATTATGTTAAATAGAGTAGTTTTTCCTGCTCCATTGGGACCCATTAGTCCAACCAGCTCACCTTGATTTACCTCCAGAGTAACACGATTAAGGACTTTCAATCCCCCGAATTGACAGGAGACACTTTTTACCTGTAACATCTGTTCTTTCCTTTCTTTGGCTTAAAATACCTTCCGGGCTAAATATAATGAATATAACCAGTATAACTCCAAACAAAGCATCCTGAATATGGGTAATCTGGGTGAGGTCCATAGCGGCAAAGCTACCCAGATTTCTTATTATTTCAGGTAAAAGACCAATAATAACTGCTCCTGTAACTGCGCCATAGACCGAATACATTCCTCCCACAACTACCATGGTGATAACCTTAATTGAAAGAGTCACACTAAATTCCCCTGGCTCTATACTACCATAGGAACAGTGAGCAAATAAAGCTCCAGCAAAAGCGGCAATGGTTACAGAAAAAATAAATATTTTTAGTTTTGTTTTAAATACGTCAATTCCCACGCATTCTGCTGCTTGCTCATCAGAATGTATTGCTCTCAGTCTTTGACCAAAAGGTGAATGGGAGAGTCGATCACATAAGAAGATGATAAAAAGAGCGCAGGTCCATACGGTATAGTAACGTGTAAGGGGGGAGGCAATCTCCAGGTTACCGAGTCTTATATTGGGAAGATCGTATATTCCTATTTCTCCACCCGTAAGGGGATCTGCAGCTTTAAAAAATTCGTAAACAGCAATCCCAATTACCAGTGTAGCCAGAGACAGATAAAAGCTTTTCAATTTCAGCACAGGATAGCCTACAAATAAACCTATTAGAGCACCAACCATGGTTCCAACCGGAATAGAGAGAAGGGGAGATAAGCCAAGCTTTGTAGCTACTATTGCAGCCGTGTAAGCACCTACACCAAAAAAAGCGGCATGACCAAGAGATATCTGTCCGGCAAATCCTACAAGAAGCACAAGACTTACCGAGAGCATTATAAAAAAACCTGTCTGCAACAGGGATTCAACCGAAATGGAAAGGATATGCTCAAAAATAAAAGGTAGAACTATTACACTTCCAATAAAAAATGTCCATCTGAGAATAAAAGATTTTTTCAACTTCTTCCCCCAACAATTCCCTCAGGTCTAAAATAAAGAACCACTATCATAAGCACCGGAGCAATAACGTCTTTATAGGATGAAGCGACACTTGCCCCCATAGCTTCGGCCAGTCCAATTATAAAACCACCGGCAATAGCACCTGGCATACTTCCCATTCCACCCAGGACTGCTGCGCAGAAACCTTTGAGTCCCAGATTAAGGCCACACTCAGAACTGGCATAAAATATAGGCGCGATTAAAGCTCCAATTAAACCTGCTAGTGCTCCTCCTGTAGCAAACGAGAGTGTCCGCATTTTTTCCGGAGAAATACCAACTATTCTTGCCCCCACAGGGTCCATTGAGCAGGCTCGAAGAGACCTACCCAGCTTTGTTTTCTTCAAAAAGAGGGTAAGACTCAAAATTGATGCTGCACAAATTACCATAATAAACAGGTATTGAGGATTTATAATGATCCCTGTTGAGATCATAAAAGTCCTGTTCTCAAAAAATCCGGGGATTCTGAAACTTGTAGGTCCCCACACAAGAGCAGCGATAGACTTGAGGATGATGGAAATAGCTATGGTTATTATGATAAGTGAGGTTGGAGAAGCGCCACTTGCTGGGGAAAGAGCCAGCTTATCCATGGTAATCCCCACAATAGCTACCAGGAGACCTGATAGAGGAGGAATAAAGAAAAGGGGTATCTTTAACGAATAAAGCGTAAATCCGAAAAGGCCACCAAGCATTACAAATTCTCCCTGTGCAAGATTGATTATTCTACTTGCGCTAAAGATCAAAGAAAATCCAATTGCAATAACCGCATAAATGCTTGCCCATCCAACTCCATGAATTAATATGTCCAGAATCACCATGAAAAACCTTTTTATTCCTTTATGTAAATAATTCTCTCTGCTTTACCTGGCTTTCTCTCCAACTGTCCTGGTTTGAAAAGGTTACTCTTAATTTTAACCCCAATGCTCTCCCCAATTTTTCTCTCTATTTCAATTGCGTTTACACCTTGTTCAGCTTCTACATTGAGAAATACGTTTTTGATTCCGTTTTTTTCCTTAACCACAATCTGGTAATGCTCCTTGACTCCGGGAATAGACATTAAAACTTCCTCTACCTGACTGGGAAAGAAATTGACCCCCTTGTAGATTAACATATCATCAACTCTTCCCTTAATATAATCAATTCGAAGGTGGGTTCTTCCACAATCGCATTTTTCTCGCGTATTTATCCGGGAGAGATCTCCACTGCGGAACCTCACAAGTGGCATGGCACTACGAGTAAGACAGGTAAAAACCAGTTCACCTTCTCTACCATCTGGAAGAAGCTCTTCCGTTTGTGGATCAATAACTTCTACAATATACTGATCCTCCCAAACGTGAATACCTGTATGAGAAGGGCAATCCATTCCTGTAGTTCCCACTCCACCTGTTTCAGTCATACCGTAAATGTCAAATACCTCAATCCCCAATCCCTGAGAAAGCCTTTTTTTCATCTCCCGGGAGAAAATTTCGGCACCAAAAAGTCCCTTTTTTAAAGAAGGAATACTCAGATCGTTCTCTTTCATCACTTCCATGATTCTTATTCCATAAGAAACTACTCCTGTTATAACTTCAGTTTTAAGATCATTAGCTATTTTTATCTGTCTTAGAGTGTTACCGGGGCCTGTAGGAATTACAAATAACCCTGCCTTTCTTGCTCCATGATAAAATCCAAATCCTCCATTAAAGAGGCCAAAGGAAGGTGTAATTTGAATAACCGCTCCTTCCTGTATTCCAGCCATTCTGTAACATCTGGCCATACAGGTAGCCCACTGATCAATGTCTTCCTCAGTATAAGCCATCATGACAGGTTTTCCGGTGAAACCTGAGGACATGTGAATTTCTCTTATCTTCTTTTTATCCACACACAAATACCCCAAGGGATAATTTTCCCTCAGGGTATTTTTATCCATGAATGGAAGTATCTTTATATCCTCAAGTTTTTTAATCTCTTCAGGATTTATTCCTTTTGCCTCAAGATTTTTTCTATATACAGGGTTTGACTCATAGAGATATTTGACCACCCTTTGCAGTCTTTTAAGCTGTATCTTCTCAATTTCCTCCCGGGATAGAGTTTCAATCTCCTTATCCCAGTAGATGTTCTTATCATGGCTCATGGTTTGTCTCTCCCTTTAATGCTCATTAGTTTTTAATACTCAATTAACTTCCATTTTCCATTTTCCACCGTGATCATGACCAGAGAATCCACCCCGAGGCCACAATGGTCATCTTCTGACATATTGTAAACTCCCGATACCCCAATGTAGCCCTTTGTTTGTTCAATAGCATCTCTTATTTTTGCCGGATCTGTACCGGCCTTTTTTATGGCATTTGCCACCAGCATAAAGGCATCCCAGGCATATCCAGAATGGGTGCTTACGGGACCATACTCTTCCTCGTACATTTTAACAAAATTTTGAACTATTTCTCTTTGAAGGTCATCTTCTTTAAGCTGGTCAGCGACCATGGTTTTGGTTGAAGGCATAACAGTTCCATTAACAGCATCACCTCCCAATTCAAGATAAATGGGGTCTGGTTGACCATGACACTGGATTAAGAGTTTATCCGATCCGAGAGATCGAAAGTTTCGAGCTACAGTTGCTCCAGCCGGTCCGATAGTCCAGCAGATTATAGCCCGGGCAGGAGTAGCTATGAGTTTTCGCAGCTGGATGGTCATGTCTATATCCTGGGTCCCGAAAGATTCTTCGCCTACTATCTGAATATTTTCCCTCTGAGTCACCTTTTTCAAGTCATTTCTTCCCTCTTCTCCAAAAGCATCATTAGAAGTTATTATCGCTACTTTGTCTATCCCTCGTTTTTTCAAATATTGACAGATCTTTTCAACAGCTGTTACGGTTTTCTGAGGAGTTTTAAAAACCCACTTTCGAGGAGGCTCAACTGGTGGAGTTCCTCCAACGCAGGCTACAACAGGAACCTGAGCTTTTTCAATTGCCCTCATCAAAGCCATACAGGTTCCGGTTCGGGTAGGACCTATGACTGCAACTACATTCTCTCTATAGACAAGCCTCTCAAACTCTCTTATAGCAACTGAGTTTTCCCCCTTGGTATCTCCAAATACGAGCTGGATTTTTTTCCCTTTTATTCCCCCCTGTTTTTCAAAGTATTCTTTTGCCATCAGGGCTACATACTTTGAGGGAACTCCGATATGTCTTGCCGGACCACTTAGAGCAAAAAGACAGCCGATCTTTATAGACTCATCCTGACCTTCCTGTGACAGAGCCATACCAGAAATTGTGCCCATAATAATTCCAAACATGACCAGAAATACTATTTTCTTCATACCTGAATTCCTCCTTTTTTTATTTTTTTATGAGTCAGATTTAATAGAGGCAAGATCGAGGTGTAGATTAAGGTAAGGTAAAATTAAACAATATAATGTAAGTTTGTTTGAAAATTTAGGCTAAAAAGTTAAAAAATGGTGGGTTTGTGTATCCTATACACCTCGACTTTCCTCATCTAATCTTCACTTTCTAAACTATCTCAAAGAACTATTTGTAATTAAAGCATAATTTATCTTTTTGTCAAGTTTTGCCGGAGGTATGTCAAAACCTGTGGCGAAAGTTCCATGGGGAAAGCTCCAGCATTATTTTCCTGGCAATAGGCTTCAGGATTTCTCATGCCAAAGCTTATTCTCTTTAGAAGTTTTACTACCACGTTGCAGCTTTCCACCTTACCATGTAAAACCTTCTGTTCGCCAAAAAGAGGCTTCCTTGGAAGGTATCTCGGAAGTCTAAAGAAAAAGGTACAGGTAAAAACTGTCCCAATGTCGTCCCTTGATATTTGACACCGGGTAGAGTCTATGGTATCCTGTCCTCAAGCAGGCGTTACCTTTAAGAGTGTCTTTTGACAGGTCGTCTTTTATGTAAGTGATAAAGGGAGAAGCAATTAGAAAATAAATGTTAAGAACCGATCTTGTTAGTTTTCCTGTGAGGAAGAGAAAATGTTAAGAAGGGCAACTTTATTGGCAATAATTGGCATTTTTTATTTATTTTTATTGAGAACGATGGGCACATTCCATCAACAGATTTTTCGTGAAAATTTACCTCTGGTTCAGATTACTAACGTGTTGGCATTTCTTGCTATTTTGACGCTGGTATTTTTCTTTGCTTCCTTTTTAAAAAACTGTCTTGATAAAAGGGAGACAGAATTGAGAAATGCCACAGTATTTGTCCTTATAGGCTATATTTTAATGGTAGTTTTATATTTGAAAGAATTATTATTTGTTTTTAATGTAGAGGGTATCCTTTACTCAAAACCCTATTTTTTTGAACTTCTTATTCCCCTGGTCAGTTCACTATCACTTTTAGTTTTCTTTATTGTTTTTTACAAAAATCCTTTACCAAAAAATGGAAAAAGCATGGAAAAATTCCTTATTTTTCCTGTTGTAGGTGCAGCAATAGATTTGGTTATTCGTTCTTTTATCGTATTAAGATACTTGTACCTCACAGATGTCAGATGGTTTACAGATCTACCTGAAAAATTTAAGACAATTGCAACTTTTTTGGCTTTTTTCAGCTTTATCACCATTCTTTATTTCTTTTCCTATTTTTATAAACATACAGAAAAGTAAAGAAGAGAAAAAGTCAGTTTTTCCAATTTATCGGAAGAAAGAAAGTAAGTAAACATAAAAATTGTACTAATCGTTTTGGGAGCAATTGCCATTCTAACGGTATCCGTCATCGTCATCGGAACCTTATGTGCAAGAGAGGTTAAAAATGAAGTAGAGGAACTTTTTAAACAGAACAAAAAAACAAGAATAGCAGCAGAAACAGTTAATGAAGCAGATGTAGAAGGCTTACCCAGACCCCGTTCGGAGGTATTTGGAATACACCCAGGTCATAGTTAAAGAGAAAATTAGAACTGTCAGGCTAAAACAGGATGGATATTTTCGAATGAAAAAAGATCAAAAATGGATGCCAATAAAAGCAGAACAATATTTCAATGTGGATTCCACTGGGTTTATCTGGATAGCAAAGGTAAATTTTGCTTCTTTGCTGTCAATACACGCAAAAGATGAGTTTATTGATGGTAAAGGAAGTTTAATTGTAAAGCTGCTTGGATTTGTCAAAGTTGTTGATGCCAGGGGATATGAAGTTGATCAGGGGGAGATTATGAGGTTTCTTGCTGAGTGCATATGTTTCCTTCAGCATTTTTAAACGACTATATCAAATGGGAAGCTATTGATGACAACTCGGCAAAAGCAACGATTAGTTATAAAGGAACCACTGCTTCAGCCATTTTTCGTTTTAACCAGAAAGGGGAAATAATAAGAATTACCGCCAAACGATATAGAGAAGTGAATGGAAAGTTTGTGCTTGAAGACTGGGAAGGCCGGATTTTAGAATATAAGATGTTTAATGACATTATTATTCCAAACAAGGTCAATATTATCTGGAAGTTAGACACTGGAGATTTTTGTTATGACAAAGTTGAAATTATTGATATTGAATACAATAAATCCACTCTTACCAATTTTAAATCAATAAGATGAGCTTACCTTAAGGTATCCTGGAATTCTTCCCGAAACTGTAAAAGTAGACTCTGTCCATCCTGCACCCATATTCAGCTTCAGGATGAGG
>CAYZYX010000035.1:0-17511 GCA_964482715.1 uncultured Clostridia bacterium
TTAGCGCGCTTGGTTTGGGACCAAGAGGTCGTCGGTTCAAATCCGACCGCCCCGATCAGATGCAACTTTCGTCAATTCAAGGAAACTTTGTTTATTCACCCCGCCTCGCGAGAGGTGTAAAACCCGCCAAATTGTAGAATTTTATTCAAAATAGATTCAAGCAGAATTCAGTAACCCAACTTCCCGAATAGAGGAAGTTGGGTTGAAGAGGCAGATGAATTCGTTGTGCGGGTCAACAAAGGTGAAATAATTCTTCGGGCCTGGTTGGAAGAAGGTGTAATTTATTACGAACCAAAACTTTTGGAGGAAATAAACTTTAATTCCAAAAATCTGTTCGCATTGAACAACCTATCAAATAAAAAAACAGGAAAAGATTAAAAAATCCAGTAAAAAATAAAAGGGCAGGATTTAAATCCTGCCCTTTTATTTTTAATTTATCTATTAGTACTCAGGGGGTGGATAGGGAGGAGTCTTCTTCTCTTCTTTTTCCGGAATCTCTGCTACCAGAGCGTCAGTAGTCAAAATCAGAGAAGCAACGCTTGCCGCATTTTCTATGGTTGTGCGAACCACCTTGGCTGGATCAATCACTCCACTTTCTATAAGGTCTTCATACTGACTCGTCTCTGCATTGAATCCCTCAGATCCCTTTCTCCTCACGACCTCCTCAACCACCACTCCACCTTCCATTCCAGCATTTTCAGCAATTTTACGTAAGGGTTCCTTCAAGGCTTCCCTGATTATCCTTATACCAATCTGCTCATCTTCGAACTCACTTTTAAGTTTATCCACAGCCGGGATACATCTCAGGAGAGCAGTTCCTCCTCCAGGAACAATTCCTTCTTCCACCGCAGCTCTGGTAGCAGCAACGGCATCTTCTATTCTGGCTTTATTGGTTTTCATCTCAGCTTCAGTTGCAGCTCCTACATTGATCACAGCCACTCCACCAGAGAGTTTAGCCAGTCTCTCTTCCAGTTTCTCTCGATCGTAATCAGAATCAGTTTCCTCAATCTGCAGTTTTATCTGCTTGATCCTGTCTTCTATCTTTTTCTTATCTCCCTGACCCTCAATTATGGTAGTCTCCTCATTGGTAATCCGTACTCGTTTGGCCCGACCCAGCATAGAGATATCCACATTTTCCAGCTTGAGTCCCAGATCTTCAGATACAACCTGACCACCGGTGAGGATAGCAATATCCTCCAGCATAGCTTTCCTGCGATCCCCAAAGCCAGGTGCCTTAACTGCAGCACACTTCAAAGTACCTCGTATTTTGTTAACCACCAGTGTAGCAAGAGCTTCCCCTTCCACATCCTCAGCGACCAGCAGGAAAGACTTTCCGGTATTGGCTACTTTCTCCAGTAGGGGAAGAAGATCTTTCATGTTGCTGACTTTTTTATCGCAAAGGAGTATATAAGGTTCCTCCAGCACGGCTTCCATTTTCTCAGGATTGGTTATGAAATAAGGAGAAATGTAACCACGGTCAAACTCCATACCCTCCACAAACTCTACGTTAGTCTCAGCGGTTTTTCCTTCTTCAATGGTTATCACGCCATTTTCACCAACTTTCTCCATAGCATCAGCGATAAGCTCTCCAACAGCCTTATCATTGGAAGCAGCTACAGTAGCCACCTGAGCTATAGATTTTTTGTCCTTTACAGGTTTACTCATCTTCTTTATCTCTTCAACCACAGTGCGGACCGCCTTTTCCATACCCTTTCTGAGATGAGTGGGGTTGACTCCGGCTATCACGTTTTTCATTCCCTGATGGATAATGTATTGAGTCAAAAGAGTCGCGGTTGTGGTTCCATCACCAGCCACATCCTTGGTTTTCTCTGCCACTTCTTTTACCAGTTGAGCTCCCATGTTCTCGTAAGGGTCTTCCAGCTCAATTTCCTTAGCCACAGTTACTCCATCATCAGTCACGGTTGGAGAGCCAAAACTCTTAGCCAGAGCAACGTTTTGCCCCTTTGGACCAAGAGTAATAGTCACTGTATTAGCTAACTTATCGACCCCTCTTATGAGAGCCTGTTTAGCATCTGAACCAAATACAATCTGCTTAGCTGCCATACATCCCCTCCTTAAAAATATATTTCTTCTTTAAAATTTATTCTTCAAAACTTATTCTTCCAAAACCGCTAAAACATCATCTTCACCCAGAACCAGATATTCCTCGCCGTCCAGTTTAACCTCGGTTCCACCATACTTGGCGAATATAACTATATCGCCTTTTTTTACTCCTTTAAAATCTGGACCAACAGCAATAACTTCCCCACGCTGCGGCTTCTCTTTACTTGCCGTCTCGGGAAGGTAAATTCCACCCTCTGTTTTTTCTTCCTGTTTATCCGGTTTTACGACAATCCTTTCGCCAAGAGGTTTTATAGTCATCCTATCTCCTCCTTTCATTTTTCAGTATTTCAATTGTGACTAATTAGTTTATTAAAAATTATATTTGAATAAAAGGAGGTGTCAAGACCATTAAGGCTTACAGAAAGAGTATTTCAGGGCATTTCTTCGCCTATAACCTTCCTACCCCTCAGGGCATGAGTAAGAGTCAGCTCATCGGCAAATTCCAGATCTCCACCAGCTGGAAGCCCATGAGCAAGACGCGTAACTTTGATTTTAAAAGGCTGAATCAATTTAGAAATATAAATTGCAGTAGCTTCCCCTTCAGGGTTTGGGTCAGTGGCCAGGATAATCTCCCTGATATTTCCGTTTTTAATCCGGGAAAGGAGAGATTCAATGGATAGGTCTTCCGGGTTAATGCCCTTGAGGGGCGAAATCGCTCCTCCAAGAACATGGTAAAGACCCTGATATTCTCTAATCTTTTCAAAAAGAAAAACATCCTGAGGCTCCTCCACCACACATATAACAGATCTATCTCTTCTCTCATCAGAACAGATAGGACAGGGATCAACTTCAGACAAATTGTTACAAATGGAGCAGGATTTAACTTTTTCCTTAAGTAACCGGATACTCTCAGCAAGTTGCAAAGCTTCCTCCAGGGGCTGTTTTAATATATAAAAAGCCAGCCTTCGAGCACTTCTCTCACCAATACCCGGAAGACGGGTGAAGCAATTTATGAGTCTATCCAGAGATTTAACGTGATACATGGTTTATAGATTTTGATCAAGCATACCCGGGATACTAAGATCCGATAGATCTAATCCCCCCGCTGCTTCCCGTAATTTCTCCCGGATCATCTCCTGCGCTTTTTTCAGAGCATCATTTACCGCTGAAATTAAGAGATCTTGAATTAGTCCAATATTTTTTTCCTCAAGTAAACTTTTCTCTATTTTTATGTCCACAACTTCCAACCTGCCATTAACCGTAACCTCCACCATCCCGGCACCACTTGAACCGGTAACTTCTTCTCTTACCAGTTCTTCCTGAACCTCTTTAATCTTTCCCTGAAGTTTTTGAAAATCTTTAAATAGTTTAAAAAAATTGGGAATCATCGGTTTCACCTCCTGGTGGTTACATTAACCACTTCGCCATCAAATATCTCTATTGCTCGGGCAACAGTTTCCCTTAACGAGGGGGAACTTTTCTTTTCAGGTTTTTTTCTACCAGAGATACGCTTAAACTTAAGGGAGAACTTTTCGGGGAAAAATTTTTTAAGTTCCTCCAGTATAATCTTCTGATTTTCTCTATTTTCAAGTATCTCTTTGTGGAAGGTTTTCTCAGACCCCAAAACTATTTTACCATCTTCAATGGATAAAATATGCATTTTTTCCAGAAAGCTCCCCAGAGTTTTCTTTTTCTCTTTGATTTGTAGCACCACCTTTTTCCACCTCTCGGGGCCTTCTTTTGCCAGGTCTTGAATGCTCTCAGCAGGAAAACTTTCCGGTGCTTTAGAAGCAGGTTCTAATTTTTGTTTAGACTCCTGGAGAGATTTAATCTGGGCTTCTTTTCTGATTTCCGGAAAAGAAAAGGATTCTTTCTTTTTCTCTGGTAACTCTTCTGCGTCTTTCTTTCTATCTTCCCGGATAAAATCAAGCTGTTTTTTTATCTTTTCCTCAAGACTAACTATTTTATGGTAAACGGTGGATAGCTGAGGATCGGTCAGCTTTTCTTGAGGTTCGTTTTCTTCAATAGAAAGGCGGATAATTAAAACTTCAAGGTAAATTTGGGGATTCGGGGAGTAGTGTATTTTCTCTTCTGCCTGACTTAAGCTTTGCATCATATCAACCAGCTGATTTACGGTAAAAAAGGAACTTTGCTGCTGAATAATTTTTTTTATTTCTACCTCGTCCTTCTGTAACTGACCAAAAAGAAACTCTTCTGTTTCTCCCATCTTAAACATCAAAAGATCTCTCAGCCAGTTAAGCCACCCCCGTAGAATCCACCGGGGACTTTTCCCTTTATCAAGAAGCTCATGGATAAGCTTTATGTTGGAAAGGGCATCATGACAATAAAGATTTTCTGTCATTTTTATAAGGTAATCTGTCTCCACCATTCCCATAAGTCCAATTACATCATCTTCTTTTATACCTTGAGGAGAATAAGAGGTCAGCTGATCAAGAATCTTCTCTGCATCTCTCATACTGTTTTCCGAAGCCTCGGCAATTAACCTGAGAGCGGGTAAAGAAACACGTATCTTTTCTTTTTCTGCAATTTGACTTAGACGACTGACAATATCCTTTAACCCTATCTTTCGGAAGTCAAATCTCTGGCATCGGGATAGAATTGTAGGAGGGACTTTTTCTGGCTCAGTGGTAGCAAAAATAAAAACCACATGAGAAGGAGGTTCTTCCAGAGTCTTTAAAAGAGCATTAAAGGCAGGATGGGTTAACATGTGAACTTCGTCAATTATATAAACCTTAAACCTACCTTTTATAGGTGAAAAATTAACCTGCTCTCTTAGTTCCCTTACCTCATCTATTCCTCTGTTGGATGCACCATCTATTTCCAGAACATCAAGAGACTCTCCACTGGCAATCTCAACACAGCTGGAACATTGGTTACAGGGAGAAGGGGTAATACCCTTCTCACAATTTAAAGCTTTAGCCATAATTCGGGCTGTACTGGTTTTACCGGTACCCCTTGGCCCGGCAAAAAGATAAGCATGGGCAATTTTTCCAAGCGAAAGAGCATTTTTTAAAGTTCGGGTTACATGATGCTGACCGACTATCTCTTCAAAAAGCTGAGGCCTCCATTTTCGGGCCAGTACCTGATAGGTCACATTACTCTCCTCTTATGGTGGGAAAGATGGTGGAGATGGGGGGAGTCGAACCCCCGACCTCTTGCGTGCAAAGCAAGCGCTCTCCCGGCTGAGCTACATCCCCGTTTAAAATATAATTTTAACAAATTAAATTGAAAACGCAACAGTGAAGGTGCTGACATTGGGACAGTTTTTACCTGTACCTTTTTCTTTAGGCTCCCGGGTATCTCACGGAAGACGGCCTCGCACAGGTTTATCTCACCTATTATTTTAGTGCAGCTCGGCCTCCGCTTTTTGGCTGTGCAAGAGTAGCTACTATGGCGAAGCTTTCTGCTCGCCAAAAAGAGGCTTCCTTTGAGATACCCGGGAGCCTTTATCTTCATGAGAAAAAATCTACCAATTTCAGTGGAGATGAGGGGATTCGAACCCCCGACCTCTTGCGTGCGAAGCAAGCGCTCTCCCGGCTGAGCTACATCCCCACATTCAGTTACAAATATATCAAATTTCCACCAAAAGACAACCGGGAGAACTTTGAAATTGACAAGTGGTTATATTTTTTTATTTTTAAACTATCAGTCCAAAATAAAAGGAGGGTGGAAAATGACTGTAATGGAAGCCATCGAGAAGAGAAGAAGTGTGAGAGCTTACAAAAAAGATCCCATCCCGGAAGAGAAACTACTCAGGGTTCTGGATGCCGCACGTCTTGCTCCCTCAGCCAATAATCGCCAGGCCTGGAAATTTGTTGTGGTAAAGGATGAAGAAAAAAGAAAAAAACTTATAAAAGCAGCTGCAAACCAGTCTTTTGTGGGAGAAGCCCCGGTGGTAATTGCCGCTGTAGCTTTAAATCCCACCCATGTCATGCGGTGTGAGGTTCCAAGTTATGCGGTAGACCTTGCCATTGCTGTTGACCACATGACTCTGGTTGCAGTAGAAGAAGGACTCGGGACCTGCTGGATTGGTGCATTTTACCAGGATGAGGTGCGAAAGATCTTAAATATTCCTGAAAAATACAAAGTGGTAGCCCTTTTACCTCTTGGATTTCCAGCTGACAGTCCCGGCAAGAAATACAGAAAATCACTTGAAGAGATAGTCTGTTACGACACATTTACTGAATGAAAATTAAAAATTAAATGAACATCACCCTGCGATGGAAGCTTACAATTACCCTGATGGTTGTAATGACTGTGTTTGTCACCGGAACAGTGGGTTACCACTACATAGAGGGCTGGTCTTTATTTGATTCTCTTTATATGACCGCCATAACTTTGACTTCAGTGGGTTACCAGGAGGTGCATCCTCTCTCCAGAGAGGGAAAGATCTTCACAATATTTCTTGTTGTATGCGGGTATGGAATTCTGGCAGTGACTATAGGACTTGTGAGCACCTTTCTCATTGAAGCCGAGTTCAAAGAAATAAGAAGGCTAAGAAAAATGGAAAAAAAGCTGGAGAAAATTGAGGGACATTACATAATCTGTGGGGGAGGAAGAATAGGAGAGAGAATAGTGGAGGAATTCATCAAAGCAAAAATTCCTTTTGTAGTTATAGAGAAAGAAGAGGAGAGGATAAACCTCCTGGTGGAAAAATATCCGGAACTTATTTACGTTAGAGGAGATGCTACCGATGAGGATATTCTACGGAAAGCCCGGATAGAAAAAGCTAAGGGCCTTCTTACCACTTTCCCTTCTGATGCTGATAATCTCTTTGTGGTTATCTCAGCAAGGGCTATAAACCCCCGTTTGAGAATAATTTCTCGTGCTGCCCAGGAGGAAACTCAGGATAAGCTCGCGGCTGCTGGAGTGGATGCTGTTATACTGCCTGATCTTATCGGGGCTTTACGAATGGCTTCCCTGGTTATCCGACCCAATGTAGTCTCTTTCCTGGATATAATGACCGGTACAGGTGAGGTTACCCTGAATCTTGAGGAGGTTGAAATCCCTGCGGGTTCCTGGCTCATTGGAAAAACACTGGGTGATGCAAAAATACCGAGTAAGACGGGGTTAATAGTTATTGCTGTGAAAAAAGAGGGAGAAGATAAATTCAAATTTAATCCGCTCTCATCGGAGAAGATAAACTCCAACGATGTGCTGGTGGTTCTGGGAAATGATGAGCAGATAAGCAGGCTAAGAGAGTATGTCAGAGAAAGATAGAGGTTTACAGATTGTCAAGGTACCCTTCTTCCATGAATTTTTTAAAATGAGGAATCACAAGATCCACAAGTGAAGGATCAAATTGTATACCTTTTTTTCTTACTATTTCCTCGAGGGCTTGTCGGGGGGTTAATTTGTTACGGTAGCACCTGTCCGTGGTCATGGCATCGTAAGCATCTATTATACTGAAAAGCCTTGCCGGGAAAGGAATTTCTTTACCCTTTCTGCCTTCAGGGTATCCAGTTCCATCCCAGCTCTCATGATGATAAAGAACTATATCAAGTCCCTCCTTGAGAAAGGTGGTGGGGCGGAGTATATGAAAACCAATGACCGGATGTTGTTTTATTTTTTGGTATTCTTCAGGGGTGAGGGATTCCCTCTTTCTTAAGATACTTTCTTCAATCCCGATCTTTCCTATATCGTGAAGTTCGGCTACTTTTTTGTAAATATTTAGTCTGGAAGGAGAAATACCAATTCTCTCTCCAATTCTTAAAAGAAGCTGGGAGGTTCTCCGTGAATGTTCAGCTGTATAAGAATCCTTTGCATCTACAGCCAGGACAAGTGCCCTGGTAGTAGCCTCATAGTTATCTTCAATTGCTTTCTGCAGGTCTTTTATCATTCTGGTGTTTTCCATAACCTGGTTTCTTTTCTGAAGAGCTTTTTCTGCAGCCTCCAGAACCTCATCCTGACCAAAAGGCTTAACGATATAATCAAAAGCCCCCAGACGAAAAGCCCTTAGGCTTGAAGAAAAGTCCGGGTAAGCTGTAATCATGATCACCTCTACCTGGGGTTTGGTTTCCTTTATCTTTTCCAGAAATTCAAGTCCATTCATGCTAACCATTCTTATATCAGTAAATATAAGGTCCGGCTCAAGTGAAGGTTTAGCAAGGACTTCTTCCGGGGAACTGAAAGTAAAGACACAATATTTATCCTTCAAGATCATGCGTAAAGATTCCTGCACACTGATTTCATCATCCACCACAAAAATGGTTGCCTTTTTATCTTCCAATTAAAAACTCCTTACTTTTATTCGGGAATCTGGTATAGAGGTAAATAAACTAACATGGTGGTTCCTTTTCCTTTCTCGCTCCTGGCAACTATAAAACCCCCATGTTCCTCAATAATACTCTGAGAAATGGTAAGCCCAAGACCTATACCCCTGTTTTTGGTGGTGAAAAAGGGGTCAAATATCTTATTTTCCTTTCCCTCAGGTAGACCGGGACCGGTATCTTTAATCTCAATCTTTACAAACTTTTCTAATCCGGTAAGAAGCTTTTTATCCTTTTTCTTTATACTATTAAGAAAATTTTCAGGCACAGATTTTAAGATCTCAAAGCTTATATTCACCTTTACCATATTTTTATCAGGCAAAGCTTCAACAGAATTTACAAGGATGTGGTTAAGTGCCTGGATCATATAACTTCTGTCCACATAAACCATAAGATTCTCTTTGGGTGGATAAACATTTATCTTGATTTTTTCACTCTCAGCCACTTTCTCCTTAACCCTGGCAATTGCCTGTTCCACCAGTTGGCTAACCGATTGAGCAGTTCTGTCAAGCTTCAAGGGCTGACTGAAGAAAAGTAATCTCTCAATAAGATCGTCTATACGCTCAATTTCTCTTTTTACCACTGAAAAGAAATCCTTCTGGAATTCCTTATCAAGGTATCTGGCAGGTAAAAGTTCGGCAACTGATTTAATAGGAACAAAACTGTTTCGAAGTTCGTGAGAAAGACGTGCAGCAACCCGGGACAGAAAATCCATCTTCTGAATTTTTTTTCTCTCCTCCTCCAGGATCTTTATTGGGGTGAGGTCGGTAAAAATCATCAGGCTCCCGGTGACGTTTCCCTGAGCATCTTTCATTTGATTTGTGCTTATTCCCATCCAGCGCTTTACTGCTGGAACGTAAACCTCTTCCCGGATATGGGAAACTCCATCGGTCAGGGTTTCGTATAAAAGATCCCCTAAGGGGGAAGGAAGTCTCCTTATATCCTGACCTTTTAAGTCCTCCAAATCAAGATTTAAAAGCTTCCTGGCTCGAGGATTACAGGTTGTGATTTTTTTTTCAACATCTACACTTATTACCCCGCTTGATGCATCTTTAAGAATATTTTCAATATAATTTTTCTGATAAGACATCTCCTCATAATAAAGCAGGTTCTGAATAGCAATTCCCGCTTGATTGGAAAACAAAAAGATTTGCTTAATCTCTTCGGAGGGCATTTCTTCTCCTGTTATTCTGGGACCAAGACCGAGGATTCCTATTAGTTCTCCCTGGGGAGAAAGAGGAATAACAACATTGGACTGGATAAGTTTCATCTCCTGTTTTATTTCGTAGGCAGTTTTAAGGTCAATATTGAGAGTACTTTCTCTGGTAACTACTGTTCCTTCTCGAGTTAGCCATCTGGCCAGTCCTCTTTCGGGATGGAGCTGGACGTACTTTTTTATATGATCAGCCAACCCCAGACAGGCCTTAATCCTGTAAATATTATTCACCCTATCTTTTAAAAGAAGACAGAGACGAGTAATTCCAAATTTTCTGGCTATAAGGTTTAAAAAGAAGTTAGTAAGCTCATCTAAGTTATATCCACAGGTTAAAAAACTGGACATTTGCTCGAGAAATTCCCGCTCTGCGGAAGTTACAATCTTTCTTTCTGATTTTGGAGACAAAGCAGGCTGTCCTTTAAAAAGTTTTTTCTCCTCCTCAAAGCGGCTAAGAAACATATCCCTTTCAATTTTCTCTCTTACCAGTCTTGGAAGAAGAGTAAGATTCCTATCCACATCCACATACTCATAAAGACCTCTCTTTCTTGCTGCTTTAACAATCTCCTCTTTCACCTCTCTTCCTATTCCGATGATGGTTGCTGAATCGCTGTATCTTTTAATCCGGGAAATCATATCCAGACCCTCCCAGCTAAGTGAAGAAAAATCAATAATTACAAGTTCAACCAGGGGAATGAGACTTTCTATTCGCTCTTTGTTGCCATTTCCTGTTATAATGAAATATCTTGAACCTAAAACTTGAGCTAAAAAATCTTTTCTTTTCTCCTCACGGGTTATAAATAATATGCTGGCCATTGCAGTTTTCTCTTTTTTCTTGTCTTCTATAGAATTTGCCCATCTTTTCCATCAGTCTGCTGGTTCTCTTTTAAAAGGGGTAGTTCAACTGTTACCTCAGCCCCCTTTTCCCAATTCCTCACCTTTATTCTTCCTTGATGGCTTTGAACAACGCGATAGGCAAGAAAGAGCCCCAATCCTGAGCCTTTCTTTTTGGTGGTGTAAAAAACATCCAGGGCTTTCTCCAGAGATTCTTCGGAAAACCCAGGACCTGTATCTCTGAAAATTACACAAACAGGTAGCGGGCTGTTTTTTCTCTCTTCAACATTGACCAGAATATGCCCTTCCTCGTCAACTGCTTCAATACTGTTTATGATAATATTAGAGAAAGCCTTCTTTAACTCAGATTTATCAGCAAGAATGAGAGGCTTAAAGGTATAGTTCTTAAATACTTTAATCTTTCTGGCTGCAAGTTGAATGCTAAGGTCTTCCAGGGTTTCTTCCAGAAGGTCTTTGATATTAACTCTGGAGTGCCTTTTATTTTCATTTCTTATGGAAAGGTTCAAAAGTTTATTAACCCTCTCATTTATTCTATCCACTTCTTTTAAAGCTACATTCATAAATTTTACCCGAAATTCCTGATCATTATATTTACTGGGAAGAAGCTGAGCCAGTGTCTTTATGGAAACAAGAGGGTTCTTTATTTCATGAGCAAGCTCCCCTGCTATAGTCCCCATGGTGGCGAGTTTTTCAGCTCTTCTTACCTCTTTCTCCAGCTCTTTAACTCTGGTAAGATCAGTCAAAACAGAGATAACCTGCTTTATCTGGCTACCATTCATCTCGTCATAAAGAAGAGTTGTATTTATCATTACCGGAATCTTCCTTTTCTTTTTCCCGTTAAGATCAAGCTGGAATTCAAGATCATTATAGCTTACTTTTTCTTTATACACATTTTTGAACAATTTATCAAGTGGAGAGGGGAGAACCGAATATCTTTTGCCCATCACGTATTCTCGGGAAAGTCCGGTGATTTTCTCTGCCTGCAGATTAAAAGCAGAAATTTTACCACTCTCATCAAGACTTATAACCCCGCTACGCATGCCCTGAAGAATCACCTCATTGTAATGGCTCATATTTTTCACCTGCTGGAAAAGCTTTGCATTCTCAAGTGCAATAGACGCTTCATCGAGAAAGAGGGAAAGAAGATGGATATCTAAACTGGTGTATATGTCTCCTGATAGCTTTCCTCCCAGACAGAGAAATCCCACCATTTGATCTCTAAATATCATGGGTAGAACAAGCTTTATCTGAAGCTGGTTAAAAAAGTCATGCAATTTCTCCCTGAGTCCTGAAGGTATGATAGCAAGATCTTCCTCCAGCAATACATCCTTTCTCTCCTTCAGTAAAGTTACAAGGATGTGGTCAGTATTTAAAGTGCTTTGGGGACAGTTTATTTTTTCAGGAAGTTTCGCTTTACACTCATAAATCCCTTTATCTTCTTTTAAAATATAAAGGTAACCAAGTGAAGCAGCCAGACTCTGGACAGCCTTTTCAATGATAAAATTTAGTAAAACATCAACTTCCAGTATGGTGGCAAGCTCTCGTGAGTACCTGGTTAATTCTCGATAATGGGTCTCCCCCTGGGGATAAAATAGTTTTACAAATATATCTTCAATTCTCTTTCGCAAGGGGTTAAAAACAAGGGCAAAGCAAAAAGAGATAAGAAGTATTATCAGAAAAGATGCAGCCTGATTGATGGAGCCAAAGAGCCGGGCAGGAGGATAAATTGCTATGAGGAAAAAAAGGGCAACAAAAGCTGTCATTACCGAATAAGTGAGCACAGTTCTGAAGACTATCCTTATATCCATCAATCTGTATTTAACAATGGTGTAAGCGTTGGTAAAGACAAAGGCTATGAGGAAAAAATCATGGGGGAAATACTCTTTAATCCCGTAAACGTTGGCAAAATGCATAAGTCCACCTGCATAAGCCAGAAAACAGCTAAGGAAAAGATACTTATACTGATTTCTCTGGAACCCGGAGGAGAACCTGTACCTGTTTGCCAGTAAAAAGAATCCATAGATACATATAACTCCAAATCCACCTACAAATACATTATAAAGAAATCCCGGGACTATCCCGTATCTATAAGTATTAGATGGACAGAGACCTTTCATAAAGAAGCTGGAAAAACAGAGAAAGCTAAAAACAAGAGAAAACAGGTAGCTAAGGTAAAGTGCAAGTTTTTGTTTTTTTACTTCGTTCAGCATTTCTATGACAAAATGAAGGTAAAGTGTGGGTCCAAAGGAGGCAAAAACATATATTATTCGAGAAAAAAGAAGCTTGGTGGATAAGTCAAGATAGGAATTCATCGTAGCAGGATAAAGACACCATACTCCAATGGAAAGACAGAGCAGGGCAAAAAGTTTATTTCTCGCCCTTTCTCTATTCTTCAAGTAAACAAAAACAGCCATTACTATATTAACTAAAAAAGCGGAAAGACCTGCTACCACAAAAGTTGTTATCTCCATTAAATTATCCCTCTTTCTTTAAACCAACTTATGGTTTTTTTTATACCTTCCTCTGGAGTATAAGGTGGAGAATAACCAAGCTCTTTCCTTACTCTGGTAATATCACAGGCCCAGTTTGACCTCATCTGATTTATTATCTTTCTAATCCCATGTGGTCCAATTTTAGAAAAAATATCGGCTAAGAATTCAGGAATGCCAATGAAAGGAAAACTAACTCCTTGAGCTCTGGCTATTATTTCAATCCATCTTTCTAAGGGATAAGGATCATCGTCAGCAACAAAATAGATATTACCAGGGATTTTTTTTAAATTCTTGATCTTTTCCAGGACAAAAATCAGGTTTTCCACATAACACAGACTAACCAGATTTTTCCCTCCTCCCACTGGTTTTATTCTCCTTTTTACCATTTTAAAAAGTAAAAAGGCTCCCGAAAAAAAGTTATCTTCAGGCCCGTAAACAAGTGGTGCCCTAACTATGATTACTGGAAGACCGTATCTTCTTTTGAAGTCAAGAAGTATATTTTCAGCTTCCAGCTTACTCTTGCCATATCTTGTTACCGGGTCAGGAGGGGTGTTTTCATTAACCACCCCGCAGTTTCTCCCCACCACTGCAGCAATACTACTCAAAAATACAAATCGAGAATAAATTCGGGAAGATTGCATTACCGCCTGAGCCAAAAATCTTGTCCCTTCAGTATTCAACTCGTAGTAGGGGTTACCCTTTTTCTCTTTGCTGTGAACCTTCCCCGCCAGATGATACACCAGATCCACTTCAGGAAGAGATTCTAAACTCGTGCTATCTAAAATATCACCTTTTATAAGCTCAACATTATCATACTTTTTAAATTTTTCCCGGGCCTGAGCCGGGCGTCTAACAAGACAGAAAATCTGAGCATCTCTTCCTTTAGCTAATTTTCTTACCAGGAATCTTCCAATGAACCCTGTTCCCCCTGTTATAAGAATCCTCATAAAAAATCCTTGATTTAAACATCCACTATTTAATCATGGATAGATCCCATATTTTTTAAGATTAAAACACCATTTTTACCCCCAAAACCAAAGCTGTTAGCCATAAAATAGTCAACCCTGGCTCTTCTTGGTCTATTGGGAACATAGTCAAGGTCACAATCAGGATCCCTGAACTCGTAATTGATGGTAGGAGGAACAAATCCCTCAGAAAGACACACAAGACTTGCACAAAGCTCCACAGCTCCACCTGCTCCCATGAGATGCCCGAGCATTGATTTCAGGGCACTTATCTTTAACCTGTAGGCACACTCTCCAAAAAATTCCTTGATAGCCCTGGTCTCCAGCATATCACCCAGTTTTGTCCCTGTTCCATGAGCCTGGATGTAATCAATCTTTTCCGGGCTAACCTCGCTGTTTAAAAAAGCTTTTTCTATAGCCTGATATATTCCTCTGGCTTCTGGATGAGGTGCCTTTACCCTGTAGGCATCGCAGGTAAATCCATAACCAAGTATCTCAGCATAAATTCTGGCATCTCTTGCTCTGGCCTGGTTAAAATCTTCCAGAATCAATACTCCCGCTCCCTCGCCTAATATGGTTCCATCCCTTCTGAGATCAAAGGGGCGAGGCGTTTTACCCGCATTTTTTTGCTCGGACAATATTCCAGAAAGATGAAGGGAGCTGAAAAACATGGGAAAAAGGGGAGCTTCTGATCCCCCGGCAATCACAAGATCCACCTTGCCCGTTTTTATAAGTTCAAATCCGTAAGCGATGGCATCAAAGGAAGAAGTACAGGCTGAGGAAAAAGTCTTGCTTGGACCCTGTGCCTTCCAGGAAATAGCCACATTACTGGAAATAGCGTTGGGGTAGGTTATGGAGGAGGTATAAGGACTAATTTTCAGAGGCCCCTTTTTTAGAAAATCAATATGCTGCTGGAAGGAAAAACCCACTCCCCCCATGGTGGTTCCAAAAGAAGTAGCGGTTTTTTCAGGAACAATATTATCTCTTGATATTCCCGCATCTTTCATAGCCATCTGGGTAGCAACAAGGGCAAACTGGCTGCATCTTTCAGTCCTCTGGACTTCCTTTTCAGAAAGGTAATTCAATGGATCAAAGTCGCTCACCTCACCTGCCAGTTTGCAGGCATAGGGGGAACTATCAAAGAGAGTGACGGATCTAATTCCTGATCTTCCGGCTAAAAGGTTTCTTTTAAACTCCTCCTTTTCTTTACCAAGTGGACAAAGAACTCCGATCCCAGTAATTACCACTCTTCTTCTGGGATTCATAATTAAATTACCACTTTTTCTTTATCTCTTCTAAGACTCTCTGAACAATCATCTCGGCAATCTCTTCGGCAACCTTTGAATTCATCAATTTTCTGGCAAAGGAATTCTGGGTTTCTAATTGTTCTTCCCTTTTACCGGACCTGGTTAGAGAAATAAGATGCTGTAAAAGTTCATTTTGCTGTCGCTGAATTAAGGCTTCGGCACTTGTCTGCCTTTCCTCCCTGACCTTCAAGGAAGTCTCCTTTAAACTATCAATACTTTCTGCCAGGTATTTTTTAATTTCTTCCAGATTCTTTCTTAGAAACCTGCGGTTTGCCAGAGCTAAAACTATTGCCAGAACCGCAACAACTAAAACTATAACCATCAGCGTTAGTTGCCATTCTGGTGACACTTTCCAAGCTTCCTCCTGGAAAAATACCATACAATTATACCTTCCCCTTTCAAACTGTCAAATTGACTTCACACTAACCTGTGGTATATATTAAAGAACAATGAAGGTAAGGCTAATTTCACCAGCAAGAAAGCCTGAATGGAGGGAAAGCTTCTGGGATTTGAAAACCCTCTGTAAACTTGCGGGACGCAAAGCCGGGGGTGCCCCCTTAGCTCTGCCCACGTTAGCCGCTCTTACCCCACCTGATGTAGAGGTGATCTTAACCGACGAAAATGTGGAGATTGTTAATTTTGATGAAGAAGTTGATCTTGTAGGAATTACAGGATTAACTTCGGTTATTCCCCGAGCTTATGAAATTGCCGATGAATACAGAAAAAGGGGTATTCCAGTGGTGATGGGAGGAATTCACGTTTCCGTCTTTCCTCAGGAAGCTATCAAGCACTGCGATTCAGTGGTAATAGGTGAGGCTGAGCAGGTTTGGGAAAGAGTAATAAGAGATGCAAAAAAAGGAGAACTTCAAAAATTTTACCATGCTCCAGGATTTCCAGATTTAACCTACTCTCCTGTTCCAAGGTGGGATCTTCTTAAAAACGAAAGCTACTCATACTTTACCATCCAGACCGGGAGAGGCTGTCCCTATGACTGTGATTTCTGTGCTGTTAGAGTCTTTAACGGTAGAAAATACCGGCACAAAAAGATCCAGCAGGTCGTTGAGGAGATAAAATTTCTTCAATCAATAGACGATAAAAAGTCAATATTCTTTGTTGATGATAATTTACTTGCAGTCCCGGACTATGCGGAAAAACTTCTCAGAGCAATAATACCTCTCGAGATTAAGAGCTGGTGGTGTCAGGCATCAATGAACAGATTAAAAGATGAGCGAATACTGGATTTAATGTATAATGCAGGTTGCCGGGTTATCTTTGTGGGATTTGAATCTGTATCCGCAAAATCACTTGAGATGATGAATAAAAACAGGATTAACAAAATAGATGAGTATAAAAAGGTAGTAGATATGGTTCACTCTCACAAAATTGCCGTATTTGGTTCCTTTATTATAAATGGTGATAGCGACGATGAAAGAGTTTTTGAAGGTACGGTAAGATTTATTGAAGAAGCAGATATTGCCTTTTCCATGATTAATATTCTTACACCAATTCCGGGAAGCAATCTATACCGCAGACTCAAAGAAGAAGGTAGAATTACAGATACCGGGTGGGAAAATTACGATGCCGGCTCAGTTTGTTTTAAACCTAAAAACTTTGAACCGAAAGAACTTTATCAAAAATACAAAGAGATGTATCAAAAAATCTACAATTATGAGTCAATCTACAGAAGACTTAAAAGGCTCTGGGAAAAGAAAGTTCTGGTAAAGTCTCGGAATAACTTCTTCGGTAGGTTCAGCAAGGGTAGAATTCTTTTCTCACTTCACACTCTTTTTTACATTAAAGAAAGAGAAAGAAAATCATTTATTCTGAAGAGTCTCTGGGATCCCAATGTCCCTTCGGTCACTAACTGTATCCTCCTTGCCCTATCTTTCCATGATTTCGCCTATAGAAGTCTTTAATTTTTCTGAATGGCTATTTTGTGGGTTTTTATTATTCTGTCTTTTTCATTTGTGGCTCTAATAAGTAAGATATACACTCCTGAGGCAACCTTCTCACCTTTTTCATTGCAACCATCCCACATTATATCATAGGAGCCTGCTTGAAATAATTTACGGTAAGCCAGAGTTTTAACCAGCTCGCCACTTAAAGTGTATATCTTTATGCTGAGTAGAGCTTTAGTCTCCAGATTAAAATGAATATTTATTTTTCCTGTAGCAGGATTGGGATAGGTGTAAAGACCGGTCAGGGAGAGAGGTTTATCTGGAGAAAGAGGCTCAGAGATAGCCAGAATCTTAAACCTCTCTTTCTCACCTTGCATGGCATATGAGTAAGAGGAAACCTCTCTCATATTGGCAAGGATATTTTCAT
>CAYZYX010000036.1:0-16965 GCA_964482715.1 uncultured Clostridia bacterium
TTAAATTTAGGACCTCTTTTATGGGGCTCAAGTGCTTCTTTGAGAGAAATTAAAGCTCTGTCTTTCCAGAAATATACAGAAGACCTATCTACTCCAGCTTCTCTTGCTATAGGTTGTATTTTCTCCTCAATTTTTTTCTCAACTGGTATAGGTCTAAAACTCAAAGTCTTACCCCCCACACCTTTTTCTACTTTTATTATATCCACTTTAAACTGTATCTGCCAGGAAAAAATATAGGATAGTTATGAGAAAGAACCAGTCTACTTCACAGAAGATTGAACCATGTCAGACTTTTTAAAGATAATCAAGAAAGTTTTTTGTGTAGAATTTCTCTTTTTCCTCCTGATACTTTCCTGAAAAATAAACTTTTAGACTATGCTAAGGGGTATCTTGATCTTTTAACTAGAGTATAAAAACATCATACTTTTTTATTCCCCCATGCGAGGATAGAAAGAGGGATAAGTGTTTGGGTCGGACCTCCTACGGGTTAGGTTAATCGGTTCATGCAATTGATATTGAAAATTGCTACTTCAAAAAGTCCTGCAAGAGAGAATAAAAGAAAGTAGAGAATGGACTGTGAGATGAAGCCTACCCTGTAAAGAGAGTAAATTTCATCAAAAAATTTAACATTAAAGAGCTAAATACTGGAAGCATCTTACAATGTTTTTTGTTTTCTGTCAAGGTGGCGCATTCCAATTTCGGAAAAAATCTTGAGACGCCTTAAGGAAAGCTTCTCTTATTGATTCAACCTATTTTCGGTAATTCAAGATTTTGCTCTTTGAGAAATTATGGTGAAGTTCTTAATTTTTAGATGTCTAAATTTGACTGAAATCCTCTCCTGATGTATAAAGGGAAAATTTATTAAAGACATCAGGAGAAAAAATACAACAAATTGAGGCAGATCCTCTTCCCGTTATCTTCCAAAAGTGGGCCATAAAAAGAAGATGAAAAATTCTACTACATTAGCCCTTTCCCCAACTGTTGCAAGAAATGGATTAAGGATCAAACAGAACTTTTCAAAAAGCACAATCCCATCAATATCTTCGATATGGAGGGAAAAGAAACTTTTTACAACACAAGATGTTACTTTAATCAGGGTAACTTAACCAGCTTTGGTGGAGCATCTTTCCTTATCTCCTCTATAGAAAAAATGGGAATAGAGGAAGACTTAGAGGATGTGTTTGACCATACAGGTTACATCTACTCAACTACCGATCTTATCTTATCAGCTATAACGGGAATAACAGTGGGAGTGGACAGGATCTACCATCTAAATGCAATTAGAAATGATCCTGGTCTCACCAAAGCCTTAGGTCTTGATATGGATTCAACCGTTGCCATGAGTGTATGGGAAACAGGAAGGTGCTGAAGTTGGCTACAATCCAACCAAGCGAGGTAGACCAGGCTACTCAATAAAAGCCTGCTTCATCGCCAACAATGGTGATTGTGTCAACCTCAGATTAGATGGTGGAAAATCTCGCAGCAAAACAGGTTTCAAGGAGTTCTTTGAGAATACTACTTCTCTTCTTCCTCCCAGCTACAAGGTGAGTTTCCTCAGGTTAGACAAAAGCTTTTTTGGAGAGGATACCTTCTGGTACCTGGAGGAGAAGGGTGAAAGATACGTAGCTTATGCAAAGAATACCAAGCCTTTAAGGAAGATAGCCTCCGATGGTAAATGGGAAGAGACTGAAAGAAATAGCCTTTGCCTTACCGAGATAGAGTATACGTATGGCAGCTGGAAAAAAAGAAGGATGATTATCAAAAAGAGTATCTTGCCCAATTAAGACTATGAGAAAGATGAGAGGGATATCTTTGGAAATCCCCTTGAGCCTGCCTTTAGGGTCACCTACAGCTTCTATGTAACAAATATCTCTGACAAAGAGCTGGACAAGTTATCCTGCTACAGATTTTACAATAACAAAGCTTTTGTAGAGAACAGGATAAAAGAGCAAAAACCTGGTTTTAACCTGGATAAACTTCCTGTCCACAGAAAAGGAGGAAATGAGGTTTATACTCTTCTTGTAGCTTTAACCTACAACATTTTAAACTGGTTTAAAAGATTCCTCTTTACCAGGGAGTTTAAATCAAAGTGTATTAAATGGGTAAGAATGTATCTTTTAAATTTACCAGCCATTATCCAGAGAAAGAAAAAGCAGTATTTCATCAAGTTCTCCAGGTTTCATCCTTGCAAGGAGCTTGCAGAGTTCATCTTTAGGGAACTTGCCCGAGGAAAGATCTATTATACAGTTTAGCTATCTTCTTTTTAAAAAGAGGCATAGTTTCTCTTTCCTTATAGGGGAGTACACCAAAAATCACCTAAATTTCAGACAAAAAACAAATTTTTGAGAATAAGGAGCAAAATTGCCACCATAGCTTACAAATTGAGCTAAAATAGCAGTTAAAAAAATGCAAAAAATGAATTTTTAGTGTAAAATAGCTTAGTTTACCGAATCTGGGATGAACATTTTTACCTTTTATCAGAATCTCTGTCAAGCTTTTTTTACAATGTAAAATTTCTTAAACTTTACAAAAAAGATAACTCAGGTAATATAAAATTGAAAGAAAGCTTGGAAAGGTTTTTAAATCTTGAAGATAGGGATTCCTCGAGCTCTTTATTTTTTCAAATATGGAAAAATATGGGAGGAATTTTTTAAAGAAGCAGGTTTTGACGTAATCATCTCGCCACCAACCAACCGACAGATACTGGAAAGGGGTGTAGCTCTTAGTGTAGATGAGCTTTGTATACCTCTTAAGGTTTTTTATGGACACTGCTACTGGTTGCAAAAAAGATGCGATTTTGTCTTTATTCCCCGGTATATAAGCCTTATCAAAAAAACCTTTACCTGTCCCAAATTGCTGGTTCTACCAGACACAGCGAGATTCACTATTCCAGATTTACCGATTTTGACCCTGTCTTTTAAAAAATCAGATGAGCCGGGGATAATTCAATTTTTCCTTATGGAATGCGTAATCTGGAAGAAAAACGGCTATTTAAATTTAAGAAAAAAAACCTTTAATCCCATTAAGATGCACCGACTTTTCAAAAAGCTCCTGCAGGTGGAAAAAGAAAAAACCTTCAAAGAACCCTCTTTCTCTCCGACATCTTTTTTGGAACCTTCAATAATGGTAATAGGCCATCCTTACAATCTTGAGGACTCTTTTGTAAATCACAATCTTTTTAAAATGCTGGAAGAGCTGGGAGTAAAAGTTGTCACCTCCAGACAAATCCCGGCAAGGACAATCCAGAAAGAATTAGATGGGCTACCTTTTATTTACTGGAGTGAGGAAAGAGAAATTGCAGGTTCGGCTTATTTTGGCTTAAAAAACTCCTCCATCGACGGTATCATACTTGTTTCCAGTTTTGGTTGTGGACCTGATTCTCTCATTGCCGAACAGATAGTGCAGGATGCCAGGCAATTTAAAAAACCCGTGATGCAGCTTTTTCTGGACGAGAACACCAGTAAGATAAATATTGAAACAAGATTAGAAGCCTTTGTGGACATGATAAGGAAAAAAGAGAGAAAAAGATGAGACCTAAAATCACCTCTCCTCACATGGGTAATACCTATATTGCAGTAAAAGCTTTTCTGGAAACGGTGGGTTGTATTTACATCCCATGCCCACCTACTTCCAGAAGAACAATAGAACTCGGAGTAAAGCACAGTCCCGAGTTTGCCTGTTTTCCCTTTAAGGTTACCCTGGGAAACATGATTGAAGGTCTGGAAAGAGGAGCCGACATCATATTGATGGCAGCAGGTAAAAAGGGTCTTTGCCGACTTGCTTACTATCACATAGTTCAGGAAAAAATCTTGAAAAGCCTTGGTTTTAAATTTGAAATGGTTGGCCTTGGAGAAAACCTCTGGGAGGTCCTTTTTAAGAAACTCAAACTCTGGTCAGACAATAAGTCCAATTTCTTTAGACTCATCAAAGCTGCCAGAATCACTTTCAAAAAATTAAAGCTTATAAGGAAGGTAGAAAATCTAACCAGACAAATACGTCCTTACGAGATCCAGAAAGGGGAAACTGAGAAAATCGCTAAAAAGGCTTTGCAGTTAGTTGAAGAGACAAGAACCTATTCTCAATTAAAAAATGTTGCAGAAAAAATAGACCGGCTTTTTGCCTCTATTCCCAGAGATTCAAAAAAGAATGTACTTAAAGTTGTATTGGTGGGAGAATTTTTTTGCTGTCTTGAACCAGTAGTCTCCCATCAAATAGAGAAAGTTTTAGGAGAAATGGGGGTTTTGGTTAGAAATAACATGAGTGCTTACAGGCTGGCCAGGGGATTTCTTTTTCCGGATCTTCAAAGATGGTGGTTAAATCAATTTGTGGCCAGAAAATATCTAAAATACAGAGGAGGCGGAGAAGAGAGAAGAAGTCTTGGCGAGACAGAAATTTATGCTCGAAAAGGTTACGATGGAGTTATCTGTCTTAAGCCCTTTATATGTCTTCCGGAAAATACTGCCGAGACCATATTTCCATTCTTAAGTAGAAATTTAAAAATACCTATTTTAACTCTTTCTCTGGATGAAAATTTTTCCGAGGTTAACATGCTCACGAGAATAGAATCGTTTGTAGATATGCTCAGGAGAAGTAAAAATGTTTCTCGGGATTGATGTTGGGTCAATTACAACCAAAGCTGTCATTTTAAATTCCCGGGGAAAGGTGGAAGCAAGCGTTTACCTTCCCACTCAGGGATTTCCCGTTTTAGCCATTAAGTCATGTTTGAAAAAGCTGAAGCAGTTTATCATCAAAAATGAAATTAAGGGTGTAGGTGCCACCGGAAGTGGCAGAAAATTAGCCAATGTCATTGTGGGGGCTGATATTGTGAAAAACGAGATAACTTCTCAGGCGGTGGCTGCTCTTCACTTCAACCCTGATGTTCAAACGGTAATTGAAATAGGGGGACAGGACAGTAAAGTGATAATCATACGACATGGAGTAGTGGTTGATTTTGCCATGAATACCCTCTGTGCTGCAGGAACTGGTTCCTTCCTGGACCATCAAGCCAGAAGAATGAATCTTTCTATTGAAGAGTTTGGACGACTGGCTCTTGCTTCAAAAAACAAAGTGAGTATCTCTGGCAGATGCACTGTTTTTGCCGAATCTGACATGATTCAAAAATCTCAACTGGGATATGCTAAGGAAGATATCATCAGGGGACTTTGTGAAGCCCTGGTGAGAAACTACCTCAGCAATCTGACTAAAGGAAAGGAAATCCTGCCACCTGTTGTATTTCAGGGAGGTGTAGCCGCCAACCTGGGGATGAGGAAAGCTTTTGAAGATGTTTTGAAGCTGTCCATCCTGGTTCCTCCCAGTTATGCAGTAACTGGTGCTATTGGAGCAGCTCTTCTGGCAAAAGAAAATTACACCGGAAAACCGTCCCGTTTCAAAGGGGAGACTCTGCTAAGACATAAATATGTAACCCGGGGATTTGAATGTGACGGTTGCCCCAATCAATGTGAAATAGTAGAAATACTCCAGAATAATGAGATAATTGCCCGTTGGGGAAGCCGATGTGGAAAATGGAACATGTAGCTTTACTTTAAACTTTTTTCCAGCTCTCGCATTATCCTCAAGGGTTTGATTAGAAGACGGAAAGGCAAAGTGGAGGTAAAGTAAACAGGATGTTGACTTGCCTCTCGAGCCAATCTCAGTGGTTTGGTAAGAATTCTTAACTTCCAGCTCGGATGTGATGGCACAGAAGAAAGGGTGATTACCCTGCCACAGTTTTCGCAGACAAGCTTAACAGGTTTATTCCCTTCGTAGATTACTTTAACACCAGATTCCTCAAAACACCAGCTACACTTTAAATTGGTCTTCACTTCTTTCAATTTAATCTCCTTATTTACCTGAGCTGAGGATGGCAATGATTCTGGGTCTTTCTATCTTTTTCCCGTATTTTTTATCTCTGAGGTAAAGGAAAAGGGAAACACAGGCTAAAAAGACGAAAGCCAGAAACAGGGAAAAAGCTATACCCTCTACCAGTATCTGTCCTATTACAGCACCAATAAGAAAAGAAAAAGCCGGGACAAGGAACAAAAGTGCTGTTCCCTTAACAAGGAGCCCTCCTTTTATCTCGACCTGTACCTTATCTCCCACCCTGATAAGAGCAAGACTCTCTGCCTCAATATACCTTTTTCCTTCCATCAACAAACCACAACTATCCGCCATGGAACAACTTGAACATCTGGAGGAAGAATCAAGCTCCACTTTAGCTATGTTTCCCCTTATTTCAATAACTTTGCCAGTTTCGATCATGATTTTTCCTTTTAAAATTAGCAAATTCTCAAAATAAGTCAAAACCTCAAGTCCTGAAATTTCTACAATCTCAAAATGCGCATACTTGCCTAATTTTTCTTTTTAACTATTATGAATAGGAGAAAAGGGCAGGTAAAATCATGAAGAACAAACAGTTTACCCTGGAAAAAGAAACAAGGGAAAGTTCAACAATAGAAAAATCTCTGGGAAGAGTAATTTCTGAAAAGGAATTTATTTCCAAAGTTAAGGGAAGAGAGAAAAGATTTTTTGCACTGGGAAACCTGCTTAGAGAGAGAAAAGATCTGAGTCAGAAATACTACTCTAACCTGGAAAGCGAAGCTCATAGCCTGGAGACCTTCCTTGATAATCATCGGGCAAGGGGTAACAAAACTTTTTTCTTTCTTGCTGAGCTTGTAGCTTCTGTTAGATGGTTTGCCCGAACAATTCACACTCTCAAACATATACAGATAAGATACAAAAGTTATGGTCTCGAGGAAAATCAGGAATTTTTTAAGGATCTTTTTGATATTACTGAATTCTGTAACAGCGCTCTGTCAGACATCTATGACGTTCTGGTGGAGGAAGCACTTTCTCTGGGTATAGAAGTTTCTTCTCGACCTCTCGGAGAGGAAGAATTTGCTGAGGCAAAAACTGAGGAATACCTGGTTCAGAACATAGATGAGATTTTCTGTCTTCCTGAGGAAGAGAAAATAACCGAGGTTGCTTTCAAATATGTGGATGCAGAAAGAAAATTAACTGAACTCTTAGACCAGCCTCTATTTACCGAAGACGACATAGAAGAATCAGTAAGTGCCTTTCATAGAATCCAGACAAAATACGACAGCTATATTAAAAACAGCAATGAGGAAAAAAAAGACCCAAGGCTCAAATTATTAAGAGGCTACATATCCATATCCCTTCATCTCCTGGAGGCTGCCCTGTACCTTTATCATCTTTATGAAAGACATATCAGCACCAATAGAATAAGTGAAACTGGAAAAAGGCTCTCGGATATAATATCTCCACCTGCTGTAAACGACAAAGCAAAGGTGCTGCTTGGCTGGACAAAAAACTATGCTCAGAAGGGAAGCTTTCTGGCTAAAGATCTGTTAAAGGACTATGCTGATGTAACCCTGGCCAGGGAGAGAATTCTAATTCCAAAAGGTTCCATTCTTCATCTCCGACCGGCCTCAGCCCTGGTTGAACCGGTTATTCAATGTCGGACACCGGTTCTGCTGGAAATAGACGGAAAGAGAGTCAGGGCAAATAGTGTTCTGGAAATTATAGCTGTTATGGGAGAGGTGGCTGACAAATTAGAACAGCAGGATGTGGAGATGGTTCTCCAGGGAGACGAGCAGGTGGTAAAAAAAATGAAAGATAATTTTTTAAGCAAAATTCTGGAAACTAAAAGTTAATAAAAACTCTATTTATCAAATAAAAAAAATGAACGTTACAGAATATGAAGAAACCAGAAGAAAACTCATCCAGATGATAAAGGAAAGAGCCCTTTTTTTTCAGCTTGTTAAACTCTCCTCGGGAAAGAAGAGCAATTTTTATATAGACGCCAAGCAGGTAACACTTTCGGCTGAAGGGTCTTATCTGGTAGCAAAGCTCATCCTTCATCTCATAAAAAAAGACAACGTGGAAGCCATTGGAGGTCCTACTATAGGTGCAGACCCCATTGTGGGTGCTGTTATCCAGCTCGGGTATTTAAATAATCTTCCCCTGAAAGGATTTATTGTTCGCAAAAACCCCAAGGGACACGGGATGCAGCGTTATGTGGAAGGGCCCCCTTTAAAAGAGGGGACAAGAGTGGCAGTTATTGATGATGTAGTGACCACAGGCAGGTCAACCCTAAAAGCAGTCCAAGTAATGAAAGAGATGGGGTGTGAGGTGGTGAAAGTCATTGCTCTGGTGGATAGAAAGGAAGGGGCAGAAGAGCTTTTAAAAGACAACGGGTTCATTCTAACTTCCCTTCTCACCAGGGATGATCTAAAAATTTCAGAGTAGCTCTTATTCCAGCAAAAAGCATCCACCCAGCTTAACTGTTAATTTTTGACAAAATCATGAAGTCTGTACTTTTACGCTGTCCCTCAACAGATTCGATAGCTTTAATAATTCGAGGAATTTGCTACCGATCGATACTTTGTTAGATCTCTTTCTGCTGAGAATTTCTCTAAATCTTATAGAAGAGTATTTTTTCAGCCTTTCTTCAAGCTTCTCAAAAGTCAAAGTCACTGTAAGGTTAATGGTAGTCAATTAAAAAATTAAATCAAGACCTATCATTTCTTGACTTATACACTATTACCGCTAAAATGAAAAAAGAAAATAGCATCTGGCAATAAAGGGGGTATATGAAGATTAAACCAAGAGAGCTTTCGTATAAGGAGCTACGGAGAGAATTTGATCTTTCCTCTCTGGAGTGTGAAACTACCGGTGAGCTTTCAGAAACGGAAGAGATAATCGGACAGGAAAGAGCAGTAAGAGCCATTGAATTTGGTTTAAATGTGGAAAGTCCTGGTTATAACATTTATGTTACCGGAATAAGTGACAGCGGACGTACCACCACAGTCCACAATATTTTGCAGAAAGTTGCGGCCACTAAAAATACCCCCCCGGATTGGTGCTATGTTAATAATTTTGAAAATCCCGATCAACCAACAGCCATATCTCTTCCTTCCGGTAAAGGAAAAGTTTTTAAAAAAGACATGGAAGATTTGATTGATAGTCTAAGAAAAGAGATACCCAAAGCTTTTCGGAGCGAAGATTACAAGGAAAGGAGAAGTTCTCTGCTGGAGAAATATGAAAATGAAAAAAAACAGATGATCACACAAATTGAAGAACAAGCCCGAAAAAGAAGATTTAGAATATTAAGGACACCTTTTGGATTTACCACCATTCCTGTGAAGGAAAATGGTGAACCTTTAAAGGAGGATGAATACGAGGCTCTTCCACGGGAAGCCAAAGAAAAGATCCAGAACGAAATGGCCGCAATTCAGAAACAAATTGCTCAGACTTTTGAAAAGGTGAATGAACTGGATAAGAAGGCAAGAGACACGATAAACAATTTTAATCGTCAGATGGCACAATTTGTGGTGGAACAGAATATAAAAAGCCTTCAAGAAAAATATAAAGATTACCCGGCTATCCTCAAATATCTGGAAAATGTCACCCGGGACATAGTAAACAATATAGATGAGTTTTTTAGAGAAGAACAGAAAGGCGGACCCAAGGTCCCTTTTCAAGAGGAAGATAGATTTCTCAAATATCAGGTGAATCTGATTGTGGATAATTCTCAAACCAGAGGGGCACCGGTAATAATTGAAAACAACCCCACTTATGGAAATTTGTTTGGACGAATAGAGAGAAAAATCCACTTTGGAGCTTTTGTTACTGACTTCACTAAAATTAAAGCCGGAGCAGTTCACCGAGCAAACGGAGGTTACCTGGTGGTGGATGTGCAAAGAGTTCTAATGTACCCCTTTGTCTGGGATACTTTAAAAAGAGCCCTCCGCACCAAAGAAATAAGAATAGAGGATATAGGTGAGCAGTACGGTCTTTTTTCCACCACAGGTTTAAGACCTGAACCTATCCCCCTTGATATAAAGGTGGTTATGATAGGCAGAAACGAGATATTCAATCTACTTCACTATTACGATGAAAATTTCAGAAAGATATTTAAAGTACGAGCCGATTTTGACTGGGAAACAAGATGTGATAATGAGACCGTAAATAAGTGTGCCAGATTTTTGTGCAAATTATGCAACCAGGAAAAGTTAAAACACTTTGATAGGTCAGGTCTGGCAGCTATTCTGGAATACAGTAGCCGGCTGGCAGGGGATCAAAAAAAGATATCTCTTCTTTTTGGTAAGATAGCCAACATAGCCCGGGAAGCAAACTATTGGGCAACTGTGAAAAAAAGTAAGTACATCACGAGAGAAATTGTGGAAAAGACCATAGAGGAAATGGAGTATCGAAACAGTTTGATTGAGAACAAGATAAGCGAAATGATTGAAGAAGGAACCCTCTATATTGATACTGAAGGGGCTAAAGTGGGTCAGGTAAATGGTTTGTCTGTTTACCAATATGGAGAATACATGTTTGGTAGACCATCTCGTATCACTGCCCAGACCTTTATGGGTAACAAAGGAGTTATAAACATAGAAAGAGAGGCAAAACTCAGCGGGAAAACTCACGACAAAGGTGTTCTTATCCTGTCAGGTTATTTGGGGGGAAAATACGGAGGGAAAGCTCCTCTCGCTCTCTCTGCAACCCTGACTTTTGAGCAAAGTTACTCATATGTGGAAGGTGATAGTGCTTCTGCTGCTGAACTTTTCGCTATCCTCTCCAGTCTTGCTGACCTTCCCATTAAACAGGGTATTGCCATTACCGGTTCTGTCAATCAGAAAGGTGAAATCCAACCTATAGGTGCGGTTAACGAAAAAATAGAGGGGTTCTTTGAAGCCTGTAAAAAAAGGGGGTTAACCGGGGAACAGGGAGTAATTATTCCCTTCAGTAACGTAAAGAATCTCATGCTTAAGAAAGAAATAGTAGAGGCAGTAAAAGCAGGTAAGTTCCACATCTATCCTATAAAGACAGTTGATGAAGGTATGGAGATTCTTACCGGTGTTCCTGCTGGTGAAAGAGGAAAGGATGGCCTCTTTCCTGAGGGAACCATTAACAGGCGAGTTGAGGACAAGTTATTTTATCTTCTAAGAGAACAGGAAAAACTGAGAAAGATGGCCGAAAAAGAGGCTGAAACCTCCTAAAATAAAAAGGGGAAGTTAAAAACTTCCCCTTTTTACTCTATATTTAATACCAGCTTTTTGGCTGGCAGATTATAATGTGAGACTGATTTTTCGGATAAAAGTTCCTTTCTTGCTTGCAAGGGCTACCTCGAAGGTAGCCCTTGCTTTTTATTGAACTTTTACTTCTTTTCTCTTCTCCTTTGCTTCTTCAGCCTTGGGTAAGGTGATTTCCAGAATTCCATTTTCATAGGTTGCCTTAGCTTCTTCCGCTTTCACCTTCACCGGAAGCGGAATTGTCCGTTGCCAGGCACTGTAAGCCCTTTCACAGCAGTAGTAGTCCTCGTCTTTTTCCTCTTTTTTCCGTTCCACCTTTCCTGATATACTTATATCATCCTCACCAACGGCAATCTTGATGTCCTGTTTCTTTACTCCCGGCATCTCGGATCTGAGAACCAGAGTGTCCCCTTTGTCTACCAGATCTACAGGAGGAGTACCAATAAGGCCTTCCTCTCTCTCTGCCGGAAGTTCACTTCTTCGTGGAGAAGGGAGAATCCCCCATCTTCTTCGCTCACCCCAGAACTCGTCAAACATCTTTCTAATCTCTCGCTCAATGCGGGAAAATTCCCTGAAAGGATCCCACACAGCCATGTTACCACCTCCTTTAATTTTTTGAAGACTTAAAGTCTGTAGACTATTTCCTGGATTTTCTCAAGAATGGTAACAATTCCCTCATCACTTAAGGAGTAGTACACATAGAGAGCCTTTTTTCTCCTTTTCACCCATCCCCAACTTCTTAAAAGACCAAGATGCTGAGAAAGACTGGTCTGGTTCACGCCAATTCTCTCAGAGAGCTCACTAACACACTTCCTTCCACTTCCAAGTTCCTGAAGGATCCTTATTCTTACCGGATGACTGAGGGCTTTTATGCACTCAGCCACCTGATCAAGCTCTTCTATTCTTTCTTTCATTTTTCTATCCTCTTAGTTCCTTATATTATTATATTTGAATATAGTAAACTGTCAACCCTTTCTTGACCATACTACTTATTTTTTATATAATAAAATTAGCTGCTGTAGCAAATTTTCTGAGAGGAGGTGATCAGTTTGGGATGGAGAAAAAATCTGGATCGCTGGATTAAAACTAACACTTTTCATCACAGTCGCTATTCTGATATAAAAAAACTTGTAGAACTCAAAGAAAGAAAAAATCTAAAGATCAGTCTTGCTTTTCCAACTCTAAATGAAGAAGAAACCATTGGCAGAGAAGTTGAAGTTATGAAGAATGAACTTCAACTAAAATACCCGTTAATAGATGAAATAGCGGTAATAGATAGTGGCTCAACTGATAATACCCGTCAGATTGCTGAAGCAGCCGGAGCCGAAGTTTACCTGGCTTCTGAATGTCTTCCCCAGTATGGATTTATAAGGGGAAAAGGGGAAAATCTCTGGAAGAGTCTTTATATTTTAGAGGGTGATATTATTCTCTGGCTTGATGCAGATATTAAAAATATTCACCCCAAATTTGCCTATGGTATTCTGGGGCCATTGCTTGAATTTGACCATATCTGCTATGTAAAGGGATTTTACGAGCGCCCCATTAAAGTGGGCAGGAGAATGAGAAGTTCAGGAGGAGGAAGAGTTACCGAGATACTGGTCCGTCCGCTTCTGTCTAATTTTTATCCTGAACTTTCTGGATTTTTACAACCTCTTTCCGGTGAATACGCCGGAAGAAGAGAAGTTCTGGAATCTGTTCCTTTCCGGGTAGGTTATGGAGTAGAGATTGGTCTTCTAATTGATATCTATGAGCAGTGGGGACTTTTTTCTCTGGCTCAGGTTGATCTTGATAAGAGAATTCACAGAAATCGTGGCCTACATGAACTGAGTAAGATGTCTTTTGCCATCTTACATACTTTCTTTACCCGATTGCAACAACAGGGTATAGTCTCCCTTAATAAGAAAATTGAAGAATACTTCAATACAGTAAAAGCAAAAGGGGAGGAGATCTTCCTTGTCCGGGAAAAGTTTACCTTCGTGGAAAGAAAACCCATGATTGAAATAAAAGAATACAGAGAGAAAAGAGCTCTTCTGGAAGCTGAAAATCTCAGGGCCACGGGTTCACAATAGGTCAGGCAATATTTCTCTCTTAAAAATACCCTGGAATGAAAGAAAACAGGAATTTTACTTCTCTCTTACAACTTGCCAGAAATAAAAAAGGCAAGATTGACTATAAACCTTTATTTCAGAATTACCTGAATATTGCAGAAAAAAGCCAGCTTAAGGCGAAAAAAGGGGCTGCTATTTTAGCTTCTCTTCCCGGAAGAAGATATCCCTACGTTTACCCCCGGGATGCTGCTTCTACCTCAAGAGTTCTCTCCAAATTGTGTGTAAAAGAGGATTTTTGTTCCCGGGCATTTCCTCTGTTGCGTGACCTTGCTACTTTTATTTTATTCTGCCAGCGAGAAGATGGCTACTGGGGACAAAGGTACAATCTTAACTTAAGAGAAAAATCAATTTACAAACAGGAAGACAATGTTGCCCATGGAATTGAGGTTATCTGTAACTATGCTTTAACCGCAAGTAAGATAGGGGAGCCAGTTGTCTATAAAGATAGGATAGTTAAAGCGTTAAGCAAGGCAGTTGATTTCGCTATGAAAAATTACTATCGCCAGGAGATGGACCTTTTCTTTTCAACAACATCAATTCATGAAAGTGCTATTGAAAAAGGATATACCATCTGGGTCAATTTTTCCTACCTGAGTTCTTTCTCTCTTGCAGTTGAATTTTTGGAAAGTGAAGGGGAGGAAAAGGAGGTTGAGAAAATCCAGCATATACTGGAAAGATTTAAAAACAACATCTTTAAATCTTTCAAACTGGAAACAGGTTATATAAGACGATACACCCCAACCGGGGATATAGATTTTCGACCCGATATTACACTCTTCTCTCCCTTTTACTTTGGTTTTGAATCTCCAGAAGACAAAATCATGCTCAAAACAATTGATTTTATAAGCCATCATCTCTGGGATCCTATTCTCGGTGGTTTGCAGAGATATCTTCCCTTTACCGAAGACTTAAACACTCATATTCATGCAGGAAACGGTCCCTGGATGGTTTATACAGCTATTCTGGCCCGCTACTACTACGCCACGGGGCATATCGAAAAAGGTGATGTAATCTTAAGACTCATAGACAATTATCGCTCCCCCGAAGGATACATTCCCGAACACCTTAGCACGAGGGAGAGATTCGAGGAATTCATGAGACTGGAATGGAACACCGGTCTTGATTATACTAAGGAGTTTTCTCCGGACATTCTCCTTCCCGGGATTCCCTTTAACCGAATAGTGGAAGAGTTAAACCATATGCGCAAATCTTACTCCCGTATTTCACGATGGTGTTCCCAGAACCCGGAGGCAAAATTTATCAGATTTTGCTGTCCCCTCCTGTGGGCCCATTCTGAATACACCCAGGCCTTACTTGAAAGAGAAAAAATGGAGAAAAGGTGTGGTGAGAAATAAAATAGCTCTGATTCATTACAGCTATCCTCCGGTAATAGGAGGAGTGGAATTCACTATAAAAGCTCATGCTCACATCCTGGCTAAAAATGGACATAGAGTAAAGATAATAGCCGGAGCAGGTGAGGATGAAAAGGAGAGTGTTGAAGTTAAAGTAATGCCTTTACTTGGTTCTCTTGCTTTATTTGATAGACAGCTCGATGAAAAGTTGAAAAGAGGAGAAGTTCCTGAGAGATTTTACAAATTAAAAAATGAGATTCTTTCTCAACTTGAGAGGGAGATTCAGGATGTAAAAGTGTGCATAATACATAACGTTATGACCATGCATTTTAACCTGCCTTTTACCTGTGCTCTGGACGAACTTGTCACCAGGTGGCATGAAAGGATCAGATTTTACTTCTGGTGTCACGACTTTTCTTTAAACAATCCGGCCTATATAAAACAGATTCCCGATCCGGAGAAATATCCCTGGAACTTGCTCTCTAAGTTCAACCGGGGGGCTGGTTACATTACAATATCCAAATTAAGACAAAGACAACTTGCCAGGCTTTTTGGAGTTGACGCTGATACCATTCAGGTAATCCCCAATGGAATTGACGTGCAAACTTTTTTGAACCTCTCCGAAAAGATCTGGAATCTCTCCTGGGATAAGGGATTTTTTGAAAGTGAACTTGTTATGTTCTTTCCTTCTCGAATGCTGAGACGAAAAAACTATGAACTGGGCATAAGGGTGCTGAGTGAGATGAAAAAAAGGGGTAAAAAATGTAAGTTTGTAATTACCGCACCTCCTGACCCTCACAATCCTGAAGCAGCGAAATATCTGGATTATCTGCATAGTCTTTCTCGAAAGCTAAGGGTGGAAGAAGAAGTTATATTCTTGTATGAACTAAAAGAAGATTATAATTTAAAATTAGACTATCAGGAGATAAAAGATTTTTATTCTGTATGTGATGTGCTTTTTATAACATCCATCCAGGAGGGATTCGGTATACCGCTTCTGGAAGCAGGCTTGAAGCGTCTGCCTATCGTTTGCACCAATATAGAACCTCTTCTTGAAATAGTAGGAGACCATGCTCTAAAAATAGATCTTAAAGACTTAATACCTGCTGTAGCTGAAAAGATAATAAGCTATGTTGAATCTTCCCCTACTGTTAAGATGTTTAAAAGAGTGGTTGCCCGTTACTCCTGGGAGGCAATTTATAGAAATTATCTTAAAAAACTGGTGAATGAAAATGCGTAAAACTGGAACTGCAGATCTTCCTCTCCACTATGGAAGAGCACCCCGCTGGCTATTTGAGAGAATGAAGTTACTTGCCAGAGAGATTATCATCAGTATTGTTTCAGATACTGGAAATGAAGAATTTTTGAGAAAAATTTCCGATCCTTTATGGTTCCAGGCTCTGGGATGTGTTCTGGGTTTTGACTGGCACAGTTCCGGTCTAACTACCACTGTTTGTGGAGCGATAAAAGAAGGTATTCGGGGATTGGAAAGAGAACTGGGACTTTTTGTAGCCGGAGGAAAAGGCAAGGTCTCACTTAACACTCCCTCAGAAATTTTAAACTGGGGAGAATTTATCAAAGCCGATCCCACCAGCCTCGTCTATGCCAGCAAAATGTCAGCTAAGGTTGATTCTGCCGCCTTGCAGGATGGCTTTGAACTTTACCATCACAGTTTTATTTTTTCTTCTACAGGCAAATGGGCTGTTGTACAGCAGGGTATGAACCCTTCAATCCGGTATGCACGGCGTTACCACTGGATTGGAGAAAAGGTAGAAAGTTTTGTTCAAGAACCTCACCTGGCAATATGCTCTGACTGGAAAGGCAGGGGACTAAACATGGTGGCAAGAGAAAGCGAAAAAACAAGATGGGTCTGCGTTGAACTTTCCCAGGAACACCCGCGTAAGATAGCTACCCAACTTAAAAAAATAGAGAACTTAAAACTTCCACCAGAACATGCCTTTTCAATTGAGAAGGTAAGACCTCGTCTCCTGGAAAGAGCTTTGCAGACTGCCTATGAAAATTCGCCTCAAAATTTTGAGGAGCTTCTGGGTTTAAAAGGAGTGGGAGCAAAAACAATCAGAGCTCTTGCCCTTATCTCGGACCTTGTTTACGGAGCTACACCGAGTTTTAAAGATCCTGCCACTTACAGTTTTGCCCACGGAGGAAAGGATGGACATCCCTATCCAGTAGACAGAAGAACCTACGATGAGACAATCTCCAGTTTGCATAAAGCCCTTAAAGAGGCGAAAGTGGGGAGAACAGAAAAAATCAAGGCTTTAAAAAGATTAAGAGAGATGCTACTTTAGATTTGCCTTTTCTTGACTGTTTGGCTTTGGCCAATATAATATTAGCAGTTAATTCTTTAAAATCGGGGCGTGGCGCAGCCTGGTTTAGCGCGCTTGGTTTGGGACCAAGAGGTCGTCGGTTCAAATCCGACCGCCCCGA
>CAYZYX010000037.1:0-16908 GCA_964482715.1 uncultured Clostridia bacterium
TTCACCACCAGATAAAAAGAGGAACCAAAGGGAACTTCCAGCTTCAAACCAGGATTAGAGGCTATATTTGGTGCACCATCAATAGCACCATCTAGACCATAGGCATAGATATCAAATATCCCGTTGTCAATTCCTGTAGGATCAAGAGTCAGAGTGAAAGCTTCTCCACTGTAAGTGATGTAGGCATCACATTCGGCAAGTGCTTCTCCACCAATATCAAACTCAGGAGATACAACCGCTGTCCAGGGACCCGAGGTAAGGGTAACATTGTAGTCTATCAGCACATCTCCTGCACCAAAAAGCCCACTTGCCTCTCCTTCTGCACTTGTTCCTTTCAATGTGAATTCAATGGCACCACTGGTGCTTATCTCTGGCTGTGCCATAGCTCCAGCGGTTAAACCCAAAGTAAGGCAAGTAATAACCGTCGCTACCAATACTTTCCTCATCCTTCCTCCTCCTTTCCAAAATTATTTATTTGAACTCTCTCCCCATTACTCTTCTGTTACACTTTTTTCCGCCACCTCTGATTGGCTTCAGGGATTTAAAACCCTTTACTTCCCCTTTTTTTACCACCTCCTTTCATTACAAAAGCTCACCAATTGGTAAAAATATACCCTGCTTTTCTGTTTTTGTCAACTACTCCTACCCTGCCATCTTGGTTATATTACCAGCCCTTCAGAAATAGTCAATAATAACATATTCCAATTCTTAAATTTGTCAACCAATCTCTACTATATCAACCTGCATGTTTATTAAATCAACGAGTCCCACACTGGATTTACCCGTGAGCCAGCCTCCGCATTCCCCGGGATTTACCAGTAAGGTATTTTTTTCTTTTCTGATTTCCTCTTTATGAGTGTGTCCATAAACTATGAGGTCAAAATCTGAAATCTTTGTGCATTTAAGTTTTGCCGGATCGTGAAGAAGAAGTATATTTTTCCCCTTGAAATTAAAGGAAAAAGGGGGAGGGTGAATTTCCCCTCCAAAAGTGTTAATTTTAGCTTTCAAACCTTCTTTCTCTCCATCATTATTTCCAAAAACCCCGATAAAGGGAGCTTTAAGATTCTTTAATTTTTCACCAGCAAAGGGAGCAATAAAATCTCCTGCATGTAATACGAGTTCCACTTTTTGCTGGTTAAAGAAGTTAATGGCCTCCTCAATCTTTGGGAGATTGTCATGTGAATCAGCCATTATCCCTATAAGCATTTATATTTCCTCCTGCTTTATTCGCAAAAATCTTCTCTTTCCTACCTGAAGAATATGTTCCTTATTAACAGAAAGCATGGCATCTACACTTTTTATTTTCTCCCCATCCCATCTTACTCCTCCTTGCTGAATTAATCTTCTCGCCTCAGAGCCGCTTTTAGCTAATCCCGTTAACTTCAAAAGTTCCACCACCCACATTTTACCATCAGCTATTTTTTCTGGATTTATCTGGTAAGAAGGTATTTCCGAAGGAATCTCCTTTCTGGAAAAAACCGTTTCAAATGTCTCGGCCTCTTTTTTAGCTTCCTCCTCTCCATGGTAAAACTTAACCAGCTCAAAAGCAAGTCTTGCCTTAGCTTCTTTGGGATGCAGTTTTCCCTTTCTAAATTGATTTTCCAGCGTGTTTATTTTAGTTTCCGGGAAAGTGGTAAGAAGGCGAAAATACCGAAAAATGAGTTCATCAGGGATAGACATTATTTTCCCGTACATTTCTCTTGCTGGTTCGGTGATGCCTATGTAATTTCCAAGAGATTTGCTCATTTTTTCTTTTCCATCAAGCCCTTCCAGAATGGGCATAGTGATGATTACCTGGGGTGATTGCCTGTAGGATTTTTGAATATGTCTTCCAAGAAGTAAGTTAAATTTCTGGTCAGTTCCTCCTATTTCCACATCAGCTTTAAGAGCCACAGAATCATATGCTTGCATTAAAGGATATAAAAATTCATGAAGTCCAATGGGCAGGTTTTGTTTGTACCTGAGATAAAAATCATCTCGTTCCAGCATTCTGGCCACGGTATAACGTGAAGCCAGTTTTAACACTCTGGAAAAATTCATCTTGCTCAGCCACTCGGAATTATACATAATTTCAGTTTTACGAGGATCAAGTATCTTAAAGGCCTGTTCTTTATAGGTTCTGGCATTTATTCTTATTTTTTCCGCTGAAAGAGATGGCCTTGTTTTGATTCTACCACTTGGGTCTCCTATACGGGCAGTAAAATCTCCAATAAGTAGAATAACCTTATGCCCCAGATCCTGGAAAGTGCGGAGCTTCAGGAGAATCACAGAGTGACCAAGATGAATATCTGGAGTGGTTGGGTCAACTCCAAATTTTACTTTCAATGAGCCTTTTTGCTTTATCTTTCTTGCAAGCTCGTGTTTATGAATTATCTCCACTGTATTCCTTTCTATAAGAGAAATCTGCCTTTGTACATCCATTTAATCACCTTTTTAGGATCTTTTGAGTTTGAGGAATTTCTTTCAATAGAATCTCAATTATCTTATCTGCACATTTTTCAGAAGAGGGAAAATCCTCTCTCTGAAGCCAGATTATTCTCCTTTCTTTCTTGAACCAGGTGAGCTGACGTTTGGAAAATCTTCGAGTATCTCTCTTTATCAGTTGTATGGCCTCATCCAGCGAAATTTCACCTTTAAGGTAACGCAAAATCTGACGATATCCCAGACCTTGCATGGAGGGAAGGCTATCATCACAGCCTCGCTCTGTCAGGGCTTTCACCTCCTCAACCAGGCCCTTTTCTATCATTCTGTCCACTCTTTCCTCGATAATCCGGTACAGGGTGGGCCTTTTCCATTTCAGTCCCACCATTACCATTTTACCTTTGTATCCAAAAGTTTTATCTCGCTGATGCCAGGAGATAGGAACTCTCGTAAGTTTGTAGACCTCCAGTGCTCTTATTATTCTTCTCTCATCGTGGGGATGAATACGAGAAGCTGCCTCCGGGTCAACTTGCCTTAATTCTCTGTAAAGGACATCAATTCCCTCAATTTTTGCTTGCTGTAAAAGCTCCTGACGTAATTTCCAGTTGGCTGAAGGTCCAGGGAAGATTCCATCAACTATGGCCTTAATGTAAAGACCCGTACCTCCAACCACAACTGGAAGCAGGTTTTCTCTCTGTAAATCTCTTATTATCTTTTCTGCCTTTTTTTTAAAATCAAAGACGGTGAAGACTTGCTCTGGATCTGCCACATCGATAAGATGATGGGGGACTTCCTTCCTTATCTCGGCAGATACTTTGTCCGTGCCAATATCCATTCCCCTGTAAATCTGACGTGAGTCAGCGGAAATGATCTCACCTTTTATGCTGTTTACCAGTTTAAGAGCAACTTCTGTTTTTCCTGATCCCGTAGGACCAACAATGATTAAGAGGGCATCTAACACTTGATGATCTCACCCCTCAGAGCCCAGCAACCGGTTTTTTTAATTCTAACCCGAACGAACTCCCCGATTAAATTTTTTTCAGCAGGAAATACCACTATTTTATTTTCTCGTGTTCTTCCCTGCAATTCATCAGGATTTTTCTCTGATGGTCCTTCAACTAAAACCTCAACCTCCTTTCCCATCCAGTAAAGATTTCTTTCTTCAGTGATTTTAAGCTGAAGTTCTATTAAGCGGCGAAGTCTTTTTTTCTTTATCACTTCGGGAATCTGACCATCTAACTTGGCTGCACGGGTGCCCGGCAGAGGAGAAAAGGCAAAGGTAAAAGCACCGTCAAATCTAACAAGCTCAAGCATCTTGAGAGTTTGCTCAAAATCTTCCTCTGTTTCTCCAGGGAATCCAACTATGATGTCGGTGGTCAAGCTTATTTCTGGAACTACTTCCCTCACCTTCGAAACAAGTTCCAGGTACTTTTCTCTGGTATATCCTCTTCTCATTCTTTCCAGCACTTTATTAGAACCGGCCTGCAAAGGAAGGTGTAAATGCTCACACACTTTATCCAATCTGGACATAGCCAAAATTAATTTTTCACTCAGATCCTTGGGGTGAGAAGTAGTAAATCTTATACGTTTAACCTCCTTTATTTCATTTATCTTTTCAAGAAGGTCAGCAAAATCAAAAGACAGGGGTAAGTCCTTTCCGTAAGAATTTACGTTCTGTCCTAACAGAATAACCTCCTTATAGCCCTGTTCTACAGCCTGTTTTATTTCTTGCAAAATAGAATTAACCGGCCTGCTCCTTTCTCTCCCTCTCACATAGGGAACCATGCAATAGGAGCAAAAATTATTACAACCTCTCATTACCGGGATGTATGCACTAACTTTACTTTTCCTCACTACAGGAAGTCCTTCAGGAATCTGGCCATCTGGTTCTACTTTAACTAAAGGTATTTTTTTTCGCTCAAAATCAGCGAGAAATTCGGGTAGATTGTGCAGATTAAAAGCCCCCCAGACTATGTCTACATGAGGAGCTTTTTCTCTTATTCTCCCACCCTCTTTCTGCGCTAAACAGCCTCCAACGCCTATGATAAGCCGGGGGTTTTTTCTTTTGAATTTTTTGAGCTCCCCAAGAAAGGAGTAAACCTTGTTTTTTACTTTTTCCCTTACATAACAGGTATTAACTACAACAAAATCTGCTTCTCCCGGTTCGGAGGTTAAGGTGAATCCCTCTCTTTGAAGAAGCCCTGCTATAACCTCCGAATCATATTCGTTCATCTGACAACCATAAGTTTTAATATATACTCTGGACACTTCTAACTCAGGTATCTCTTATTCTCTCCAATTTTTTTTCTTTAAACTTTTTTAATTCCCGGAGAACGGTTTCAGGAACATAAACTTTTCCAATTAAAACTTCATCTTTTGCCTCTCCATGACAATCAGAACCACCTGTTACTATAAGATCGTATTTGTGGGCAATTTCAATATAATGCCGGGTAATCTTTACATCATGAGTGCTGTGGTAAGCCTCAATGCCCTCAAGTCCTGCCTCTACCAGCCGTGGAATAAGATCATCTCTCCTGGAAAGAAAAGGGTGAGCCAGAACAGGAATTCCTCCAGCTTCAAGAATTAAACCTATAACCTCAAAAGGTGAAATTTTAATTCTTTCTATATAAGCTGGTTTTCCCGGATTTAGCCACTCTTCAAAAGCTTCATCAATTGATCGCACATACCCTTTTTCTACCATACAACGAGCAATGTGCAGTCTGCTTACAACCCCCTTAGGAGCGAGCCTATCAAGCTCTCTTGGATCTATCCACATTCCCAGCTCTTTTAATCTTTTAAGTAATTTTTCATTTCTCTTTATTCGAACTTCCTGCAAAAAATCAAGTTTATCCAGGAACTCTTTATGTTTCCAGTCCAGGTAATAACCCAAGATGTGAATCTCATCTTCCCCGACATCGGTGCTCATCTCCACTCCGGGGACAACCTCCAATTCCCATCTTTCTCCTGCTTTTAAAGCCTCCTCTATTCCTGCAACCGAGTCATGGTCAGTTATTGAGATAGCTATCAGACCTTTCTCCTTAGCCAGTTTTACCACTTCTTCAGGAGTAAAGGTTCCATCAGAATAAACAGTATGAATGTGAAGATCAACTCCAGCCAACCTTTTCTCCTTGTTTTATTTTTTAGAACACCTTTTTGTCTTCATCCAGTGAGAGATCTCTCACCAAAGCTATCCTGTCTCTCCTTTCCTGTAGGGATGAGATTAAATTCTGGTTATAATACAAAACCTCAAGAAATTGTCAACCGGCATCTGTTCTCTGTTTACTCTTGACGGATTTTTAAGAGTGTGGTATATTCAGAATTTGAACTAAAATAGCGAGAAAGGGGGTGAGAGACTTTGAACAAGGCCGAACTTGTGGAACAGGTAGCCGGAGAAGTGGGATTAACTAAAAAAGATGTAAATAACGTTATCGATGCGATGACGTCAGCTATCACCGATGCTCTTGCCAAAAGAGACAAGGTAACGTTGGTGGGATTTGGAACTTTTCTGGTCCAGAAAAGAAAGGCCCGTCAGGGAGTAAATCCTCAAACTGGTGCCAAAATAAACATTCCCGAAAAAGAAGTCCCCAAGTTTCGCCCTGGTAGAGCCTTAAGAGAAGCAATAGGTTAATTGTGGCTCAGGGGGGAAATATATTGCCCCCCTGGTGTCCTTAAAAAATATATAAAAATCTGGTGGCAATGATTGATCGTTATGATTTTGGAAAGATTACCATAGGAGGAAAAAACTATAGTAGCGATGTTATTATATTCCCTGATAAGATAAAAGACAACTGGTGGAGGAAACAAGGACATTTATTACTTCCAGAAGATCTTGGAGAGGTAGTTAAAGAAAAGCCCGACATTTTAGTTGTGGGTACGGGGTATTCTGGATTGATGCAGGTTCCCGAGTCAACCGTAAAATGGCTTAAAGAGCAAGGAATAAAAGTAGAAATAAAACCCACCCGTGAGGCCTGCAGCATTTTCAACAGACTTTTATCGTCCAATAAAAAAGTAATAGCCGTCCTTCACCTTACCTGTTAAAAGACAGAGAAATTTTAACTTCCAGGGTCCAAATTGACAAAGAGCTTTTATTTGCTAATAATTTGGAACTAAAAGGGGGGTTCACTGATGCTTGATGAGATTAAATTAACCGTGGCAAAGAAGAAATTAGAGGAAATAAGAGGCTTTCTTTGAGATTGAAAAGATAAACAATAAAATAAAGAAGCTTGAAAAACAGCTCTCCAGTCCGGACTTCTGGAAAGAAAATGACCGCACAAATGTGTTGCAAAGGCTAAGTTTTCTTAAAGAACAGGTCAGCAAATGGCAGAAACTCTTTAATTTGTATGAGGAAGTTGTAACTTTAAACGATCTTTTAAAAGAAGAAAAAGATTTAGAGCTGGAGAAGGAACTGAATAAGAAGTTTTTTCTCTTGCAAGATTTGCTGGAGAAACTGCATATTCAGTCTTTACTCCGTGGAAAACACGATCAGGCAAACGCTATATTATCCATTCATCCAGGTGCCGGGGGGACTGATTCCTGCGATTGGGCTCAGATTCTTCTCCGCATGTATATTAACTGGGCAACCGATAAAGGATACAGGATAAGAGAAGTAGAATGTATACCCGGAGAAGAGGCAGGAATTAAAAGTGCTACCTTAATTATAGAGGGAAGTTTCGCCTATGGTTATCTTAAAGAAGAGGTAGGTATTCATCGATTGGTCAGAATCTCTCCTTTTGATGCATCTCACCGGCGTCATACTTCCTTTGCCGCGGTGGATGTTATCCCGGAAACTGAGGAAGAGGAAATAGAACTAAAAGAAGGCGATCTAAAAATTGAAACCTTTAGAGCTGGAGGACCAGGTGGTCAGCACGTCAATGTTACCGATTCAGCAGTCAGGATTACCCATTTACCCACGGGTATAGTGGTTCAATGTCAGGATCAGAGATCCCAGCATAAAAATAAAGCACTGGCTCTTAGAATTTTAAGATCCCGACTCTATAATCTAAAAGAGATTGAGAAGAGGAAAAAACTGCAGGAAAGATACCAGGAGAAGGCAAGAATTGAATGGGGAAACCAGGTCAGATCCTACATTCTTCATCCTTATAAATTGGTCAAGGATCACAGAACAGGTCTGGAAACTGCAGATGTTGAATCTGTTTTTGCCGGAAAATTAGATTCTTTTATCCTGGCTTCTTTAAAACAAAAAGACTAATTTTATTCAAGTCAACTTAGCTTACAACGGAGGAAAGCATGGGATACTATATAGGAAGGGAACGTAAGGCAAGAAAGGCCTACGGATTTGATGAGGTTGCTCTTGTTCCAGGAAATAAGACAATTGATCCAGAAGATGTCGACATTAGCTGGAAAATAGGAGATTTCACTTTTTCCATTCCTATCCTGGCTTCAGCTATGGATGGAGTGGTAGACGTAGGGTTCGCAATTAAAATGGGAAAACTGGGAGGACTTGCCGTTTTAAATCTGGGAGGAATCCAGACTCGCTATGAAAATCCACAAAAGGTAATCGAAGAGATAATCCATTCTTCACCCAAAGAAGCGGTGGAAATAATTCAGAAGATATACAAAGAACCCATTAAAGATGAACTAATTGAGAAAAGGGTCAAAGAAATCAAGAAAGAAAATGTGCCGGTTGCTGTATCCTGCATTCCTCAAGAAGCAGAAAGACTTGGACCCTTAGCCCAGAAAGCTGGAGCCGATATCTTTGTGGTTCAGGCTACCGTAGCTACAGCTCGATATATATCCTCACGAAAAAAGGCCCTTGATTTTAAGACTTTTTGTCAAAAAATGTCCATCCCGGTAATTGCAGGAAACTGTGTGACCTATGAAGCTGCCTATGAACTTATGGAGACGGGAGTTGATGCTATTCTGGTAGGTGTGGGACCTGGAGCGGCCTGCACTACAAGGGAAGTTCTTGGTGTAGGTGTCCCCCAGGTAACGGCTACCATTGATGTGGCAGTTGCTCGCGATGACTATTTAAAACAATCCGGGCGTTACGTCTCCATAATAACCGATGGAGGAATGAGAACAGGGGGTGACATATGTAAAGCTCTTGCCTCTGGGGCAGATGCGGTAATGATTGGTTCAGCCTTTGCCCGGGCTAAAGAGGCACCTGGAAAAGGCTACCACTGGGGAATGGCTACCTCAGACGAGAACCTCCCGCGCGGAGCAAGAGTTTGGGTTGGAACCACCGGGACTCTAAAAGAGATCCTTTACGGTCCGGCTCGTCTGGACGATGGCTCCCAGAACCTTGCCTGGGCTATAAAAACAAGCATGGGTTACTGTGGGGTTTCCAATATTAGAGAAATGCACAAGGTGGAAATGGTCATAGCTCCTTCTATTAAAAGTGAAGGCAAATTCTTCCAGGAAACACAACGTTTAATAACAAGAAAAAGGGAAGGCTAACTAAATCGCACCCGACCCGCTTTGATGCAGGAGGTGCAAACATAAGCACGAATAAAACTGCCATTAATTTTAATTCTTTTTCTCTGCAAATTGGGCAGCCACCTTCTCTTCGTCCTGTGTCCGGACCTGCTTACCTTGTGGCCAACAGAGGGGGCTTTTCCACATATATAGCATTTTCGAGCCATCTTTACTCCTTTTATCTTTTTTGTTGTATTAAAATAGCAAATTTTTATCCCATGACAAGGGTGCTACATCTAAAGTAAAAATTCCCGGAGTGATAAAAAATGGATTATCAAAAAATATCTGATAAAATTCTAAGACGAATTGAAGCTGTAGCCGGAAAACAGCAAGTTTTAACTGAACCTGAAGACCTCGAGGCTTACTCTCACGATGAAACTCCCGGAATTAGCTTTCTTCCCGAAGTTGTGGTTAAAGTGAAAGAAAAACAGCAGATTGCTGAACTTCTTGACCTTTGCAACAGGGAAAGGATACCTCTGACACCCAGAGGCGGAGGAACAGGATTAACCGGAGGTGCTATTCCTTTAAAAGGTGGCTTAGTAATAAGCTTTGAGCGAATGGCTGAAATCAAAGATATAGATCCCCAAAACTCTATGGTTGTGGTGGAGCCAGGAGTTATCACCGGGAATTTACAAAGAGAGCTTGCCCGATATGATTTATTTTACCCGGTAAATCCGGCCAGTCTTGACAGCTGCACCATAGGTGGTAACGTTGCCGAATCTTCTTCGGGAGCAAATGCTGTAAAGTATGGAGGGACAAGAGACTACGTGTGCGGATTAGAGGCTATTTTACCGGGAGGAGGAAAGATAAAAGCTGGAGGTAAACTGGTAAAAAATGTAACAGATCACAGATTTATTCAGGTTTTACTTGGTTCCGAAGGAATTCTGGCAGTCTTTACGGAAATTACCCTCAGAGTTATTCCTCTTCCGGCAGTCAAAATTGATCTTATTATACCCTTAAAAAAAATATTACATATCCAAAATATCGTTACCAAAATCTGGGAAAAGAAAATTCTGCCAACAAGCATCGAATATATTGATAAAACAACCCATCAAATTACAAAAGGCTACGTTGAACATCCTCCTTCTTTTCCTCAGGCTACCTGTTATCTTCTTGTTGGACTGGATGGAAAAGAGGAAAATGAAGTTATGCAAGATGCAGAGAAAATAGGTAACTTATGTATGGAAGAGGGAGTAGAAGATATTTTGATAGCCCAGGAGCGGTCAGAGCAGGAAAAACTCTGGAAATTCAGACAGTCAATTAGAGATGCCCTTTTATCGATAAGTCCCTTAATGATAGAGGAAGATATAGTTGTTCCTCGTAGCAGAATAACAGAGTTTTTGGAATATGTTCATAATTTATGTAAGGAGAGAGAAATTAATGCTGGAATATTTGGTCATTTGGGAGATGGAAATGTGCACATTAATTTTCTAAATCAGGATTTTGAAGAAAAGGTAAGGTGGGAAGCAAAAATAGAAAAGGTTCTTCAGAAATTATTTAAAAGGGCTATCTTTATGGGAGGTAAAATCTCTGGTGAACACGGCATCGGGCTGGTCAAAAAGGCCTATCTTCCTCTTGTATTAAGCCAACAAGAAATAGATATAATGAAGAAATTAAAACTCACTTTTGATCCCAAAAACATATTAAACCCGGGAAAGATATTTGACCTTTAGACAAAGAGAAGGGGCAGGGAGATTAAAAAATTGGCTCTCTGGAGTCAAAAAATAGCCGAGATAGAAATTGATGGTTTTGTGGTGCCAGCAGTAAACTCAAGCTGGCACCATGGTGGAGCGTGGGCATTTTACCTGGAACTAAACCCCCATGAGCTGGGTGCTAAAATTCCTGCCGGTCACTTTTATAATTTAAAAATCAACGTTTATGCCCCCAGAGTAAAATTTGGTCTTTCTCCTGGTGAAATAGAAAAGATAGGAATAGAAACAGAGAAAATTCTTGATGGTTATACTTACGAGCTTGATCGTGCAGAAATTGTGGGAAAAAATTACCGAAAAATGTTTACAGGAACTCTTATTGCCTATATTATTGCTCTTCTTACTGCATATGGCTGGTGGTTCATCTGGTTTAGACAGCCTTTTCATGCCTTTGTAGGAATAGACAACTGGTGGAAAAACCTGAAAGCCAGAAGACTTTCTCGTTATCATGTAAGAGAGGTCACGTTAGGAAAAGATGAAGCAAAAATTGAAGCTGTAAATGAGGTATATCGTTACTATAAGGGCTTAAGAGGAAGATATCTTGAAGTATGCCAGAAAATGAGGGATTATTGCAAATCAAGAGCCAGGACAAATCCTGTATTTAAAAAAATGGAAAGGGCTTATCGAGAAATAATCCTTTCAGAGCTGGAAGATAGTTACCTGGTAAAAATGGTGGCTCACACACTTCCTCAAAAGGTAGTTCGCTTCTTCCTTGGTGATATGGTTTTAATCCCCAAAATACCTGTACCTCGTGTTTTAATTCCGGTTAGAGATCTTGATTTTGACTTATCCGAGTATCTGGAGTAATAAAAATGGCCAAAATAGATCTTTACCAGGTATGGCAAAAGGATGGATATACTCTGGTTACCCATTCTGATCCTGTATTTTTCACTGACAGGCTGATAAGAAACCAAAAGGTTTTTCGGAGAAAGCAGACTCTGGAAATAATACTTAACGTGGAAAGAACAGATGAAGAACTTGTTAGAGTAGCAGAAAATTCTCCTTATCTTAAGGTAGTAGAAGAAAGGGGGGAACTTAAAATTGTTCCCCAACAAGAAATATCACCTGAACTGGAAAAGACTCTTCTTTGTGCTTTTCGAGATACTTTATTTCAAGAAGAAGCCATGATTAACCAGTACCTTCTATACAGAGATGTCTTTCTGTATCATGGAAGATACAATTACGGAGGATTCTACGGAATCATTCATCGTCTGTTTCCGCTGGTTTTTATCATGCGGGTGGTCAAAGGCTATCAACCAATGGTCTGGCAAATGCTTCTTTTAGATCCCTATTTTCTAAATCGAGTAAAAGAAAAACTTATCCTCCACTACCAGGAAATAGAAGAAGGGATAAATCGGGCTTTTGAAAATATTACATTGATCCAGAAAGAGAACATAGCTCTTCGCGTTCTGAACAACATAGTGAGGAAAAATGAACAAAATGAGGGTTTTAATAAAGCTGCAAAATTATGTGACAGATTGGGTCTTGGATTTTTAAAGGATTTTTACTGGGTTGCCACACAAGCTACTGAAGATACCGAATGGGATATCTACAAAAAGGCCCCTATTCCATTTACACCCTGGCCTGAAAGTTTAAAAAAGAGGGGAGAGAACCGAAGCTATGAAATTTAAAAACTGGTTTAGCAGAAAAGTTGACAAAAAGGTGGATCAGGTCATCAACCGCTTTAACATATACCTTTCCGCCTATGACAGTGGTGTGATTGACTATAGCTTAATAAATCAAAAGGAAATTGTTTCTCTGGCCGGACTTAGTTATCCTCAGTTTATGGAAAGGGTTTACAGCATTGTGGAGAAAAATAAATTGCCAATAAAATTTGTCCCTGTTAAAGATTTTAGAAATCCGGAACAGGACTTCAAAACTGAACCACTGGAGTACAAAATATATACACTGGAACTGGGTAACCCTTCCGCTTCCCACAAGATAGTTATTGAAGGAACATGTCATGGAGGAGAACGAATCCATTCTCTTACCTGTGTGGTTGTTGCCCTTTCTCTGACAAAAGAGGGTCCCTTAAGAGACAAAATTTTAGAAAACTCACACATTTCCATTCTACCTGCAGCTGATCCTCTTGGCTGGCATAAAAAAACCAGAGCCTATGTAAATATGCGAGGGGAGGAAACGAGAAATCCTGTAGTAGTTCACATGAACCATATTAGAAATCTTTTTGGATGGAGTGATACAAACAGTGTATTTGGCAGGAGTCTGGAAGAGGCAAAAAGTCCAAGAGTAAGATCCATAGAGAAACATTTCCTCGAAGTCTTTGGTCCACCTACACTTTACAACAGTTTACATGAAACAGTTATGTTTGGTTCTCACCTCTTTTACGGAAACGCAGGAGTTATGATTCTTCTACATTATTACTTCCCTGAAGAGATAAGAGAAACTATTTTTTCTCTTCATTATGCTTTAACTTCAACCGAAAAAATAGATCGCAAATTAAGAAGGTTTAATCCACTGGCAGAGATAAAATATACAGAAGATTATCTGGAGTATCACCCCGCTTTTGAAAAGGCAAAATCTATCAGGAACTACATAAAAAGATTGGGAATAAGAACATTTGAGGATAAGTTTTTCCGGGTTGAAAGGGAACTACCTTATCTTGGTCCCAAATCTGAAGTGAGTATAGCTGAGAGCTTGCTTATCATGGGACCTTTATTTGTAAAAGCGGGAATCGTTCTGGCTCCTGACTATTACGAGAAGATGAGTGGTACTGTGAGTCAAACCATAGAGACTTTTTCCCAGTCAGAAAGCGAGAGAGTCCTTCAGGGGGCGGCTTTTATTGATGGTACTTTAAGATGTGAAGTTTTAGGAGAATATTATCCATGAATAACCTTGTTTATAACATTGAATATCTTAAGATTCCTCATCCACTGGAATCTGGAAAATACATAATTAAAAGTCACGATTATCAATTTGAGCGTTTGATGCAGGAGATATACCCTCTCTATACCAACCCCCTTCATAATTTCCCCCGAATTCAACGAAAAGTCTATGACCCCTTCAATTCAGACCAAAATGAACTTAAAGAAAAGGTGAAGAATTATGACAGGAACCTCTGGAGAAAGATAAGAGGTGAAATTGGTATAAAAATTGTAAAAGGTTGGGCCAGACTGGGAGTTTGTTTTGCTATCTCCTATATAATCTGGACTCTTTTGTGGAGTTTTCCCTGGCTTTATGCTTCAATTGATGCAGCATTTAGAGCAATTGGTGATTTTTTAAGCCCCTACGCTATCGGAGTCATGATACTTGCCCCTTCTATTGCTGGCTTTTATTTTACCCTAACAGGCAAAAATTCTCTCTTCAAGCTTTACAAAAAATTAAAACCTCTCGAATTTTACCCTAAACTGGGGGAGGATCATACTATCCGCTTTATAGAAGATCTTAAAATTTTAAATAAAAACATCAGGAAAAAAGCAGGTAGATCTCACCCAGTAGTTAAGGAGATAGAAACTCTGATAAAATATATCCAGGAAAAAAACTGGGACAAAATAAAAGGTGCCCTGGATAATATTTTAAATTACATAAATGAAGATCCTCACTTCCCCTGGAGTGAAAAAGAAAATGTTATAGCAATGACAGAAGATCTCCTTTATCACCTATCAGGAAAGTTTACATTTGCCCCTTTAAAGGTTATATCTTCAAACCATAACAATAAGATTATCTCACCAAAAGAAAAAGAAAAATTGGCGGGTCTATCTCATCTCTTTGCCTCCCGTGAATTTGTCCTTCTGCGGGAAAAAATCCTGAGCAAATTTGACTCTCTCACAAGAGCATCCTCGACCAGGGAAAGGATGCGCATCTGTCAAGAAATTTCTTTTCTTTTTAACAAGATGGTATTTTTATGCTCAAGCTACCATCTTGGCGATTCTTATCTTCCTTATGAGAAAGGCAGGATTTTAAAAGATTTTTACTATCATCTTTTTGTCACTTTCGGGAAGATGAGCTTTTTCTTGCGAAAGAAAAAGCCCGGCAACTTTAAATCTTCATTGTTAATAAGAAAGATGATCCATCAACTAAAGAGATCCCTGAATCAGGAAGTAAAAAACAACAAATTATTACAATTTTTCAGCACTCACACAGGTGGTGTTATTCTATCAATTGGTATATTAGCCGGTGTTATGCTCTTAACTGGTCTTCATTTTCTAACCTACAACGATTTTTCGGTAGTTCATTGGTACAGATTTTCCTACCAGGGATTCTTAGGTGAAGAAGTTTTAACTAAAGATTTTTCTGCTCCTGCTTTGATCAACTGGGGAAAGGTTAAGATCTTCTGGTATCCACCCAAACCATTCACTTTTGTCCACAATGTAAGTCTGAAAAAGATATATTATGTAAATATCTTTATGGTTTTAAAAGAAACCGAGCCTTCAGGATTAATCGATCGATTCTTTCATTTTTTCCGGGAAGAATGGGGAAGAGGTTATTCAGGAGTTGAGCTTCGTTTTTCCTACAAGGTGGTACAGCCAGAGCTATGGTCAGAATACGATTATGATGGTAGAGGGAGTGAACGTCTTGCTCGGGACCTTGAGTCTTATATTTTACAGTATACAGAGAAAAAGAGACAGGAATTTAGAAGAAAGCTGTACCAAGAAGAGATGGATAAAATTGAATCCCATTTTAGAAAATGCCTGACTCAGGGAAAAATAAGCGAGTGGATCCGCAGATTTCTTTATCCATCTCTCTTTGATGTCTATCGTACAGGCTCTATGTATGAACGATATGTCAGTGGACTTAGATGGCTACAGGAGCATCCTCGAATGGCCACCCAGCCTGAGTGGAAAGAATTTGTAGAACATGAAATCAAAAATATAGAAAAACTCATGCAACAGGAAAATGAAACGCTTATCTCCCGTCCTCTTAAAGTTAAAAAGCTAATTAAAAGACCTTCTGTATCCGAGCTGCAACGACACCCCAATCTCTATCAAACACTTTCATACCTGGTGGTTGACGATCTTATTAATGGAAAAATCCTGGAGGATGTTGAAAAATCAGCAATTACTGGTAGTCCAGATCCTGTAACAGAGGGTCTCATTGACTGGTTGAAAAAAAACTGCAGGTTACAGGAACTTGTCGGTATTAAATTGATAGATGTTGAGCGTCATGTTCGCAAGGTGAGTGCTCTTGGATGGCAAAATAAACTTAGAAAAAGAGAAAATTTAATTTGAGGATAAGAAAAATTGAAAAGTACAGGCTTTCAAATAGCTGCGGGGATGCTGGGAACCTTAATATTCATCTTTCTGGTTGGTTTTGTCGATTGGTGGTTAACTTCAAGACAACCACTCGAGCCCGGGGAAAGGGCTATAATAAGGGAAGTGTGGAAAAAACAGGGACCTTTGCTCGGACCCTCCGCCCCCCCTTATGAAGTGAGAGTGGTGGAAAATAACTCATCCAGCCGGATTACCTTTTTCATCCAGCCATATCCTTTTGGCTGTGTTGAAGAAATAATAAAAAGAGATGAGGTAAAAAATTTTTCCTTTAAACTTCCTCTCTGGACCAAGGACACAATCACTCAAGACCCCAATGACTCCAGTATTACCCGAATTCTTTTGATTAAAGGTGAATACAAAATTGAGAACGTCAATTTATACGCCAGAAACTTAGATTATCGTGAGCTTCCATATACCAGGAAAGGAGACCTTCTTTATCCGGTAAAAGCTTTTCTGATTCAGCAAGGAAGAGACCCAGAGATGGCCAGCAGAGAGGAGCTTTTTTCCGAAGTAATTTACTTTGAGTTTTCTCATTTTTTATCTGACAGAATAAACGAGATGGGAGAGAGTATAGCCCAGAAATATGCTGTCCTGGCAAAAGCAATAAGAGAAAATAAGATCACTTCTTCGTCAGAAAAGGACAAGTTTGTTGCCGACTTCTTAAAAAAATACCCCTGGTACAAGCTGGAACCCCGCTCCCTGGAAAAACTACGGGAAAATCCTGAGGTTCAGGAACTTTTTCAAAAGTATTTTGAAGCTGTAAGAAAGGAAGATCCTCAACTTATGACTTCCTTTTTAGGAGAGATAGAAGAATTTTTTGAAAGATACGTCCGGGAAAATCCAGAGGCTTATGACCGGGAAAAATGGGACTATGTCAGGTCCCTACTTTTGAAACCAGATGTTCTTCCGCCTGAATATAAGCCGGAATTTGTTTATCCCTTTGTAGAAAAAAAATTGCAGAAGATCAGGGAAAATTATATTGAAAACATGCAAGAGAAAATTCTGAAAAATTACGGAGTTAAATTACTGACTCTTAAGTTAGAGATGCAGGAAGATCTGACAGCAAGATATCCTTACATCCTCATGCAAAGATAACCTTTCTCTATTTTTCCTGT
>CAYZYX010000038.1:0-14731 GCA_964482715.1 uncultured Clostridia bacterium
GAAGAACCAAGACTATAGAGGTCTTCTCTTATGTAAAGGCTATAGAAAAGATCCTCTACCTCGTCTCGACAGAGCTAAATGAGAAGTGGAGCAGGAGAATCCACAGGGGATTTATCAAGGCAAAACCCATATTGGAAAAGATGAGAAGGGAGAGATATGTCCAGACATAAAATACTTGACACTATGTAAGTATATCACATATTGAAAAATTGCCAACTAAAAGCACGTTTAAAAATTGTCAGATTATGGATTACCTTTTAATGGAATCTAATAATGGAAGACCTACGAATAAAAGGTTAAGGGAAAATAATTTATGAAAGGATTAGGATTTTTTCGGGAAACTGGAGTGCATTGAATCATGTAAATGTAACCGAAAGAAACCTTGTGAATCATTTTCATCCTCGAATTTATTAAAGTCCCCCTGTAGAGCGAACTTGTGAGAAAGAATTTGGAATGCCGTTTCAGATTTTTCCCTGATATGAGTCTACAAAGAGCTGGCCAGAAGATGTATCTTTCACAGAAACGGCTGATAGATCTATCAGTACCCAGATGAAGCTCTGAAAGTACACCCTATTAGGGGTAGAGACAATGTTTGACAAAAAGCCTTAAGATATGCTATTAATAATGGTGGGAAGTAAATTTCCATTTATTCTCCTTGTGACAGGGTTTTTGGAGGATAGGATACCTTCTTCCCTATTTTAGCCAAAAATCTGCGAAACTACAGGGGAATAAATAATAGGTGTAAAATCCTGGTTAATACGTTAAAAGAAAAGTAGATTAAAAAAGGGGAAGTAGAAACATGAACTGGAGAAAAATTCAGTTGTTCATGCTGGATCGTTTTATGTGGATCATAGCAATAGCTGGGTATATACTATTTATTCTCTTATCACCGGATTTATTCTTCAACCTTTCAACTGTTGTTGATATATTCCTGGTGTATACGGGATACGGCATCCTTGCAATTGCAACAGGGATCTGTCTGCTCTCTGGATCCATGGACCTTTCTCTGCCAGCGATTGGTGGGTTCGCGGGCGTTTTTATTGTAGAGTTTGGTGAAGTCTGGTTCCCGGATGCGCCAGGGATCCTTCTGTTACTTCTGCCACTGATTATAGGGGCTGCGTCCGGAGCTATCAATGGTTTGATCATTAGCAAGACTGGTGTTCACTCTTTTTTTGTCACACTGGCAACGACCTTTTTATTTATAGGAGCGAGAAAGGCAATCCGTCCGGGAACATTATGGATAAGACACAGTCAGATACTTCTTATCTCTGAAAGAAAGATTATAGGCCAGGTCAGTTTTTCAATTGTTTTTCTGGTGGCAATAGTAATTCTCATATGGCTGATCCTGAATCATACCAGAACCGGGGTGAGGATATACGCGATAGGAGGGGGCTCTGACGCTGCCAGAATGATGGGAATAAATGTGGGAAATATGAGGCTCCTCGTTCATACAATTGCAGGGATGTTTGCAGGTCTAAGTGGTTTGATTTTCGTAGGAGATGTTGGAGCAACTTCACCGTACATGATGGATGAATGGCTCTTCTGGATTTTTGCGATGACTATATTGGGTGGAATTGCTATTGAGGGTGGAAGAGGAAATATAGAGAATGTCATTGCTGGTATGTTTTTCATCGGTACTGTGGATATGGGGGCTCATATGCTTGGTATAACACCCGTAGCCCGGGTACACCTTACAATAGGCATTCTAATACTCATGGGGATAATAATGAACTCGATCATTGTTAAAATGAAAGATCGTCTGCTGATACCCTCTTAGACCAAAGACAACTTGACCACACAGGCTATGTTTTATCTAGGTCTTTCCCCTGAATCGATCTGTGCCTTTCTTTAGATTCAGGTTGTTCACCATCTGAGGTAACCGACTCCGCATAGGAACGAATGTAGATTCTGGAAAGTATCCTGTCTCTGAATAAATCCAGTCGATTAATTAGAACAATCACAATTAGAAATAGAATGCCCGGCACTGCATAGTATGCAACTTCAAATGGCGCTCCCACCATGGTGGCTCCTACCTTAGTCATCGCAATTAATATTACCCCCCCTAAAATGTTGAGTAGATTCCCTCTACCGCCAGTGATACTGATTCCAGCCAGAGCAATGGCAACAAAAGCGGGGAATATTGTATAAGGAGGAACCACCACTGGTTTGATTTCTACTGCATAACCAACATAGCAGAGTCCACAGAATCCTGCAAGTACTCCGGCTATGGTGTGAACCAGTAACTTTACATTATTTGTATTTATCCCGAGTCTTCTCGCCGTATCCTCTGAGCCCCCAACCGCATATATTGCGTTTCCTTTACGGGTGTATTTCACAAAAAACCAGAGTAGTAAAAGCAATCCTATGAAAATGGTCGTGGAAACAAACATCCCACCCACGATTCGACCTCTTCCAAAAAGGAGAATTAATGGGTCAAAACGACCGGGTGGAAAGTATTTACCGTACATAATATCACATGAAAGGGCATACCATATCAAATAGCCCGCAAGCGTAACAAGGAAGGGATTTAGCCTTCCCCTTCCGATAAGCACACCGTTCAAAATCCCGATAGCCAGACCAACTATAAGAGGTACCGGAATAATCAGGAAAGCGGGTAAGTCAGTGAACTCGCAAAGCCATGCAGCAATAATACATGAAAGACCCGCTACTCGACCTAACGAAACATCGAAACTTCCTACAAGAAGGCAGAGCCCCAATCCCAACGCTAAAGGTCCCAGCATACTGGCATCTTGCAGAATAGAATATATGATGTGGGGTGCAAAAAAACGAGGATTGAGTACTGAAAATATAATGAATATCCCTATGATTAAGACCCATACCAGGTTTTCAATACAAAATAACTGGATTTTTTCCCACTTCAACCGCATTAACCTCTTTTTTATTTTGCGCGAATCATGGGCCGTTTGAAACCATTGAAGATCTGGTTTCAGTTATATCGAGATTGATGTATGTGGATTTTGAAACTCCCTCCTTCAGGTCACTTTAAAGTTGGGAGCTTTATTACCGAACTCCTTTTAAAAAGTAATTCTGGTAGTAATCTTACACATTATTTCCAGCTTAGTCGAATGTATATCTGTACCCTAATATTTACTGGTGAATGAAAGTAATCATAAAAAGACACCACTTCACCTGTATCCTCTGAATATCTGACCACACCAAAAATGACAGCCTTTTCGCAAATATAATATATGTATCAGAATATCCTGTCAAGAATAATAACCCCAGTTTCGGAAAAATTTCCACTCTTTGAGACGGGTTGTGCCCTTCGTTATTACGCCGAGGATGAAGTCCCTGATATTGCACTGAGTGCAAGGGTCGACCTTGCATTTGCCAGATTGGATAAAACTTGTATACTATCCAGTGCAATTTTCCTTCTGTCTTTGGGTAGGGCACGGGTTTTCTCATGATAAACCTCCTTAAAATTCATGAGATTTCTCTCCCCCGTGACCCTCTTTACCATATTTTTTCTGAAACTGGAGCTGATCACTATTGACACCAGGTGAAAATTTGTTATTTTTATTATAGGAATGTGCGCCTGTAGCTCAGTTGGATAGAGCAACGGACTTCTAATCCGTAGGTCGGGGGTTCGAATCCCTCCAGGCGTGCCAGTGTAAAAAACCCTTCCTGGATGTCCCTCATCGCTTTCCGTCCAATTTTACAAAAACACCTTGAAAAACCAAATTTTTTTTGTGAAACTTTTATTTTCTTCCTAATCCCTCATTTTTAAAGAAAAGGATTACGATTTGACAGAAATGACCAATTTACTAAAATAAAAAAGTTGCCTATGCAACTTTATTTTTGTGCATGAATCTCCTTCAGGTTAGCAGGATGAGCTCAACACGAGATTCCAAACAATCAATAGGGAAATTTTTTTCCATAATCCACTGGCAAACAAGACTTTATATGGAAGAAAAATTAAGACCTTATGGTCTGGGAGGAGGGAAACTACACATACTCATAATGCTCTATCATAAAGATGGTTTAAGTCAGCAGGAGATAAGCCGAAGCTTGCGCATAGACAAAGCAACAGTTTCTCGTGAGATAAGAAAACTTGAAAAACAGGGTTATGTCATAAGAAAAAAAGATTTAAAGGATAAAAGAATTTACCGGGTGCATTTAACAGAAAAGGCAAGAAAGATAAAATCAACGGTTAAAAAAGAAGCTCGCAGGTGGCAGAGAATTCTTCTTAAGGATTTCACCGAAAAGGAAAAAAAATCCATAATGCAAATGCTTGAGAAAATAGCTCAAAACGCCATATTAGCTCACAGGAAGGGTAACTACAATGGATGCAAAGATAACTGAGGGAGTCAAAAATCTTCTGGGTAATCCACAGAAGGCAATTGTAAAACTCTCCATTCCAATGATGATAGCAATGTTTGTTCAGGCAATGTATAACCTGGTAGATGCAATATGGGTGGCTGGTTTAGGTGCTGATGCCTTAGCAGCTGTTGGCCTATTTTTCCCAATTTTGATGGTCATAATGGCTTTATCTACCGGCATAGGTATTGGAGGAAGTTCTGCTATATCAAGGAAAATCGGAGGAAAAAACAAAAAAGGTGCAGATAATGCCGCTGTGCACAGTCTATTGATGGGTTTACTTGTGGGACTTACGGTAAGTATACCATTTTTACCCTTTTTAAAGGACATTTTTACATCTCTTGGGGCAAAAGACAAAGTGGCCAATATGTCCACAGATTACGCAAGAGTTCTCTTTGGAGGAGCAATATTTATATTTTTCGCAAACATAGCCAATGCCATACTTCGTGGCGAGGGTGACACAAAAAGAGCCATGTATGCAATCATGGTAGGTTCTTTCTTAAACATAGTTCTGGATCCGATATACATATATGTTCTCGGAATGGGTGTTGTTGGTGCAGCATGGGCTACCCTGACCTCAATGCTCATTTCTGCAATGCTATTTTTTTACTGGCTTTTCATAAAACATGACACTTATGTAGATGTAACATTTAAAGATTTCCATCCAGATGGGAAAATAATAAAGGAGATACTGCGTGTGGGTATTCCTGCTTCACTCGCACAGCTTTCAATGTCGATATCAATGTTTTTATTGAACCTTATCGTGATCCTTGCGGCGGGAACAGATGGTGTTGCTATTTTCACTACGGGATGGAGGATAGTAGCTTTAGGAACGATACCTCTTCTGGGAATGGCGGTAGCTGTTACCTCGGTTACTGGAGCCGCCTATGGAGCAAAGGATGTAGAAAAACTTGATGCAGCTTATATGTATGCCATAAAAATAGGTATTATTATGGAACTCATCGTGGCAATAACCACATTTATATTTGCTCCACAGATAACCTTAGCTTTCACCTACTCCGAGCAGGCTAAGAGAATAACGAATGACTTGATAAGATTTCTGCGGTGGATGAGCCTGAACTATCCAGCGGTTCCCCTGGGTATGCTATCTTCAGCAATGTTTCAGGGTATTGGAAGGGGTGGAACCGCTTTAGCAGTGACCATAACAAGAACAATAATTCTCACGGTCCCTCTGACATTTCTTCTCGGGATCATTTTAAACTTGAATTTAACAGGTGTCTGGTGGGGAATCATTATTGGAAATGCACTTGGAGCATTTACAGGTTTTACCATAGGGAGGTTAACGGTTGGAAAACTCAGGAGAAAATTTGGTATCATTTAGTTATCTTTTCTTTTAACAAAAGTTATTGAGGAATTATTTTGCTGCTTGCATTGTGAAAAAACAAGGAACATTTTTTTATAATCATTGTCAAAAATAACAGAACGAAAAAATTTTCTAAAATTCTTTTTTGTACCGGGATACAGTAAAAATCATTAAACTCCGGGAATGAGAAAATCTATAGAGGTTTCAGATTACAGTCACACACCTGCCAATAAATAATATGAGGAGGAAGAGAGAATGAGAAAGACAATGTTTTTTGGTTTGATAGGATGTATTCTCCTTTTTTCCATTGGTGTTTCTGCCCAGCAGACCCAGCAGGCCGAGATAAAAAAGTTAAATCTGGAGGAGAGTATAAATATTGCATTGGAGAATAATCTTGACCTCAAGATGGCAAGATGCAACGTGAACCTGCAAGAAGTAGAATACGAGCAGGCTCAGGCCAACAATCTCCTGCAGGCATCAATTCTCAACCTGAGGAATGCTGAATTTTCTTTAAAGCAAGCTAAAAATAATCTGGAGGAGACAAGAAGGCAGGTCATATTAGACGTGATGGATGCCTATTTTCAGGTTTTAAGAGCAAAGCGAGATGTTGAAATCGAGAAAATGTCATTTCAGGAAGCCCAGGAAAATTTTGAGATAGTAAAAAACAAATTCTCTCTTGGCGATGCAAGTAGAAAAGACCTCTTGCAGGCAGAAATCAACTTATTTTCGGCTAAGTTTAATCTCAAAAAAGCTGAGCATCAGCTTGAAATTGCCAGGATAGACTTTAACAAGGTTTTAGGTCTTCCTCTTGATGCCCGATTTGAGCTCACGGACAGCTTTTCTGTGGAACCTTTAAACATCTCCCTTGAGAAAGCCCTCGAGGAGGCTTTAAAGAATAGATATGAGATTAAGAAAGCTCAAAATGAGTTAGAACTTGCAAAAATTAGGTGGGATCTTTCTCAAAATGAGTATACTCCAGAGCTTGATAAGAAAAATGCCCGGATAAGTTTAGAAAACGCTGAAGTTAATCTGGGGAAGGTTAAAATACAGATCATCCGGGAGATTCACCAATTATTTACAGACCTTGAAGAAAAAAGGGAAAATATAGCCCTAACAGAAAAAATGGAAAAGCTTAAAGAGGAAATCTACAGTATTGCTCAAAAGCAGTATAAAGCAGGACTTATCAATGCTACGGAGCTTCTCGATGCCCAGATTGGGCTTACTCAGGCCCAGCTTAACAGAATTGGTGCTCTTTTTGAGTACAACATGGCCAGGGCAAAATTCATCAAAGCATTGGCAACAGATATAAATTATGGTCAAAAAGAGTCTCCATCAGTTTCAAAGGAATAAACCCCATGGAGAAAAAGGCTCTTTTTGGAATTCTGTTAAGTTTCTTTCTAACCGGTGCAGGTTTTGCCGGAAAGCCACTCATCTTGAGCCTGGAGGACAGTATTCAAAGAGCCCTGAAGTATAACCTGGATGTGCAAATCGCCAGGATAGAGATTGAAAAAACAAAACTTGAGCTCAAAAAGGAGAAAGCCTCCTTCAGACCTCAGGCAGGTATATCAACATATCCTCTTCAATGGAAGGGGGATTATAACCTTTTTAAGTACAGCCCACGAGTAGATTTTGATGCAAGCCTCTTTACTCAATGGGGGATGGCTGCTACCTTGAGTTTAACCGGGGAGAAGGAAGAAAATGATAAGATGGAGTCCTCTTTATCTTTAACTGTAACTCAAAAAATTCTACCTGCTCCAGAACTTGCCTCTTCTTATCTTTCTTTCAGAAAATCTTTTCTGAATCTGGAAAAGAAGAAGGTGTCATCTGAGGAAGAAATTGAGAATATAAAACTTCTTGTTATAACCTCGTTTTACGAAATTCTTAAACAACAAAAAGAATGTGAATTAAAAAAAATTTCTCTTGAAAAGGCAAGGGAAAACCTCCGCATAGTAAAAGATAAACTGAAAAGGAAAATGGCAGGCAAGATAGACCTGATGGATGCAGAGATAGAGCTTATCAGGGCTGAAGAGGAACTTTACCAGGTAGAAAGCGATCTCCTGCAATCAATGACAGATTTTAAAGAGCTTCTGGGGATAAGAGTGGATGAGGAGATTGCTCTTGATGATAAAATATCCATAGATGACCGTTTCCTGAAAATAGAGCTGGAAGATGCTATCAAAAAAGCTCTGGAAAATAACCGGCAGATACATGAGCAACTTCTTACGATAAATATTCGCCAGTTTGATCTTCTAACAAACAAAAGCGAGGCATCTCCCTCACTGAATCTTCTGGCAGGATGCAGTTACAACCAGCTGGGTCAAAGAGAGACAGAATACAGGATTGGAGTTTATGTGGAAATTCCAGTCTTAGATGGGGAAAAGGGTAAAACGAACATACAAATCGCACAGAAGGAGCTTGACAGAGAAAAGCTCAATCTTGAAAAACTAAAACGGGAAATCTCTGCAAAAACAAGAGATAACTTTTACACCCTGAAGAGACTGGAAAAAAGAATTCATCTTCTTGAACTTTCCCGGGAAAAACAAAAAGAGGCACTTAATATTGCAAAAAAGATGCTTTCACAGGGAGCTTTAACCTCTCAGGAAGTAAGAGAAAGGGAGATAGCCTTGATACAGGCCGAAATAGATTACATAGAGACTCTTGCCGGTTATGAACTTGCCAGAGCCTGTCTTCTAAAAAACATGGGAAAAGGGATTTAAAATGAAAGTAAAGAAAACGGTTTTCTTAACGGTGATACCGGTAATCATTACAGTGGCGGCCGGAGTCGCCCTTATCTATAGATTTGTTTTATCTGCTGACAGGTCAGATGATTTGCCTTTAAATTCATCTGTGAGAACCATCATCGTGCAAAGAGGTGATGTTATTGAAACTATTTCTGCCACTGGATATATCGTAGCCCAGGCAGATCTTGATATAGAAGCTAAAAAAAGTGATGCGATAATTAAGGAACTTCTGGTGGAAGAAGGTGAACTTGTTAAAGAAGGACAGATTCTTGTTAAGCTGGAGGATGACGAGGAAAGACTCTCTGTTCTTCGGGCAGAAAATGCTCTTGAAGATGCTCTTTTAGAACTTGAGTCTGCCCGGGTTGGTCATGCTTCGCTTCGAGAGATAAGGAGAAGGGAAAGAGAGGTTACAGAAAAAAAATTAGCCTTAGAACTTGCAAAAAAGAAACTTGAGGAGACGGTAATAAAGGCTCCTTTTTCGGGTATTGTCTCTGAGGTTTATGTGGAAAAGGGAGAAGTTATTGCAGGAGTTGGTGCCTCTTCTTCCAATAAGATACTGCGGCTAATTGACACAAGCAGGTTGTTTGCTGAAGTAAATGTTGATGAAGTTGATATTTCCAGACTAAAATTGGGACAGCGTGCAAAGGTTAAAGTGGATGCCTATCCTGATGAGGTTTTCTCTGGGAAGGTCATCTCCATAGCAAGAGAAGCTACAATAAGTCAAGGTCTTGTCGTGGTTAAGGTAAAAATTCAGCTTGATGAGGCAGATCCAAGGCTAAAACCAGGATTTACTGCAACTGTTGATATCATTGTGGCGGAGGCTAAAAACGCTCTCGTTTTACCGGTAGAGGAAGTAAAGGAAAGAGGAGGAAGATATTTTGTAACGGTGCTTCAGAATGGGAAACCAACACCCCGAGAGATAGAAGTAGGAGTCTCTGATGGAACATATGTTGAAATAAAAAGAGGTCTAAAAGAGGGGGATGTTGTTATGGCAACGGGTCTTGAGTTCTTAATTGAGATGAGAAAAAGACAGATAGAAGCTGAAAGAGGACGATCATCAGAGCCAAGAGAGACGTTCAGACAGATGCGTAGAACATTGCGTTGATTTGAGCGGAAAAAAAATGGTGAAAAAATATGATTGAGGCTGTAGACATCAAAAAAAACTATCGGATAGGAAAGGTAATTGTAGAAGCGCTTAGAGGAGTCAGTTTGAGGATAGAAGATGGGGAAGGTGTTGCAATAATGGGACCCTCTGGATCTGGTAAGTCAACTCTCATGCATATTCTTGGATGCTTAGACAGGCCAACTTCTGGTAGACTTTTCCTGGATGGCCAGGAGGTAGGAAAATTAAAAGGGGACGAGCTTGCCAGAATAAGAAATAAAAAGATAGGTTTTATCTTTCAGCGGTTTAATCTTCTCCCCCGGGCAACTGCTCTCCGGAATGTTGAGCTCCCCCTAATCTATGCTGGAATAAAACCAAAAGAAAGAACAGAAAAGGCACGGCAGGCCCTGGAAAAGGTGGGGCTTGGTGACAGACTCAATCATAGACCAAATGAACTATCAGGTGGTCAGGTGCAAAGAATTGCTATAGCTCGAGCTCTGGTGACAGGCCCCTCGCTCATTCTTGCCGATGAGCCTACAGGGAATCTTGATAGTAAAACTGGAGAGGAAATTTTAGAGCTTTTCCAGAATTTAAATGAAGAGGGACACACCGTGGTGGTGGTAACTCATGAAAGATATGTGGCAGAACATTTTAAGAGAATAATTCATATTAAAGATGGGCTGATTGAAAAATGGATATAAGAGAGACTTTCAGAAGCGCCTTAGATGGCTTAGGTGCCAACAAAATGAGGTCACTTTTATCCATACTGGGTATTGTCATAGGAATTGCAGCAGTAGTTACCATTGTCGCCATAACGCAAGGGTCTCAAAAGAGAGTTCTTGAAAATATAAGATCCCTTGGGACAAACCTCATTACTGTAGCTCCGGGAACTATAAGAGGTGGTGCTGGAAGAATGGCTCAGGAGAGGATCGATGTTTTTACCGAAGAGGATGGACGGTTTATTCTTAAAAAAGCCCCAGCAGTAGCACAGGTCGTTCCAGTTGTGAGAAGAAACCTCTTGCTAAAGTACAAGGATAAAAACACTCAAATTACTGTATATGGTGTTACCCCTCCCTATGAGGATGTTCTTAACTTCCATGTGCAGGTTGGACGTTTCCTCACAGAAAAGGACCTTAAAACTTTCAATACAGTAATTGTAATTGGTCAGCAGATAGCTCAGGATTTATTTGGAAATGAAAATCCGGTAGGAAAAGAAATTATAGTAAATCCTCCTGGAAAACCCCTGCAAAAGCATAAATTTAAGGTTGTGGGAATTATGCAGCCTAAGGGGCAGGTGATGTTTCTTAATTTTGATAATCAGGCCTTTATTCCTCTCACAACTGCTCAAAAGAGAATCCTTAACACAAATTATGTAAATAGTTTCTACATCCAGGCAAAAGATGAAAAGAGCATGGATGAGGCACTTGCTCAGATAGACGCCATTTTATACTTAAAGTTTCAAGACGACTCAAAATACACAGTCCTCTCTCAGGAGGAAATTCTCTCCACCATGCAAAATATTACAGGAACTTTCACCATTATGCTGGCAGGAATTGCCGCAGTATCCCTTCTTGTGGGAGGGATTGGAATTATGAATATTATGCTTGTATCTGTAACTGAAAGAACAAGAGAGATTGGTATTCGAATGGCAGTTGGTGCCAGAAGAGTTGATATTCTTCTTCAATTTCTCTGGGAGTCAGTGCTGCTTTGTCTGATAGGAGGGATAATTGGAGTAGCAGCTGGGGTTTTTGGGTCAAAACTCATAACTTCTATTGGATTAAGAATAATACCTATGGGACCAGCTTCTGCTTCACCAACAGCGGTCATATCTCCAGCAACTATTCTTCTTGCCTTTGGCTTTGCCAGTGCAGTGGGTCTTTTCTTTGGAATTTATCCTGCCAGTAAAGCCTCCAAGCTCGATCCTGTTCAGGCGCTCATGTACGAGTGAGCAAACCTGTAAAAGATAGAGATTGTAGAGGTTCCCATCACAGATTTTTACATACACTTTTTATAACTTGACTTTTTAATTTTTTACTATAGAATTGACCAAAAGACTGAATTGGTCAAAAAATCTATAAATAAAGAGCATATATGAAGGATTCTAAGTTGGAGCTTATCGTTGATGTTGCCCAGAGGCTTTTTGCTAAATATGGATTTAAGAAAACCACCATTGATGATATTGCCCGTTCAGCTCACATCGCCAAAGGTGGCATTTATTATTATTTTAACAGTAAGGAAGATATCTTTCGTGCTGTACTGGAAAAGGAAAGCAGGCTATGGAACAAAAAAGTAAAAGAGCTAATCAGCAGGACAAATACTCCTCAGGAAAAATTGCGTGCCTACTTTGTAGCAAGAATAAACTATTTGAGCCAGCTTTCTAACTTTTACAGTGCACTCAGAGAAGAATATTTGGAACACTATTCCTTTGTTGAAAATATAAGAAAAAAGTATTTTCGTGAGGAGATAGAAATAGTAAAGGCGATTTTGAAAGAAGGGACAGAAAAGAGGGTTTTTCAAATAGAAGACCTGGAATTGATGGCATTTGTTATCGTTGCGACCTTAAAAGGACTGGAGTATTCCTGGACAATGAAAATACCCATACCTGACATTGAAAAGCATGTTGATCTTCTGGTTAAAGTATTATTCAATGGATTGTTGAAGAGGTAGTTTGGTGGGTTAACCAGCTTTTTTATCTTCAATAATTTTACAAGATATTCCTATTTCTGGAGCATGCTGCTGAGACTATTGACAAGATGGAGAAAGATATGCGGGAACTTGTAGAATATATAATTAAGAAAATTGCAAATAACCCTGATAAGGTTAAAGTCCAAGAAAAAAAAGAAGAGAAAGCTATTATTCTGGAAGTCTTCTTAGCTGAAGATGATAGAAATAAAATCATAGGGAAAGGGGCAAGTATAGCTAACGCTCTGAGGGTTATTGTAGAAGAGATGGCTCGTAAAGTTGGGAAGCTGGTTGTAGTGAGAATTTCAGATAAATAAAAGAAAAAATAAAAGAGCAAGAGATAGAAAGATGAAGATAATGCTTATTCTTCCCCCATCTAAGTTTGTTTTAAAGGATAAATTAGGCATTACCAGCATTCCTCTTGGTCTTGCTTATCTTGCTTCCTTCATTGAAAGAGATAATCACAAGGTAAGGATTATTGATTCTCCTACCCTGAGGTATAAAATTCAAGATGTTAAAGCGGAAATTAAAAAATTCAGTCCCCATCTTGTAGGTATAACTGCCACAACATCCGGTATTTACGATGCCTATGAGGTAGCAAAGATTACAAAGGAGGTTAATCCCGGAATAAAGGTTGTTATAGGCGGTCCTCATGTAACTTTTACCGCAAAAGAGACGCTTACAGAATGCCCTTTTATAGATGTAGTCGTAAGAGGAGAGGGAGAGGAAACTTTTAGAGAACTTGTTAACTTTTTTGAATCTTCGTCTGAGGGTCCTCTGTCTCTTGAAGGAATTAAAGGAATAACCTTCAGGAGGGATAATAAAATAATACAGACAGATACTCATCCCCTCATAAAAGATCTGGATAACATTCCTTTTCCTGCTTATCACCTTTTACCCATGGATAAATACACTCTCGAGGGTAAAAAATTTGCCACCATAATGACCTCAAGAGGTTGCCCCTTCTCCTGTATTTTTTGTTCCTCCTCACAGCTTTTTGGTAAAACCTGGAGAGCAAGGTCTCCTGAAAATGTTATAGAGGAGATAAAACTGTTAAAAAATAAGTATGGGGTAAAAGAAATAGAATTCCTGGATGACACTTTCACCCTGAATAAGAAAAGAGCGGAAAAAATATGTGAACTTTTAATTAAAGAAAAACTTAATATTTCCTGGTCCTGCTCGTCAAGAGTGGATACCATAGATGAATCTTTAATAGAAAAATTAAAAGGAGCAGGTTGCCATACAATTTATGTTGGCGTTGAATCAGGCTCTCAAAAAATACTGAACATAATTGGCAAAGGTATTACTCTGTCTCAGATAGAAAAGACTATTAACCTTATAAAGAAGGTTAATCTTAACACTATTGGTTCTTTTATAATTGGAATCCCGGGAGAAACAGTAAAAACAATTAAAAAAACCATTGATTTTGCTAAGAAACTAAACCCCTCCTTTGTTCAATTCAGTATATGTACTCCCTATCCCGGGACAAAGTTATTTGAAATAGCCAAAGAAAAAGGTTGGCTTTTAACAAAAGACTGGTCAAAATATACCATTCTTGACCAGGTCATGAAGATCCCGGGGATGGTTACCACCAACCTTAACAGATGGCTTTTAAGGGCATATCTTAGTTTTTATTTAAGACCGAAGTTTATACTTGAACAGTTAAAGAGAAAAGATTTCTTTTTCTTTATCACCAGAAAGGTTTTTGTAACAGCTCTTGAATATGTGGGGGTAAAAAAGTGAATTATGTGATTTTTTTGCAGAATACAGTTTCTGGAGAAGGAGATTTGCCTTCTTATTAGATGAGAAATCTCTTTCCCTTAATAAAGTAGTATTTTTAAAGTTCCCTGAGGGGAAAAATGAAGGTAGAGCTTATATGTCCTACCTGGAGTAAAAAGACGGAGGAGCAAAGAGCAAAAAGGGCAAAGGTTTTTAAAATACCACCTCTTGGACTTTTAAATGTTGCTGCCACAACACCTGAAGATGTAAAGATAACCTTAACAGATGAAAATGTTGAACCAATAAATTTTGAAAGAAAAAGGGATCTTGCAGGTATTACCGTTATGAGCTCTGCTGCTCCAAGAGCCTATGAAATTGCTGATACTCTGAGAAAAAAAGGGGTGCCAGTTGTATTGGGTGGTCCACATGCATCAGCCCTGCCAGATGAGGCAATCCAGCATGCTGATTCTGTTGTAATTGGAGAAGCAGAAGGTGTGTGGGAAAGGTTAATTGATGATTTTAAAAAATACGGCAAAAAGGGCTTAAAAAAATTTTACAAAAATGAGGAAAAACCGGATCTTTCTGAGGTTCCCTTTCCAAGGTGGGACCTTTTAAAAAAAGAAAAATACATCGTTACAAAAGTCCTGCATGCAACAAGAGGCTGCCCCTATAACTGCTCTTTTTGCTCTGTAACAAAGCTTTTTGGAAGGAAAATAAGGAAAAGGCCTGTTGAAAAAATTGTAGAGTGTATTGAGAAAAATTCAGGCAAGAGTTTAAAAGATCGTTTTTTTGTCTTTTTAGATGATAACATTATGGGTGACAGGG
>CAYZYX010000039.1:0-13591 GCA_964482715.1 uncultured Clostridia bacterium
CTATTTTCTCCCCGAGTGTTTTGGCCTTGATACAGTCGGGAACATAACCGAGGAATTCGATAATTTTAGGAATATAGTAAAGAGAAGGAGATGACCGGTTATTTTCCCAGTTCCAGATAGTAGCTTCTTCAACACCGATTCTTTGGGCAACTTCTTTCTGAAAGAGCTTCAGGTCAAGCCGTCTTTTTCTTAAGTGATCACCTAAGGTTTTTAATTTTTTGGGATAAGGGGATGGAAGTGGTTTTTGAGCTTTCAGAGTCACTTTGCAAAAAGGCAACGCAGGGATGGGGATACATATCATACATCTTGTGAAGTAAGACTTTGCTTTTCTCGCTGGGAGTAAGTTTTTCTCTTAACATCTTTATAACATGGTACTGCCACTTTTTACTTATAGCCTTGTAGGAGAAAAATTTCATATCCACCCGTTTTCCGAATCTACTCATACCACCTTCGGTAACTAAAAAATGTAGGTGAGGATGGAAACCTCCATCGCAACTAAAAGTCTGAAGAGTCTCAACTATTCCTGGAGTAAGCTTTTTCTTCTTTTGCCATTCCTCAACCAGTTGTATTCCACACTTCATAAGATCATCCAGAAGTTCTCTTCTTTCATAAAATAAAGACCAAAGGGCACTGGGTATGGTAAGGACTATATGGCGATGGGGAACATCCAGCACAATATCAGCCATTTTATTGATCCATCTATCTACGTAGACCTTACCACAGGAGGGACAGAAGCGACTTTTGCAAGAGAAAGGAACTTTCTTTATACAAAGACACTCTTCACACATATACTCTGCATATCCGGCCCATTCTTCTCCGAAAGGATTAGCATCTTCTCCACAACTTCTTTTTCTACTTTTCTTGCTCTATCAGGGAAGAGGTCGCAGTACTGTGTCCAATGATCACGAAATATCTGTTTGAACTCCTTCCTGGCAAGACTACATATCTTCTTAATTTTGTCTATCCCCCTAAGAGTGAATTTTTCTATTATAGCATAGATATATAATAAGTTAAAATTTCCTAAGGGGTCAAGGAAAACAGGAGAGTATTTTGAAAAACTCACCGGGAGCTGGCAGAGGATAGATGATAATACCAGATTTCAGGAAACTTTAACCGATGGAGGAAAAAGAGTTTTTGTGGTGGAATCCAAAGAAAGGAAAGAATACGAGGAAGCGATGCGAAAAAAGTACATGCAAAGAGGCTCTTGAGAGAATAAAATTACAAGTTGCCTCTGGCAGGCTAAAAAAAGCATCCAAGATAGCTGCCAAGGTAGAGAGGATGATGCAAAAAACTAAAGGCTACCGGTACTTTAGCTATCACATTCCTCAAGATGGAAAATTTGAGTTTTTTATAGATGAGAAAAAGCTTTTAAAAGAAAAACAAATTGAAGGAACCTACATTCTCCTCACCAATGATCCAAAAATTCCAGCCTACGATGCAATATCGGCCTACAAGAACCTATCTGAGGTTGAGGATTTTTTCAGACAGCTTAAAGATAACCTCGGGATAAGGCCAAACTATCACAGAACTGATAGGAGAATAAAAGCTCATATATTCATCTTTTATCTTGCTCTTCTCCTTCTATGTATCTTAAAACGCACTTTAATATTAATCTTTCCCCTCAAGATGCCATTGAACTGGCAGAGACAATTGGTATAGTGCCTTAACATTAAAGGAAAAACCCACAGGATTGTATCTCGAGAGGGAAGGGATACAAGAAGGGTTTTATCTCTCTTGAGATAAAGGATCTTAATCCCTGAAATAAAGAACTGAAGAGGCTTTTGGCATTTTGTAGTGCCAAATAAAAAATTTTATCCTTTATTCATGCGGGTTGCCAAAATCAAGTGGCAAACAGTGCCGAGGATCTCAAAAGCGGGGGAATAACTCAATTTATTCCAAATTCGATCGAGCTGGCTTGAAAAATAGTGAAGTTGCTTTATACTGAAAAATAGTTTAAATCAAAAATAAAGCTGGCTTGCAGCTGACGACAAAAAATACGACTACATGCTTAAAAACCCCTACAGTAAAGACAATAATAAAAAAAGAAGATGCAAAAATGTTGGTTCCAACCTTAATAATGGGAGTGCTTGCTATTATTTTAATTTTCATCGGATACTTAAAAGGAGAGGGAGAACACATCAGGGGTATTGGAATAAGTTTGGACATGTTAATTCAAATTCTTCCACTTTTGATCTTTGCATTTATCGTAGCTGGAATGATTTAGACTCTTGTTCCTCGTGAACTTCTGTCAAAACTGCTCGGTGTCAAGTCAGGTTTTCGAGGTATAATTATTGGCGCTGTAATTGGTGGCCTGGCTCCTGGTGGTCCCTATGTTAGCTTATCTATTGTTGCGGCACTTCTGTGAGCTGGTGCCAGTGTAGGAACAGTGATCGCCTTTTTGACAGCATGGTCTTTGTGGGCGGTTGCCAGATTACCTATGGAAGTTAGCATAGTTGGGTGGAAGTTTACACTCATTCGCGTTGCCAGCACGTTTTTCTTTTCACCGGTTGCAGGATGGATAGCCCAAATGGTGTTTAGTGGATATACTCATTAAAAAATCATTAATATTGCTAAAAGACAGGGAGGAATAACAATGACAGTGAAACAAAAAGGCCAAAAAAACGAAGTAAAAATAGACCTTACTGGAAAAATCGCCTTGATTACGGGAGCAGGTAGAGGTATAGGAAAAGCCATAGCTTTAAGATTTGCCCAAGCAGGGGCAAAAATTGCTCTTAATGATATAAACTTAGATAATTTGGAAAAAGCTATGCAGGAGATCAAACAATTAGGTGGAGAAGGAATTTATATAAAGGCCGATGTAAGTAAGAGGCAAGAGGTTAAAAATATGGTGGACTACATAGAACGTGAACTGGGTGTTGTAGATATTTTGGTAAACAATGCTGCCATAACCAAGATCGTTCCTTTTCTGGAGACAACCGAAGAACTCTGGAATAGAACCCTGGATATAAATTTAAAAGGAGCGTTCCTCTGCGCAAAGGCGGTGATCCCAGGAATGATAAAGAAGAGAGGAGGTAAGATTATCAATATGAGCTCTCAATCCGGTCAAAGAGGAAGTCCCTGGCATATTGCTTATTCTGTATCTAAATTTGGAATCATCGGATTAACACAATGCCTGGCTGTGGAATTTGGCAGGTATAACATCAAGGTAAATGCTATCTGTCCGGGAGTGGTATGGACACCTGCCTGGGAAGAAACAGTCGAGGATTATGCCGAAAGATTGGGGGTCACCGTGGAAGAGGCTAAAAAACATCTTGTAAGCAAAATCCCACTTGGACGTCTGGGTAAAGTGGAAGATATTGCTGACGCAGCCCTTTTTCTTGCTTCCCCACTTTCTGATTACATTACCGGGCAGGCAATAAGTCTTAGTGGGGGTTCAGTTCTATAACTTAATCTTCCTTCAAGATAAATCGCTGGATAAAATTTGCTACACCATTTTGATCGTTACTTTCAGTAATAAAGTCAGCTACTTTTTTTACTTCGGGAGAGGCATTGAAAACCGCCACTCCAATTCCTGACTTTTTCACAAGCTCAAGGTCGTTCTCATGATCGCCAAAAGCTACAACCTGGGTGAGATTTACCTTAATTTCCTTCAGAATCACCTTTAGGGCATTGAATTTGGAGGTACCCCTTTTTAAAAATTCAAGAAAATGAGGAGTGGTCCGGATTATCTCTACTTGTCTGCAGAGCTCTTTGACTTCTTTTCGCACAATCTTCTCAAGTAAAGTTTCATCCCGATTAACAAAGGAAAGTATTTTTAAAGGATGTCGCCAATTCCAGCTCGTATAGTCCGGAATTGACAGTGGAGGATCCTCGCCTCCAGCCACAATTAAATCTAAATTAGTAGAAGAGACTTTTCTTTCCTTAAAGTAAATTCTTTCTGGTTCATAAATCACAAATTCTATGCCTTGTTTTTGGAGGATATCTATGATTTTTCTCATTGTAGCTGTATCAAGTTGTGAGAGAACCGTGGTATGATTATTCAGTGGATCAACCAGAACTGCTCCGTTTGCCGCAATTTGCTTTAAGCAAAGAGAAAATTCTCTGCAGAGAGGATGAATTGTTTTAAATAGCTTACCGGTCGCAAAAATAAGGTCCCCACCTCGTGCAAGATATTCTTTTATTACCTTACGAGAAAATTCTGATAACTTCCCCTGAGAATTTAGTAAAGTTCCATCAACATCCGTTACCACAACCTTTATTCTGTCTGGATATAAATCTTTTTGGGTCAATTTCACTTAAAAAGTTCTCCAAGTTAAGAATTGAGTAAAAAGATGATAAATAGATTATGATAAATTTTTCTACAATTTTCAAGGGAAGCGATTTCCTGAAATTGATGTTATGAAATAATCTAAAGTTGTACTTTTAAGTCAGATTAGAAATTTCATCTTTATGTGTTTAAGAGGGAGGGTTAAAAACTTTTTAGGATACTCGAGGAAAGTCCTACAAATAGAAGGGGAAGGTTTAAACCTTCCCCTTCTATTTACCAGCAAGCCCGGGGAGAGAGACCTCTCCTCCCCAACCCAAAGCCTGCATAACCTCGACCCATAAAGGGAAGCTTTTGAAGCTGCTCTGGTGTTAAAATCTCTCTTAATTTAAAAAGATAATCCACCATCTTTTTGGTTATCTCACCTCTTATTTTAGCAATCTCATCCAGGACGGCATAAATCTTTGCCTTATCAGGTGTATCTTCCAGCCAGAGTTTCTGAAGTTCTATTCTCTTTTTCATCATTTGATTTCTAAGATCCACAGTGTCCTCCTTAAAGGAAAGCCGGAGCTCGGCTATCTTTTTTTGCTGTTCTGGAGTAAGATTCACATTAGCCCAGTTTCTCCATTGCATATACCTTTCTTTCGGGGGAAAAGGTTTAGAAGTACAATCTCCCCTCCAGGCCCAGGAAATACCGGCCAGAGAGACTATCAGCACCCCTACAGTAAAAATAATCCATACTCTTTTTTTACCCATTTTACTCACCTATTATCCTCCTTCTTTAAATCTTTAGGTTATTTATTAGACATGTATTTTTGGAAAAAGTTCCAATATCTAAAGATAGACTTAAATCTCATAATCTGAAAGACTATCTGTGTTTTTTGTATTTTAATGCAAAAATTTCGTGGAAACTATACCTGCCAGAGTCTTTGAAGATCACCCTAAATTAATGGATTCATTTAAAAAGGATTGTTGGGTATTAAGATGAGGGCTGGTTCACAATATTCAGTAAATGTTCTGGCCTTTATAAAACAAAGCCACTCTTTCGGTTTCTCGATCTTTCCTCTCCACCAGTAAATACTGGTTATAGGTTCTATTATCTGAACGCAACCGGCAAGTCTTTTTTTCTGTTAAAATACTATATCTTCGGCCTCTTTTTTGTCTCTGTGGTAATGATAGTCTGGATACAAGCTGAACATAGCTAAACCTTCTTAACTGAAATTAGATTTTATTTTTAAACGATGAAGCTAATCCTTTTACCTCATAAAATTTTCTACCTCGTTTTTATAAGGAAGGGAAGGTTGGGCTCCTGGCCTCGTAACCGAAATTGAAGCTGCATAATTTGCGTATTTCACAGCCTCCTCGAGATTTTTATCCTGAAATAAAGCCGTGGCAAAAGCTGCCACAAAAGAGTCTCCAGCTCCAGTTGTATCTTCCGGCCTGACCGGAACAGCCGGAAAATGTTGAGTTTTTTCCTTTGTTACCAGAAGGGCTCCTCTTTCTCCCAGAGTAAGGACTGTAATTTGAACTCCCTCTTTTAAAAGCAGGTTTCCTGCTTTCTCTGCATCTTCCAGATTTTTTATTTGAACACCGGTGAGCCTTTCTGCTTCATCTTCATTGGGAACCAGAAGATCTATACTGGAAAAATCCCTCGAACTTAAGAAATTGGCTGGTGCCGGGTTTAAAAGAGTGCGGACACCCCACTTTTTAGCAAGCCTGAGTGTAAATCTCACCGTTTCAAGGGGTATCTCCATTTGTAAAATAACCATAAAAGCATCTTTTATTATTTCATGTGCCTTTTCCACATCATCACAGGATAAATTTCGATTTGAACCTCCTATAACGGTAATAAAGTTCCTCCCTTTTTCGTCCACAGTAATTACAGCCATACCAGAGGGATTTTTTTCGTCCTGTACCACAAATTCTGTTTTCACACCTTCTTTTTCCAATTCACCCAGAATCCTATCTTTAAATGGATCATTCCCCACTTTACCTACAAAATACACAGGACATCCCAATCTTGCAATTCCCACAGCCTGATTGGCACCTTTTCCACCTATATGCCAGTAAAACCTGTTACCAAGAACTGTCTCCCCTATTTTTGGCATATGAGGAACTCTTAAAAAAATATCAACATTAACGCTTCCTACCACAACTAAATGTTTCATTCAACTCCTCTGAAAAAATTTCTTCACTCTCTGATATATTCTTTTGCTGTTAGGAATGGTGTAATCCTCAGCAACAGGAGAAAAAGGGACGGGAATATCAAGAGCAGCCACTCTCTCAACAGGAGCATCTAAAAAATCAAAAGCTTCTTCGTAAATTATGGAGGCAACTTCTGCTGTTACACCTGCTGTAAGATGGTCTTCACTTACCACAACCATCTTTCCAGTTTTTTTAACGGAATCAATAATCGTTTCTTTATCAAGAGGAACAAGAGACCTAAGGTCAATTACCTCGGCCTGAATACCTTCCTCATCGAGCTTTTCTGCAGCAAATAAACAATGATGTAGCATTAAACCAGTTGCTATCAAAGTAACATCCTGACCTTCCCTTTTTATATCTGCCTTCCCGATAGGAACAAGATAATCTTCTTCTGGAACATTATAAAGATCTTTTATCCTTCCAAAGCTTTTATCTTCGGGAAAATGGGAGATTTTCCTCCCATAGAGGAGCTTGTGCTCCAGAAATATCACAGGATTATCATCTCTTATAGCTGCTTTTAAAAGTCCCTTTGCTTCATAAGGAGTGCAAGGAAAAACTATTTTTAAACCTGGAGTATGCATAAACCAGGCTTCCAGACACTGAGCATGATGAGCTCCATGGGTATTTGCTCCCAGAGCAGTTCTTATCACTATTGGAACTTTCAGTTTACCACCTGAAAGAAATCTTATCTTTGCAGCCTGGTTTACTACCTGATCCATACAACAGGTAATAAAATCCATATACATGATTTCGGCAACAGGTCGAAGTCCAGCAAGAGCTGCACCAACTGCTGCACCTATTATTGCTGTTTCAGATACAGGAGTTTCTCTTACTCTTTGAGGTCCAAACTCATCAATGAGGCCTTTGGTAACCTGAAACGAGCCACCAAAAAGGCCTATATTCTCACCTATAAGAAAAACATCTCTATCTTTTCGCATCTCCTCCTTAAGCCCCTGACGTAAAGCTTCCACAATGGTCATATTCGGCATACTGAACCTCAAGCAAAAAGATATCCTGCCATCTCATCAGGATCTGGCACAGGACTTTTTCTGGCAAATTCAATAGCCTGATTTATCTGTTCTCCTACTTTTTCTTCAATTTTTTTTATATCTTCTTCTTTCGCTATATCCTCTTCCATTATGTATTTTTTTAGTCTGAGTATAGGATCTTTTTTAAGCCAGCTATTTAGTTCTTCCTTAGCTCTGTAAATACCAGGATCAGAGCGAGAGTGTCCTTTATAACGGTAAGTTACACACTCCAAAAAAGCAGGACCAAAACCGTTTCTTGCTCTTTCAACCGCCTTCTTGCAGGTAAAATATACCTCAATGACATTATTTCCATCAACTGTTTCAGCTGGAATTCCATAACTTTTAGCTCTTTCGGACAAACGGGTTATTTTAGAAACCTCCTCAATAGGAGTGGAAACAGCATACCTGTTGTTCTCACAAACAAACACAACCGGGAGATCCCAGATAGAAGCAAGATTTATTGCCTCATGGACAGCTCCCTGATTTATGGCTCCCTCTCCAAAAAAAGATACCACCACCTTTTTCTCATTTTTGTATTTTATCCCCAGAGCAAGGCCAACAGCCACAGGGACACCTGAACCTACAATACCGGTGGTTCCAAAAAATCCCTTCTCTGGATAGTAAATATGCATGGTCCCACCCATTCCTTTTGAACAACCAGTTCTTTTTCCCAAAATTTCGGCCATTATTTTATCAAGAGGAACACCCTTAGCTATACAGTGTCCATGTCCCCGGTGGGTACTGGTTACAGGATCATCCGGGCTTAAATTCTCACAAACTCCCACTGCAATAGCTTCCTGGCCATCATATTGATGAATTGTTCCGGGAACCTCTCCTGCCAGAAACATGAGATAGAGCTTTTCTTCAAAAAGGCGAATTTTATACATGCTTGAGTACATTTTCAAAATTTTATCTTCAGAAATAGCCTCTTTGCCAGCTTGTAACCTGCTCATTCCTTCTCCTCTATGCCAATTACTCTGACCGGGGAAGCATCCAGTCCTTTTACTTTCCAGGGTAAAGCTATAAAGAAAAACCTTCTTCTGGTCAGTTTATCAAGACCGGTTAAGTGCTCGATTACCGGTATACCATTTTCAAACAACAGTCTGTGATTTGGCTGATCTTTAACACCTCTTATTTCAAATCCAGAGGCATCGGTGGCTAAACAGGCTATTTTCTTTTCCACCAGCCACTTCGCAGCTCTAAAAGAAAGATAAGGTCGATCATGAGCCCTGGGAGTTCGATAAAACCGATCAAGTCCTGTCTTTATAATTACTATATCATTTTCTTTTACATCATTTCCTTCTTTCTCTAACTCTTCTCTTTCAATTGCCTCACCTGGTTTCTTATGAGAGAAATCAAGAACCACCGCTTCACCCATTAATCTGGAAAGAGGAATTTCAGAGACATCGCTACCATCTTTTAGGTAGTGATAGGGAGACTCAACGTGAGTTCCAACATGCGACCATAAAGTAACCTCACTCATTATATACCAGTCTTCTTTTTTGCGGTGATATCCAGATAAAAACTCCTCCACAAATTTATTTTTAACCTCAAGCTTATATTCTTCCTTGCCTGGTAAAAGTGTGTGAGAAAGTTCAACTATTTTTTTTCCTTTAATCATCAATGATTCTCCATCCCACCATTCACATTGATAGCCTGTCCGGTAAGATAATCTGCATCTTTGGAAGCCAGAAAAGCTACAACTCCTGCTACATCCTCGGGCTGACAAAGCCGACCCAGAGGAATTTCAGCAAGATACTCATCTCTGACTTCTTCCGGAGTTATCCCTCTTATTTCTGCTTCCCACTTCCATTCCCTTCTAATCATATCAGTTTCCACTATCCCCGGACAAACTGCATTTACAGTTATATTATAGGGGGCAAGCTCCAATGCCATGGTATAAGTAAGACCCAGGACTGCGAACTTGGAAGCACTGTAATGGGCAAGAAAGCGGGCTCCTCTTTTTGCAGCAAGAGAAGCATTGTTGATTATCTTGCCAGATTTTTGCTTGATCATCTGTTTTGCTACTGCTCTGCTGCATAAAAATTGACCCTTGGCATTTATATCCATATTGAAATCCCAGTCTCTTTCAGTAAGTTCAACCATGGGAGCCATAGAAGAAACCCCGGCATTGTTGACCAGTATATCTATTCGACCGAATTCCTGGACAGTTTTTTCCACCATTTGTTCAACATCTTCGAAATTGCTAACATTACATTTAACCACAAGGCATTTTCTACCCATATCTCTTATCATTTTGGCAACCTTTTCTCCTCCTTCTGGATCAATATCAGCTATAACTATGTTAGCACCTTCTTTTGCCAGACGTAAAGAAATTGCTTTACCTATACCCTTACTTCCTCCAGTTACTATAGCTATCTTATCAGCAAGCGTCATTCTCTTATCCTCCCTTTTAAATTTAGCCGGATTTTTAGATTATGGTTATTTATATTTGATTCATTCAGTATATCCGCACCAATCCATAGCCATAAAAGCAAATGTTTTTGCGCATTCAATCACTTGATTTACAGGAACAAACTCATCAGGGCCATGTATCCCTGATCCAAGACTTCCTGGACCAAAAAGAACAGTGGGAATCCCGGCCTGAGACAGAAATGTTGAATCTGCTACAGCTTTAAATCCACTTATTACAGGTTCCTTACCAGATACCTCTCTGTATGCTTTTAACAGACTTTTTACTCCTGGATGGTCAACCGGAACTTCTTTCATGGGTTCCCAGCGCTGCAGGATAGGCGCGTTAAATTTAGGTGGATTTTCCCTGAGCCAATCATCAGTGGAGGCAAGAGCGTCGACATGTCTTTTGAGTTCTTCCCAGACCTCTTTATCGGTAACCCAATCAGGGTACCATACACAGTAAGTTATCTTGCAATATCCGGGAACAGCTCCAAGATAAGTTCCACCTTCAATAAAGGAGGGATTTATGGTAAAAACTCCGATACCCTGCTGATCTTCAGGATGAGGATATCCTCCTCCCCCCAAAATTCTATCTCGCCAGCGCTGATTAAATTGAACCTCCAATTTTTGAAAAAGTTCTATAAAAGGGGTAGCTTTAGCAATTGCATCTACCCCTACTTCCTTACCACAGGGAATTCCGTATCGCTGAGGAAAAATAACCTGATTGCGGGCACTTGTATGAGCTTCTTTTCCCTCAATGATCAATTCAAAGAAAAAAACCCCCGGTGATTTGACATGAATCTCACAATCTGTGGGTTCTGAAACAACAGCGAAGGGAGCTTTATAACCCCTGTCCACAGTCGCCCTGGCACCTATAGTTCTTCCTTCTACGGATTCTTCACCAACTACTGACTCTACATAGAGATCCCCCTTAAGATTAATACCATTATCTATAAGAGCTTTGGCAGCCCAGATCATGGAGGTGAGTCCCCCTTTCATATCACTGGCTCCTCTGCCATAAACACAACCATTTTCAACCACTGCTTTCCAGGGGTCCTTTGTCCAGCGTTTTAACTCATTTTCGCTAACGGGAACAACGTCACAGTGTCCGTTATAAATTAAAGCTTTGCCTCCACCTTTACCTTTACCTTTAATAGTGCCCACAACGTTGGGTCTTTTTTTCTCCTCATCTACCGCCCAAAAGTCAACCTTATCAAAGCCAAATTCTTCCAGCTTCTCTTTGACCCATTTTTGAGCATCCAGTTCCTGACCTTTGCCAGGAATACCGGGATTCACCGACTTAAAACCAATAAAATCGCAGAGAAACTGTATGATCTCATTTTGATGAACATCTATGTACTTTGCCACTTTTTGTTTTTGAGACTCCATAAATATCCTCCTTTATCTGTTTATATCTATGCTGTTATTATTCTTTAACAGCTCCATAGGTAAGCCCTCTTACCAGATATCTTTGAGCAGCAATTGCTAAGACAAGAGGTGGAATAGAACCTGCTAATCCAAAAGCAGCCATGGGTCCCCACTGAATCCCTTTCACACCCAAAAATGCTGAGACCTGAACCGGAAATGTCTGTGCTTTAACTCTGGTTAGAATAAGAGCGAATAGAAATTCATTCCAGGAGAAGATGAAGCAAAAAATAGCCGTTACAATTATTCCCGGAATGAGAAGAGGTAAAATAATTTTTGCCAATGCACCTAAATGACTGCACCCATCAACCATGGCACATTCATCAAGCTCTCGCGGAATTTCCGTAAAAAATCCTCTCAACATCCAGACTGAAAAGGGTAAATTAAAAACAAGGTAGGCTAAAATAAGAGCAATCTGAGTATCAACCAGTCGGAATCTGTTCATCATTATGAAAATGGGCAGGATAACCGTTGCCGGTGGAAACATTTTTGTAGAAAGAAGCCAGAAGGCTAGAGTATCTCTTCCTTTAAATCTTAGTCTGGCAAAGGCATAAGCAGCTAAAAGACCAATCCCTATAGCAAGACCTGTTGATAACAAAGTTACGATGATGCTATTTTTTATCCCTACCCAGCCTGTTACACTCAACATCTCCCTTGCCACACCAGCTTTTTGATATAAAGAACCTGTTTCGGGGAAAAACACTCCTTTATAATTGGATAAAGTAGGTTTTGTCGGAATAAAGATGGGAACTCGAGTTGTAATCTCTCCTGCTGGCTTTATGGAAGTTACCACTAACCAAAAAATGGGAAGTAAGGTAAGAATCATTACCACAGCTATAATAATGAAATTACCCGTTAAAAAAGCCAACTTTTTTATCTTCATAATTGTAACCTATTTTGTGGTAACAAAAAGTGATCTCAAAAGAAATGTTGCTATTGTGGAAACGATAATAAGAAGTATGTAAGATAGTGCAGCTGCATATCCCATATCAAAGTACCTGAAGGCTTTATAGTAAATATACATGGGAATATTTTCTGTGGTTAAGCCGGGACCTCCCTGAGTTAGAACCCATATCTTATCGAAAAGCTTAAAGGCATCTATTGTCCTGAGAAGCAAAGCGATGGTTATTATATTTTTAAGCAGAGGAAAAGTTATGTAAATAAATATCTGAGATGTGGAAGCTCCATCGAGCTGCGCTGCCTCATAGGGTTCCTTCGGCAAAGACATTATGCCACCAAGTAAAATTAAAAAGATGAGTGGAGTCCATTGCCATATGTCAGCAATAATAATGGAATATAAAGCTACAGAAGGGTCACCAAGCCAATCAATTCCCTCGCTTATATGAAAAGAACGGAGAAAAAAGTTCAATAAACCATAACTTGTGTGATAAAGCAATCTCCACACCATACCCACAACAACAGGCACAATCATCATTGGAACAAGCAAGACAACAGAGAAAATCTTTCTACCAGGAATCTCACGGGTTAAAAGAAGGGCAAGACCTATTCCTATAAGGAATTCAACTCCAACAGCAAGCCCTACCATAAGGAAAGTATTGCTCAGTGTCTTCCAGAACCTTTCGTCTTCGGTAAAGATAGATATATAGTTATCCAGCCCCACCCATGCTTTCCCCAGGTAAGCCATGGTTAAATTCCAGCTGAAAAAGCTAAGCGAAAGCGAGTATATTAGAGGAAAAACTACGAGGAAGAGAACCACGGCAAAACAGGGAAGTAAAAACCAAACGTGTAAAAATTTGGCTCTTCTCATCCCACAAAACCTACTTTTTATCAATACCCCATTTCTCCACGGGCTTCAGGAATCTTCATTGCAGACCCTGAAGCCCGAACCTTTTTAATAATTTGTTTTTACATTATAAAGCAGGCAGCCCCAGCATTTCACGGTACTCTTTTAATTGATTCTTTTTACCTCTTCTCTCGGTGATTTTCTTCCAGGCTTTGGCTGCATCATTTAAAGCCTGCTCAGGAGTCTTCTTCCCTGCCAGAGCTTCTCCAACCTCTACAGCTAAAGCATCGTAATAACTGAAACCGCCGGGTATGCGAAGGTCAGATACACCATGAGCCATACTCTTCTGGATAGCCTGTAACCATTCCGGAGAGGCAGGGGTAAAATTCATTAAAGCTGGATGAGTAAATTCTGATTCTCTCCAGGGTTCATAGCCTAAAGAGCCTACTTTGGGATCACCCTTATGAAAAACGGTAGCCATAATTTCAGGGGAAGTTACATAGCGCAGAAACTGATAGGCAGCTTCGGGATTTTTGGAGTCTGTAGAGA
>CAYZYX010000040.1:0-12952 GCA_964482715.1 uncultured Clostridia bacterium
TCGCAAGAGGTTTATCTCACCTATTATTTTAGTGCAGCTCGGCCTCCGCTTTTTGGCTGTGCAAGAGTAGCTACCATGGCGAAGCTTTCTGCTCGCCAAAAAGAGGCTTCCTTTGAGATACCCGGGAGCCTTTATCTTCATGAAAAAAGTGTCCTAATTTCAGGCTGCTACCCTGAAAACTGTCCCGATGTCAGGTTGCCTGAAGTTGACGGAAGGCTCACAATATGATATACTTTTTCAGTTAAAAGTGAAAATAATTGAGAATCTAAAAGTACTACATTTAATAAGATAATTAGTAGTTTAATGATCATGCGAGAGTTAGATGGTTAATCCTGAAACAGGTAAACAACCGGTAAGGAGAAGAGGACAATGCTGGAAATAAAAAGAGCCCTGATCAGTGTGTGGGACAAAAGCGGTATAGTTGAATTTGCCAGAGGTCTTCAAGAGCTTAAGGTTAAAATACTTTCAACTGGTGGAACGGCAAAACTTCTCAAAAAAGAAGGCATCAAAGTAGAAGAAGTTTCAGATTACACAGGAGCTTCGGAGATGCTTCAGGGTAGAGTAAAAACCCTTCATCCTAAAATTCACGCTGGTATATTGGCTCTAAGAAATAGCAGTGAACAAATGGATCAGATAAAAAGAGAAGGAATTGAACCCATAGATATGATTGTAGTTAATCTTTATCCTTTTACCCAGGTGGTGAAAAACAAAAACGTTGTTTTAGATGAAGCTCTGGAAAATATAGATATAGGGGGACCCACCCTTCTGAGAGCAGGAGCAAAGAATTTTAAAGGCGTGGCCGTAGTATCAAATCCGCATCAGTACTCTGACGTTTTAGAAGAACTCAAAGCCAATGGGGGAAAGCTCAGCGAGGATACTTCATATCGTCTTGCTGTAGAGGCTTTTCATCTTACCAGTTTTTACGATAGTGTTGTGGCTGAGTATTTCAGAAAAAAAGAAGAAATAGTATTCCCTCCTCTTTTAACCATAGGATTTCAAAAACTGCAGGAACTTCGCTATGGAGAAAATCCCCATCAGAGGGCGGCTTTTTACTCTGAATGGACTCCGTCTCCTGGAGATCTTACCCGCGCAGAAAAGATCTGGGGGAAGGAACTCTCCTTTAACAATCTCCTTGATTTTCAAGCTGCCCTGAGTATTGTAAGTGAGTTCAGCCAGCCTGCTGTGACTGTAATCAAGCACAACAATCCCTGTGGCGCTGCTGAAGGCAAATCTCTAAAAGAGGCCTGCGAGAATGCCTTTCAGGGAGACCCTGTATCTGCTTTTGGCAGCATAGTTGGCCTGAACAGGACAGTAGATGAAGAAACGGCCAAGGTCATTACTGCCGGGGGCAATTTTGTTGAAGGTTTAATTGCCCCTGATTATACTCATGAGGCCCTAACAATTTTAAAGGAGAAAAAACCCTGGGGGAAAAAGCTTATTATCCTTAAAAGTGAGCTAAAAAAAGAGGAAAACTTCAAAATGGATATCAAGAAGGTGGGAGGAGGAATACTTGTTCAGGAGGAGGATAGAGAACTTCCCGCTGAGACCCGGTTAAAGTTTGTAACTAAAAGAGTACCAACCGAAAAAGAACTGGAAGATCTGAAGTTTGCCTGGAGAGTTTGCAAATATGTAAAATCTAATGCCATACTGGTTGCCAGGGATAAGATGGTGGTTGGAGTTGGTGCAGGTCAGATGAGCAGGGTAGATGCCACCTTTATAGCCCTGAGAAAAGCAGGTGAAAGGGCAAAGGGAGCTGTTTTAGCTTCTGATGCCTTTTTTCCGTTTCCTGATGCCGTGGAAATGGCCGGGAAAGCTGGTATCAGGGCAATAATTCAACCAGGGGGCGCCTTGAGAGATAAAGAGGTAATTCACATGGCTGACCAGTATGACATTGCCATGGCCTTCACCGGAATAAGACATTTTCGTCACTAAGGAGCAACAAGAAAGTGAGGGAAAAATGAAACTAACGTCGCTCAGTAAAGTTGACCCGGAGATTAAGCAGTTTATAAAAAATGAACTTTTAAGACAAAAGGAAACTCTGATGCTTATTCCCTCGGAAAATTATGCCAGCCCTGCCGTACTGGAGGTTCAATCCTCAGTTCTTAGCAACAAATACGCAGAAGGATATCCGGGGGAAAGGTACTATCAGGGTTGCAGGTGGGTGGATGAGGTGGAATCCCTTGCTATCCAGCGGGCAAAAGAGCTTTTTGGTGCCGAACATGTAAATGTACAGGTTCACTCTGGAACAGGAGCTAATATAGCTGTTTATCAGGCTCTTTTAAAACCCGGTGATAAGATCCTTTCCTTGAACTTAACTCAGGGAGGTCATCTTTCGCATGGAAAAGAAGGCTCTCTGCCTTACAATTTTTATACCATTGCCAATTACGGGTTAGACAGAAAATCTGAATGTTTTGACATGGAAAAAATCAGAAAAAAGGCAAAAAAGGAAAAGCCCAATTTGATTATTGTTGGGGCAAGCGCTTATCCCAGAAAGATAGAATTTAAACCCTGGAGAGAAATTGCCGATGAAGTTGGTGCTTACCTTATGGTAGATGCAGCTCACACAATTGGTTTGATTGCAGCAAAAGTTCACCCCGATCCGGTGGAATACGCTGATGTGGTAACGGCAACCACTCAAAAGACACTGCGTGGACCAAGAGGCGGATTCATTCTCTGCCGAAAGGAATTTGCCCATAAGATTGACGGGGCTGTTTTCCCCGGAACGCAGGGAGGACCTTTCATGCACCTCATCGCAGCCAAGGCTGTTTGCTTTAAGGAAGCCATGGATCCTTCTTTCAGGGATTATCAGTCCCGGGTAATCTCCAACTGCCAGACTCTTGCTCAGGTGCTTCTTGAGGAGGGATTTAGACTGGTAACTGGAGGAACTGACAACCACCTTATACTTGTGGATCTCCAATCTAAGGGAATTACGGGGAAAGAGGCAGCGCTCATTCTGGAAGAAGCCGGGATAGTGGTTAATAAAAACTGCATCCCTTTTGACTTGCTTCCTCCTACCGTTACATCCGGAATTCGCCTTGGAACCCCTGCTCTGACCACCAGGGGAATGAAAGAAGAGGAAATGAAGACCATTGGCAAATGGATAAGCCAGATATTGCACAATCCAGAAAAAATATCCTTAAGAGAGAAAATTAAGAAAAAAGTGATTGAGCTCTCCCGAAGTTTTCCTATCTACGAGGACTTTGCCTGACGGGCTAAAATTATGTTTTCCTATGAAGAGGCCCTGAATTACCTTGATTCATTTATAAATTACGAAAAAAAATCCAATTTTTCTTATAACGCCAGGGTTTTTAATCTGGAAAGAATGCAAAGGATCCTGAGGGAACTTGGTAACCCTCACCTTAAATTAAAGACCATTCATGTTGCCGGAACTAAAGGTAAAGGTTCTACGGCAGCAATAATAACTTCTATACTTAATACTGCTGGCTACCGGGTTGGACTTTACACCTCTCCCCATCTTGTGTCTCCTCGCGAGAGAATTAAAATTGGTCCCCGTTTCATAACTCCAGACGAGTTTGCCTCCTGCCTGTGGGAAACAAAATTGGTACTGGAGCGACTTGCCTCCAGGGGTACTTTTACCCCCAGTTTTTTTGAAATCTACACCAGCATGGGTTTTCTGTATTTTTTTCAGAAAAAAATAGACATAGCTGTTATTGAGGTTGGACTTGGAGGCAGATTAGATGCAACCAACGTAATCCACCCTCTGGTGGGAATTATAACTCCTATCAGCCTCGATCACACCAGGCAGCTTGGAAGTGATATTCTATCAATTGCCAGAGAAAAAGCTGGAATTATCAAACCCGGTTCAAGAATAATTACCTCCCTGCAGGATAGGCCTGTTCTCCAGTTGATAGAAAAAATCTGTCAGGAGCGAGGAGCAACACTCTATAAAATTGGGGAGGACGCAAAATTCAGACTTATAAAGGCAACTCCAAGATATCAGAGGTTTGAGGTTAAAAGTATTTACCGCAGCTACCCAGACCTTTTTCTTCCTCTACCGGGAGAGCACCAGCTCCAGAATGCTGCCTCTGCCATACTGGCTGTGGAGCTTATAAGAGAGGATGGATTTAAGGTAACAAAGGGTTCTATTGAAAGAGGTTTAAGAAAAGTGGACTGGCCAGGGAGAATTCAGTTAATTTCCGGCCGGCCACTTCTCATACTGGACTGCGCACATAATGGTGCCTCGGCCCGATTTCTTGCTAAATACCTGCAACAGTTTTACTCCCGAAAAAAATTAATCCTTGTTCTTGCTATTCTGAAAAACAAAGACGTAAAATCCATAGGAGAGGCTCTGTGTCCACTGGCAGACAGGGTGATCGTTACTCAGGTAAAAAGCCCAAGAGCCTTGCCACCTGAAGAAATTTACCCTAAAATTAAGGTGAACTGCCGCTTTTTTCCTCTTGTGGAGAAAGAGGTAAAAAATGCGCTTGAAAAAGCTAAAATTATGGCTGGAAAAAGCGGGGTTGTAGTAGCTACAGGATCGGTTTATCTTGTAGGGGAGATCCTGGAACTTATGAATAAAAAAACAAAAGTCTAAGGAGCATTTGAATGCCAAGAGGAATCGCTGCTTCTCCAGGAATAGCTATTGGAAAAGCATACATTCTGGAGAAGGAAAATTTCTGTATCCTGGAGTACAAGATTAAAAAGGAAGATGTTGAAAGAGAAATAAAAAGATTTAAGGAAGCGGTGGAGCAAACCAAGAAACAGACCATTCAGCTCCAGGAGAAGGTGAAAAAGAAAGTAGGGGAAAGAGAGGCTTACATATTTAAGGCCTATCTTAGCATTCTTGAGGATCCACTTCTGATTGATGAGACCATAAAAAGGATAAAAAGGGAGAGGTTAAATGCCGAAGCAGCTCTGAGATTAACCTACAAAAGCTTTCCGGAAAGATTCGGTATGTCTCAACCAGAATTCTTCGAAGAGCGATTCAGGGATGTGGAAGATGTTGGCGAGAGAATCCTGCGAAATCTTTTGAAACAGCCTTCTTTGAGCTTATCCCATCTGGAGGAAAAGATCATTATTGTTGCCCATGATCTTGCCCCTTCTGACACTGTATCCATGGACAAAAGTAAAGTGCTGGGATTTGCCACCAATATTGGAGGCAGAACTTCTCACACTGCCATAATGGCACGGGCTCTGGAGATACCAGCAGTGGTGGGACTGGGTAATATAACCAGAAAAGTTAAACCAGGTTCTACTTTGATTCTTGATGGAAGTCGGGGGAGGGTAATTGTAAATCCCTCTCATGAGCAGATTAGAAAGTACGGAGCAGAACAAAAGAGGTTTTTGATCTACAAGAAAAAACTGGAAACTCTAAGATCCCTACCGGCCCAGACGGTTGATAGGAGAGAAGTTGAGCTGGCAGCAAACATTGCCGGTCCAGAAGAAGTCGATCTGGCAATAAAAGAAGGTGCTGAAGGTGTGGGTCTTTATCGAACAGAATATCTCTATATGAACCGCGCAACACTTCCCGATGAGGAAGAACAACTCAGAGCTTATCGAATTGTGGCCGAGAAAGTTTCTCCCCACTCAGTCATTATCAGGACCTTAGATCTTGGAGGAGATAAATTCTTATCCCATCTTGAAGTTCCCAAAGAGATAAATCCCTTTATGGGTTGCCGTGCTATAAGACTTTCCTTAGAACTGATAGACATTTTTAAAACTCAGCTTAGAGCTATTTTAAGAGCCGCCCAATTTGGCAGGGTAAAAATAATGTATCCCATGGTTTCGGCTCTTGAAGAGGTAAGAAAGGCCAATCGCATATTGAATGAGGTTAAAAAAGAACTGGAAAAAGAAGGAGTTTCTTTCTCCAACTCTGTTGAAGTTGGTGTCATGATTGAAGTTCCCTCTGCAGCTATAATCGCTGACAAACTGGCAAAAGAGGTGGACTTTTTCAGTCTGGGGACAAATGATCTAATTCAGTATACCCTGGCCGTTGACAGAGTTAATGAGAGAGTAGCCTATCTTTACCAGCCCCTGCATCCCACCATTCTGCGTCTTATAGATAATGTAGTTAAGGCAGCCCACAGGGAAGGTATATGGGTGGGTGCCTGTGGTGAAATGGCCAGTGATCCCTTTTGTATGGCGGTTCTTCTGGGATTGGGAGTGGACGAACTCAGTGTTGCACCTACCAGTGTGCTGGAGATAAAAAAAGTAATAAGAGGTCTAAGCTGGGAAGAAACCCGGGAAGTAGCTTCCCACTTACTTAACCTTAGCACCTCTCATCAGGCTAAAAGATTCTTAAGGCAGACACTGGGCAAAAAGATAAATAAGATATTAAGGGAGGACTTAAATGCTGGATGAGGTAGGTCAGATTGAGAAAATAGACCGGTCTAACATGAGAGGAATTCTTAAAAATTTTCCCGGGCAGTGTGAAGAAGCCGTGAAAATGGCAGATAACTTAACCCTCCCTGCTTTTTCTCAGGAGGAAATTAACAGGGTTGTTATCTGTGGACTTGGAGGTTCGGCAATTGGGGGAGATATTTTGAGGACCCTTTTTTGCAAAGTGAAAACCACCATTCACGTTAATCGTAATTATTTTTTACCCTCCTTTGTTAACGAAAAAACAGTTGTGCTTGCCACAAGTTATTCAGGTAATACCGAGGAAACCATCTCTTCCTTTAAACAGGCCTTGCAAAAAGGATGCCTTATTTTTGCCATAAGTAGCGGAGGAGAACTTGAGAAGTTAAGTAAACAAAAGGGAATTCACCATCTCAAGGTTCCTGGAGGAATGCCCCCTCGCTGTGCTGTTGGTTATCTTACCATACCCATGATTAAGTTGCTTGAGAAAATCCTAAGGGTCAAACTTTTTAACTATAAGGAACTTGTTGACGTTCTTGGAAAACTTTCGGAAAGATACCATCCAGAGATAAAAACAGAAAACAACTTTACCAAGCAAATGGCACTCAAATTAAAGGGTAAGATTCCACTTATATACGGAGTAGATGGCCTGACTGATGTTGTGGCACACCGATGGAAAACCCAGTTTAATGAAAACTCAAAGATTCTGGCAAGTTGGAATACTTTTCCGGAGATGAATCACAATGAAGTGGTCCCCTGGTCTGGAGAAGGAGAAATTGATCTTAATCTATTTTATCCCATCTTTTTGCGAGATAAAGCTGAATTAAGGAGAATAAGTAAACGTATTGAGATAACCCAGGACTTGATAAAAGAAAAAGGGGTGGAATATTCTGAGATCTGGACAGAGGGAGAGTGTCTGTTATCCCGGATTTTCTCTTTAATTTACACAGGTGACTGGATAAGCTTCTACCTTGCCATATCTCAATCCGTGGATCCTACTCCCATAAAATTTATTGAACTTCTCAAAAATGAGCTGAAAAAATTCACCTCCTCCGGGGAGGGAACATGAATGATCTCTTTGATAAAAAATTAAAAAATAAACATCAAAAAAATGAGGATTTTGTTCCTCTTGCTGAGAGGATGAGACCGGAAACACTGGAGGATTTCCTTGGACAGGAGGAAATTGTTGGAGAGGGGACACCTTTAAGAAAAGCAATAGAGGAGGATAGATTAGTTTCCATAATTCTCTGGGGTCCTCCTGGTTCCGGCAAGACCACCCTGGCAAAAATAATAGCTAAAATGACAAAAGCTCATTTTGTTTCTTTCAGTGCGGTCACCTCAGGTGTTCCTGCTTTGAAAAAGATTATAGAAGAAGCAAAATGGAGAAGAAAATATCAATCTCAAAAAACAATTCTTTTCGTGGATGAAATACATCACTTCAACAAAGCCCAGCAGGATGCTTTTCTCCCTTATGTTGAGGATGGAACCATAATACTTGTTGGAGCAACTACAGAAAATCCCTCTTTTGAGATAAACTCGCCACTGCTGTCACGCTCAACCGTTTACATCTTAAAGCCTCTTTCTCCGGAAATTTTAAAAAAGATAATTCAAAGAGCTCTTCAGAATAAAGAAAAGGGACTTGGGAAATACAAAATAAAGATCGATCCGGAGGTTATAGATTACATCGTGGAGATGGCCGGTGGTGATGCCAGAGTTGCTCTCAACATACTGGAACTCTCATTCATCAGTGCAAGAAAAGGTGATCGGGCTCATATAACCTGTGAAGTTGTAAACAAGGTGGTTCAAAAAAGGGTTCTGCGTTACGATAAAAAGGGAGAGGAACACTACAATTTAATTTCTGCTTTGCACAAGAGTATGAGAGATTCTGATCCGGATGCTGCGGTTTACTGGCTGGCAAGGATGCTGGAAGCCGGGGAAGACCCCTTATATATCGCCCGAAGAATGGTAGTTTTTGCCTCGGAAGACATAGGAAATGCTGATCCGCAGGCTCTTCAGGTAGCGGTGGCTGCAATGCAGGCGGTTCAGTTTGTGGGAATGCCCGAGGCAAATCTTGCGCTTACTCAGGCAGCTATATATCTTGCCTGTGCCCCTAAAAGTAACGCTGTCCTCCAGGCCTATACGAGAGCTAAAAAGGATATCCAGGAGAAGGGTCATCTACCTGTACCCCTGGTCATAAGAAATGCTCCCACTCAACTTATGAGAGATCTGGGTTATGGCAAAGGTTACAGGTATGCCCATGATTTCCCGGGAGGATTCGTTAAACAGCAACACCTTCCTTCTCCTCTCGAGGATAGAGTCTACTATCAGCCCACCGATCGCGGTTTTGAAAGAGAAATTAAAAAAAGGATAGAAAAACTGAGGAACGGTTCATCTGAGGTGTAAAAAATTACTTTCACCTGTTTTCTATCTCAGGAGTGGCCCAGCTTTCCTCATCAAAGTAAAGCTCCCGCTGGGAGACCAAGGTGGGGAACTGGGGCTTTCTTATCTTGTCAACAGCCTCAATTCTAACCAGGGAAGATCTGTACCAGTCAACTTCTGGCAACTCGACCCGGGGTATTTCTCTCAGGAGCCTGTAACTTTGATAAAATCTCTGCCATTTGTTTTCTTCTTCGGGATAAAAACTAAAGTCTCTCCAGATATCGGTAATAACCAGATTACAATTTAGAAGGAACTTCTCAATCTCATACCATTTTCCTGATGAGGCTTCCAGATGAGTCAGTCCAAAATAGCCACTACAGCCTCTCCCTTTAAGACTCTGAATACACCTTCCCAGGAAAAATTTTATCCCTTTCCAGGTTTCAACAGGATCGGTGACAAAAGTATCGTAATTCCCCTTTAAACTGGAGGGTAGCTCATTTACCACGTTGTATTGCAAAACCTCAATTTCCTTGCAGCCAAGCTTCTTGGCAGTCTCTTTTATAAAGTCAACAATTCTCTCATCGATCTCCACCACAGTTATGTGTTCAGCCAGATTCATAAGTGCCAGCGCCAAAGTTAAAAGATCATCATCTCCCAGAATGAAGACCCTCTTATCCTCCAGGTCTCCTCTTTCATAGATAAACACAGCTCTTTTTAAAGTATCTTCCCATCTCATGAAACCCTGGTCGTAGTCTTCCCGGGGAGGAGGTCTTTTCTCCACCAGCTCTCGAAATCTAACCTTTATATTTATGAAATCCTTATTGAGATCAATCCCCTGACCACACGCATCACACACCCAATCAAAATGTACGTGGGGTATTTCAGTCAGACTTTCCTTAATTAACTTAAAAAAAGTACCCTCCCTTTTTATTATCTTCTCCCTCTCCAGCTTTTTCAGCTCTTCTACAAACTCTTTAATTGAAGAATCCTGGTGTCTGATGAGTTGCCAGAGGGTTTTAGACCCGCTGATGAGCTGTCTCAATATCTGATTTTTTGTGCGATCCATCTTCCACTTTTCCCCGGGTAAAAATATTGGTGGAAACCTTTCTGGGTTTAAAAAAATCTATTATTCTCTTGTGAGCAGAAAATGAGCCGTCAGGAGGTCCGCAACTGTAAACATCCAGCGAGACATATCCATGCTCCGGCCAGGTATGGACCGCCAGATGAGACTCCGAAAGCAAAACAACCCCTGTTACTCCGTACGGTTTAAACTGGTGAAAATAAGATTTTATTTTATTTAATCCTGATTCACGTATAGTAGTTTCTATCATTTCTTCAATCTCTTCCCTCTTCATAAGTTTCTGAGGGTTACATCCGTAAAGATCGGAAACTATATGGACTCCAAAGTTATCACGTCTTCTCATTTTCCCCTCCTTACCCAGAGTATTTATGAAAATCACACTTTTTTGACTTCTTCCACTTTCTTTTCTTGGAGCTCATCTATAACTTTTACATACTCATCGGTAAGAGATTGGATCTCCTTCTCTGCACGTCTTTTTTCGTCCTCCGATATTTCTTTATTTTCCTCCAGTTCCTCTATTTTTTCCCTGGCTTCACGGCGAATATTGCGAATAGTTACCTTAGCCTCCTCAGCCCATTGCCTTATCAATCTGGCAATTTCTTCTCTTCGTTCTTCGGTAAGAGGAGGAAGAGAGATACGTATTAAATTACCATCATCACTCGGATTCACCCCCAGATCAGAGGCTAATAGAGCTTTTTTAATATTCTCTATGATAGATTTGTCCCAGGGTTCTACAACTATGGTACGGGCATCAGGTGTAGAAATTGTAGCAAGATGAGCCAGGGGCATCTTCGAACCATAACACTCCACCCTGATTCCGCTTACCATATCTGGAGTTGCCCGGCCACCTCGCATGGTGGAGTATCTCTTAGCCAGAGCCTCCTTAGATTGCTCCATCTTTTTTCTGGTGGCTTCAATTATTTTTTTTATGGGTGTCATTTTTTTCCTCCTGGAGACTCTTTATTCCTCAACTATAGTGCCCACCTTTTCCCCAAGAACTATTCGTTTTATAGAGTCTGGCTCATCGAGACTGAACACTACTATGGGCAAATTGTTGTCCATACAAAGGGTTATGGCCGTTGCATCCATAACCTTTAGCTTTTTTTGAAGAAACTCCTCATATTTCAATTTATCAAACTTTCTTGCTGTCTTATCTTTAAGAGGGTCTGCTGAATAGATACCCTCAACTTTGGTTGCTTTGAGGATAACTTCTGCTCCAATTTCCAGAGCTCTTAGTGCTGCAGCTGTGTCAGTTGTAAAATAAGGATTGCCTGTCCCTCCAGCAAAAATAACCACCCTGCCTTTTTCCAGATGTCTCAGAGCTCTTCTCCGGATATAAGGTTCGGCTATTTCATACATATTAATTGACGTTTGGACTCGGGTGACAAGTCCTTTTCTCTCCAAAACGTCCTGCAATGCCAGGGCATTTATGATGGTGGCAAGCATACCCATATAATCAGCCGTTGCCCTATCTATTCCTCCTTTCTGGGCGAATTTTCCTCTCCAGATATTTCCACCCCCAACCATAATTCCCACTGCCACTCCAAGATTTTTTACTTTCTCTATCTCCTGGGAGATCCAGCTTAAACGGGAAAAAGAAATACCAAACCCACCTCTTTCAGCAAAAGCTTCTCCTCCAATCTTTAAGAGTATCCTTTTCCACCTAAGCCCGGCAGCACTCATCTTAAAAAAGTTTATTCCTGTCCTAATTCAAACCTGATAAACCGGTGAATTCTTATGTTTTCTCCTAATTTAGCTATCATTTCCTGGAGATAGTCCCTAACCGTTTTTTCCTCATCTTTTATATAGGGTTGATCAAGAAGACAATATTCACTGTAAAATTTTCTCATTCTTCCCTGAATTATCTTGTCTATAATGTGGTCTGGCTTACCTTCCCTTTTTGCCTGTTCCTGAATTATCCTCTTCTCCTCTTCAAGCACCTCTTGAGGAACTTTATCCTGAGAAAGCCATCTGGGATTGGATGCGGCTACATGCATGGCCATATCCCTGGCAAATTGTTGAAATTGCTCATTTCTGGCAACAAAGTCAGACTGACAGTGAATTTCCACCAGAGCTCCCACCCTTCCATTATGGTGTATATATGAGGCAACTAACCCCTGATTGGTAACTTCTGCGCTCTTTTTTTGAGCTATCTTTATACCTTTTCCTCGAAGAATCCTCTTAGCTTCTTCGAGGTCTCCCTTACTCTCTTCCAGAGCCTTTTTACACTCCACAATCCCGGCGAGTGTTTCAGCTCTGAGTTTTTTTACTTTATCCAGGGATATATCCATAATTACGAACCCTCCTTAGTAGATTTTTGATCGGTCTCTTTTTGAGATTGTTCATGGTTAGAGTCGGCATTATTGCCAACATTTGACTCTAACAGCACCTCTTCTGGTTTTTCTTCCTCTGGTTTTTTTTCTTCCTCTACTTTCTCACTTACAGCTAAAGACTTTTGCGCGGCTGATTCTTCTGCTGCTACCTTTTCCTCCAGGAGTTTTTTCTTCTCGAAGATTTCCCTCCCCTCTATCACAGCATCAGCTATTTTACTGGTAATCAATTTGATACTTTTAATAGCGTCATCATTGGCAGGTATAGGATAATCAACAAGAGTAGGATCCACGTTGGAATCGATGATGGCTACCACAGGGATGCCTATCTTTTTTGCTTCCTTAACAGCTATATTTTCCACTCTAACATCAACAACGTATAGAGCATGTGGTAGTCCATCCATATTTTTAACTCCACCCAAATTCTTTCTCAGTTTTTCCAGCTCTTTCCTCAATTTTGTTTCCTCTTTCTTGGGCAGTCTCTCCCATAAGCCTTCCTTTTCTTCTCTTTCTAAATGAGAGAGTCTTTCAATTCTCTTTTTAAGGGTGGAAAAATTAGTTAAAAATCCCCCCAACCACCGGCTATTTACGTACGCTGAACCACATCTATCCGCTTCTTCTTCAATACATTTTTTGGCCTGTTGTTTGGTTCCCACAAAGAGTATCTGTTTTCCTTCCGCAGCAAGATCTCTGACAAAGTTGTAGGCTTCCTCCAGTAATTTAACCGTCCTGGTTAAATCTATAATATGCATACGATTACGCTCCTGGTAGATATAAGGCTTCATTTTGGGATTCCAGGCACTCTTTCTATGACCAAAATGAGCTCCTGCTTCTAAAAGTTCCT
>CAYZYX010000041.1:0-12552 GCA_964482715.1 uncultured Clostridia bacterium
GAATATTAGAAGTTATTCTTGCCTTTTTATGAGTCGGTAGTAGAATTAAGAAGAATTCTTACATGGACATTTAAGAAGACAAAAATGAGTAAACTGATAGCTGTTGTTGAGGATGAACCAGATATTGCCCGGCTTTTATCTATTCAACTCAATAAAGCGGGGTTCAAAGTCATGATTTTTTTAAATGCCGAGAGTTTTCTCAGGTTTCTGAATGAGAAAATACCTGATCTTTTAATTCTCGATCTCATGTTGCCTGATGCTGATGGACTGGAAATTTGTAAGTTTTTAAAAAATAATGAGACACTATCTGCGATTCCCATAATAATCCTTACCGCAAAGAGCGAGGAAGTAGATAAAGTGTTAGGTCTGGAATTGGGGGCTGACGATTATGTGACCAAGCCTTTTTCGGTTAAAGAAGTGATTGCGCGGGTAAAAGCAGTGTTGAGGAGAAAAGAAGGGCAACATCATTTTGCTGGAAAGATCCAGATTGGCGATCTTCTGGAAATAGACCCAAAAAAATATGAAACTTTTGTTGAGGGCAAAAAGGTTAGTCTAACCACTACCGAGTTTAAAATTTTGAGATTACTTTCTTCTCGAAAGGGGTGGGTTTTTTCCCGATACGAGATTTTGGATTATCTGTGGGAGGGAGAAAAGATTGTCTCCGATAGAACCGTAGATGTTCATGTTAAAAATTTAAGAGATAAGCTGGGTAAAGCAGCAAAATTTATAAAGTGTGTGAGAGGTGTAGGGTATAAGTTAGAGGAATGAAAAAGCCCTTTATTTTTTTTAAATTATTTGCCACATATCTTACCATAGTTGTTATTCTTTCAGCTCTTATTTTATTTTTTTCCTTCGGGACAATAAGAAAATTTTACATATCCAGATTAACCTCACACTTAGAAAATCTGGCTGTAGCTTTGAGTCTTAGCTTAACCCCACTTATAGAGGAAAACCGCCATCTGGAAATTGGTGAGACGATAAAAAAATTGAGGCCTCAGGTGAAAACAAGAATTACGGTTTTGGACTCTCAAGGGCAGGTTCTCACTGATTCTGACCGTGATCTAAAAAACAGGGTAAGTTACAGCACCTATCCGGAGATAGCTCTTGCTCTCAATGGCAAAACCGGTATAGCTTTGCGGATCGATGATCTGGAAGAGGAAGAGATGCTGCATGTGGCTTTTCCTGTTAAGAAAGAGGGTGAAGTTATTGGTGTAATCAGAATGAGCCTGCCCTTAAGCGAAATTAATACGCTGTTTCAGCAGGTAAAAAAGGTTATTCTTTACAGTTTGCTTTTTATAGTTATTGTCATCCTCTCAGGGACCATTTTTCTCTCTCAAAGTCTATCCACGCCAGTAAGACAGCTTATTAATGTCTCACGAAGAATAGCCTCAGGAGATTTTAGTGTGAGGATTTTTTTTAAGAATAAGGGGGAATTAAAGGAACTTGCCGATAGTTTTAACTCCATGTCCGAAAGATTAAAATCCACTTTTGGAGAATTATCTAAACGTGAAGAAGAGCTTAAAGGTATTATTTCCAATCTCCAGGATGGTATTTTACTTATAGATGAAAAGGGGAAAATTACTCTTTTTAATGAAAGCCTGAAAAAGATGCTTAAAAAAGCAAATATAAAAGGAAAATTCTACTGGGAACTGGTAAGGGAGCCAACTTTTAACGAATTGATGCGCAAAGTGCAAAAAGACAAAGTAGTTTGTCAGGAAATCACTTTTGAGGAAAGGATTTTTTCATGTACTTTAACCATGCTGCCATCAGGGAGGGAAGTTTTAGTAGTCTTCAGGGATATAACTGAGCAGAAAAATATAGAAAAACTGAAAAAAGACTTCATCCTGAATGTATCCCATGAACTTAGAACTCCACTTACTGCGATACGAGGATTTGTGGAAACTCTGGAGGAAGAAGTGGATGAAAAAGCCAAGTATTACCTGCAGATCATTAAGAGACATACCGACAGATTGATAAATATAATTCGTGATTTACTTTTTCTCTCTGAGATTGAAGAGGAAAAGAAACTGCAGATGGAAAAAGTTGACCTGGGCAAGATGATGGAGAAAATTGTTCCTCTCTTTAAACCGAGACTAACAAGCAAGAATTTAAGTTTAACTCTTGAAGTAGATAGTCATCTCCCACTTATTAAGGGCGACCCTTTTAAACTGGAGCAGGTTTTTATCAATCTTCTGGATAACGCTGTTAAGTACACCGAACGGGGGGGTATAACTGTTAACATTAAAAAAATAGAAAATGAAGATAAAATTTGCATTAAAATTCAGGATACAGGAATAGGTATTCCCGGAGAGCATCTTTCTCGTATTTTTGAAAGATTTTACGTGGTGGATAAATCCCGTTCCAGAAGTTCTGGTGGAACAGGTTTGGGGTTATCTATTGTTAAGCACATCGTGCTTATGCATAACGGGAGCATAAATGTAAAAAGCATGGTTGGGTCGGGAACTACTTTTACCATTTTTCTCCCCATCAATCCCTCATAAAAATTTTTCTTAATAAAAAATTAACATTTTCTTTATATGATTTAAATATAATTAAATATAATGAGGGTAAAAAGGAGGATATCCAAATGAAGCGATTGATAGTGGTATGGATAGCGATCATGCTTGTACTAATAGGAGAAGTGTTTTCACTTCAGGCTCAGGAGAGAGAACTTCTTGGAGCAGGAGCAACTTTCCCTTATCCTTTTTACTCCAAAGCATTTGACTTTTACTACCAGCAATTTGGGGTAAAGGTCAACTATCAGGCCATAGGTTCAGGAGGTGGTATAAGACAGCTTATTAACAAGACAGTTGATTTTGGAGGAACAGATGCTTTTATGAGTGATGAAGAGATTCAGGTAGAGGGTAACTATATACTCCATATTCCCACATGTCTTGGAGCTGTTGTAGTTACCTACAACCTCCCCGGACAGCCAATCCTTAAACTAACTCCGGCAGTTTTGGTTGACATTTTTATGGGGAGGATTAAAAGGTGGAATGATCCTGAAATTGCTGCTTGCAATCCTGACCTTAGTTTGCCTGATATGAACATAATGGTTGTTCATCGTTCGGATGGAAGTGGAACAACCTATGTTTTCAGCGACTATCTGAGTAAAGTTAGTGTTGAGTGGAGTGAAAAGATAGGAAGGGGAAAGTCTCTTAACTGGCCTGCCGGGCTTGGAGCCAAAGGAAATCCGGGAGTGGCAGGACTGGTGAAGCAGATTCCTGGTGCTTTTGGCTACGTGGAACTTACCTACGCCCTTCAAAACAAAATGCCTGTTGCACTTATCCAGAATGCTGCAGGAAACTTCATTCAACCTTCTATTGAATCGGTAAGTCATGCTGCTGATATTGAATTGCCGGAGCATACCAGAGTTTCTATAACTGATACCCATGCAGAATATGGTTACCCTATAAGTAGTTTTACCTGGATTATATTCTACAAAGAGCAAAACTATGGACAGAGGAAGAGGGAAAAAGCAGAGGAACTTGTCAAACTTCTATGGTGGCTCGTGCATGAAGGTCAACAATTTACAAAACCTCTTGATTATGCTCCTCTTTCGGAGAGAGCAATTGAAAAAGCTGAAAAAATAATAAAGTCGGTCACCTATAATGGAGAGCCCGTTCTGCAGTGAAAAATGTTGAAAGATAAATCCGGATTACTGAGAGTTTGGGGTAAATTTGAAAGGTCTGAATTTTTCTTTCGGAAGCTCTTGTTTTTTACTGCTCTTTGTATGGTGATCCTGGTTGTTGCAATTTTTCTTTCTCTTTTGTTAAACTCCTTTCCCTCGTTAAAAAAGATGGGGATCGGTTTTGTTTTTGGAAAAACCTGGGATCCGGTATTTAACCAGTTTGGTGCTCTTCCCTTTCTGATTGGAACTCTTCTAACCTCCTTTCTGGCTCTTTTAATTTCTATTCCATTTTCTCTTTCTATATCGCTTTTTCTGGGTGAGTATTTTACAAAAGGGATTTTTTCTTCTATTCTTAAAAGTGCTATAGAGCTTTTAGCAGGAATACCTTCAGTTATTTACGGATTCTGGGCTCTTTTTGTGCTGGTACCTCTTGTTCGAACAATACAGGTAAAATTGGGAATTTTACCGTATGGTGTGGGAATCTTTACTGCCTCTCTTGTTCTTGCTATTATGATTATACCTTATTCAGCAGCAATTGGAAGAGAAGTTATCCAGCTTGTTCCCTCTGATTTGAAAGAGGCAGCTTTTTCTCTGGGAGCCACGAGGTTTGAGGTTATAAGAAGGATTGTTCTCCCTTACGCACGTTCAGGCATAATGGCAGGGATTTTGTTAGCTCTGGGAAGAGCCCTTGGTGAAACAATGGCAGTAACCATGGTTATAGGAAATACAAATGTCATACCCAGGGATATTTTCAGTCCGGCAAATACGATGGCCAGTGTTATCGCCAATGAATTTACTGAAGCTACCGGAGAGATCTACCTTTCTGCACTTGTTGAAATTGGTCTTCTGCTGTTTGTGGTCACCACAATAATAAACATAATTGGAAGACAAATTGTGAAAAAGATGACCATTGAGGTTTAGACATGACGAAGAATAGAATTTTGGTTCGTATATTAAAAGACAGAATTTTTTTGGGTTTTGTGCTTTTTTTCTCCTTAGCGTCAATTATTCCTCTTTTTCTCATTGTTTTTTACATAATCAAAAGTGGTATATCAGCTGTTAACTGGCAATTTTTAACTCATCTTCCTCGACCTGTGGGTGAGGCTGGGGGTGGTATTTCTAATGCTATTGTAGGAACAGCTATTCTGATATTAATTTCCTGTCTAATTTCTGTTCCCTTAGGAATATTTGCGGGAATCTATCTCTCAGAAAATAGGGAGGGGAAACTTTCTTATTTTACCAGACTGTGTGTAGAGATTCTTCAGGGAACCCCTTCAATAGTTATCGGTATCATAGCCTATCTCTGGATTGTAGTCCCCATGAAGACCTTTTCCGCCTTTTCAGGAGGTGTTGCCTTAGGGATAATGATGTTGCCTTTGATTGTCAGGACTACCGAAGAGACACTTAAGCTGGTTCCCAATACCTTGAAGGAGGCTTCCTTAGCCCTGGGTGTCCCCTATCATCAAACCATATTGAAGGTTATTTTACCGGCGGGCTTAAGTGGTATTTTGACGGGAGTTCTGGTAAGTATAGCAAGAATAGCAGGTGAAACTGCTCCACTTCTCTTCACCGCCTTTGGCAGTCCTTTTATGAATTTCAATATTTTTAAACCAATCAATGCTTTACCTCTTTTGATTTTCAATTACGCAACAAGTCCTTATTCTGAATGGCATACCTTAGCCTGGGGTGCTTCATTTATACTGGTTGTGTTTGTATTAATATTAAACGTGATAGCTAAACTGGTGGCCAGAAAATGGAAAGTCCAATTTTAAAAACAGTAGGCCTTTGTGCCTATTTTGGTCAAAACTGTGTTTTAAAGAACATAAATCTGTCTATTCCACGAAACAGAGTTACAGCAATTATGGGACCCTCGGGTTGCGGTAAAACTACTCTTATCAGATGTATTAACCGAATGCACGAACTCGTTCCGGATGCCAGAGTGTCAGGTAAGATATTTCTGGAAGGCGAAGACATTTACAACATGAGCCCCATAATTTTGAGAAGAAAAGTGGGAATGGTTTTTCAAAAACCCAATCCCTTTCCTACTATGAACATATATGAGAATGTAATTGCTGGCTACAGGTTAAACGGCATAAAGCTAAGCAAAGATGAACAGGATAGAATTGTTGAGGATTCTTTAAAGAAAGCAGCTTTGTGGGATGAGGTAAAAAACCATGTTTATAGAAAAGGAACTTTCCTTTCCGGTGGACAGCAACAAAGGCTTTGTATTGCCCGAGCACTTGCCATGAACCCGGAAATTCTTTTGCTTGATGAGCCCACCTCAGCCCTGGATCCTAAAGCTACCTCACATATAGAAGAGCTAATAACCAATTTAAAAAAAGATGTCACTATTGTGCTTGTCACTCACAATATTGCTCAAGCAGCGAGAGTTTCTGATTTTACCGCCTTTTTGTTTCTTGGGGAGTTGATTGAGTTTGGACCCTCCGACAGAGTTTTTACCGTTCCCGAGGATAAACGAACGGAAGAGTATTTAACCGGAAAATTTGGATAGGAGGTTTTATGCTACAAGAAAGAATAACAAATTTAAAAAGTGAGCTTATCAATTATGCTGCTCTGGTGGAGCGCATGATTGAAAGAAGTATTGAAGGACTGCTCAAACGAAACAGGAAAGTTCTTCAACAAGTAATATTGAAGGATGAACCGAAAGCCAATGACATCGAAATTGATTTAGATGAACACTGCACTTCACTTATCGCTCAATATGAACCACGAGCAAGAGATCTTAGGACAATCTTGATGATTCTTAAAATGAACAATGATCTGGAACGAATGGGAGACCATGCAGTTAACATTGCTGAAAGTGCTCTTTTTCTTATAGAAAGACCCGCCGTGAAACCACTTATTGACATACCCAATATGGCACAGGTAACCATGAAGATGCTAAGAGAAGGGATTAATTCCTTTATCAGCGAAAATGCCAGGCTTGCCAAAGCTGTTTGTGAGAATGACAGCATAGTTGATGGACTACGAGATCAAATATTGAGAGAACTTATCACTTTTATGAGTTCAGATCCTTCCACTATTGAACGCTCTATTCATTTGATGAGAATTTCAAGTAATCTGGAGCGTATAGCTGACCTATCCACCAATATCTGTGAAGATGTGATTTTTATGGTTGAAGGAGTGGTTATAAAGCACCACAAGGACGAAAAATCTTAAAGCAAAAGTTTTAGTCCTGGATAAAAGAAAAAGATAATAAAAATTGTTCCCGGCTCCAATGTAAAAGGGTTGACGATTAATATTTGTTTACTTTAATAGTAAAGGATATATATTTGTGAAAAAAGAGGAAAACACATGGACGAGCTTGACGAAAAGTGGGAAAGAGCGGTAAGAGAAACCAGAATAATTAAATATCGCCTTCGAAACCTTTTAGCTTTTGATTCAACCGAGCTTCCCTACATTTCGTTGGCCCCATCTTCGGTTAATTTAGGTGATACTGTTGTCAGGAAAGGTAAAGTTATAGTTCACAGACCTCTTATTATACTACCTCAAGGCCCTTTTGCTCAATTTGAAGGTTTTGATTTTGAAGAGGATTTCAATTTAACCGGTGAGGATATACGAAGATTTCTTTTAATGAGAGGAATATCTTTTCCAACCTTAAAATACAAAAACGAAACTTACACTCTTGATATTTTTGAAGGTGAACTGGAAAAGGCCGTTGCTTATTTCTCTGACGAACTGGAAAGAAGAGAAGATGTCCATTCAGGTCTTATTGCCGGGCCTGAAGATGCCTGGCAATTCTCGGTTTTAATTTACGTTGCCGCAATGGCTGTTAGGTCAGCTTCCAGTGACATTGAACAGATTCTGGGGGAATTGAGAAGAAGAAAAAAGAAAAGGTAGCTCAGGTTTTATTCTCCCCGATAAGTTACCCAGCTGGTAGGTGACTCCCAGACTTTCACTTCATAAAGGGGAAGTTCCTTAAGATTATTCCATACCCATATAGCTATGTTTTCCGTGGAAGGTTGGGCAAAAAAATCATTTAAATAAGTATGATCTAACTTCTTAATTACCCTTTCTTCCACTATCTCTTTTAATTTTGTGAAATCAAAAGCTATACCATTTTTCTTCAGAGGTGCCTGAACAGTTACCTGAACTTTCCAGCGATGACCATGTAAATTTTCACATTTTCCATCATAATTTACAAGTTGATGAGCGGCGTCAAATTCAAATTCTTTAGTAACCAGCATTTTCTTCATTATAGGGAAGCCTGTATATAGCTTTTCCGCTTACAGGATCAAAGAAAATAGCTCTGTTTAGAGAAAAGGAAAGAGGTAAAACTTCTCCTATCTGTAGTTTTAAAAAAGGGTCGAAAGCAGCAACTACTATCTGATTGCCAACCAGGATATAGGCTAAAAGCCGGGAAAGACTCACTCCCGTTGCCTGGACCATCCCCTTAAATTCACAGCTAAAGGGAAAGTTATTCTCTTCACCTTTTATTTTGATATGTTCAGGACGAATTCCCACAAGGATTTCCTCCCATAGATACCCTTTTTCTTTTAAAATTCCGAAAGCTTCCCTGGGAAGATCAATTCTAAAAGGAGGATCTATAAGATATAGCCCCTTTTTATCTTCTTTTAAAACCATCCGGATCAGGTTCATGGGAGGGTCACCCAGAAAGGTGGCGACAAATCGGTTGACCGGATTATTGTAAATTTCATCAAAGGTTCCTACCTGCTCAAGTCGCCCCTCTCTCATAATACCCACTCTTTTCGCTACCGATGGAACTTCGTGCTGGTCATGCGTTACATATATAGTTGTCCGTTGAAGCCTGGTAAGAAGTTGCATCATTTCCAATCGTATTTGCATGCTGGAACGGGGATCTAAATTAGCCAGAGGTTCATCCATCAAAAAAACTTTTGCATCCTGCACAATACATCTTCCCAGGGCTACTCTCCTTTTTTGACCTTCAGATAAAGTTTTAGGTTTTCTTTCCAGCAGATATTCAAACTCATCTCCCAGGATGTGACAGGCAAGTTTAATTTTTTTTCTTATAATATCTTCAGGGAGGTTTCTCATCTTGAGAGAGAAAGCCAGATTCTTCCTTACACTCATATGAGGATAAAGAGCAAGATTTTGAAAGACCATTCCCACTCGACGATCCTTGGGAGCAACATTGTTAACTTTTTTTTCATCTATATAGATGTTACCTTCATCTGCCTGTTCCACTCCAGCTATAACCCTTAGAAGGGTACTTTTTCCACATCCTGAAGGTCCAATGATGCAAAAGACCTCCCCTTCCCTTACATTCAAATGCACATGATCAAGAGCTATTACGACCTCCCCCTTTCCCTTAAAAAGAGAAGCCTGAGTGAAAAACTTCTTGACTACCCCTTCTACTCTTACCGTACTCATCTTTCCCTTCAGTTTTTTTCCAAATTTTAGCAAAATTAACCTTTTTCTGCAAGTGAAAAATTAGTCAGAAATCACCACTTCATAAAGCTTCCTGGCTATACTCTCGGCAGAATAAACAGTTTCTACTATTTTTTTGTTTCTGAATATAAGCTTCTCTCTTTTCTCTCGGTCAAAAAGCTTTAAGGTGGCAAGAACGGTGGTTTCATTACTCTCTATAAATTTATCCACAAATTTAGGATTTTTTAACTTTAGAACCTTCAGAAGTCTTTCTTGTAGTACTTCATCGGGAGAAGGTGAATTCTGTCCGATATCTTTAAAGTCTTTTCCTTCCACTATGAGTGCGGTATAGAGATGGCCAAGTTTCATTCCAGCTGCTTGAAAATCCGGAGTTATAAAGGGAATATTTCTTCCTATCACGGCTCTATCCACTATCCAGGGTTCGATGTACATAAACCCAAATCCCTCTAAGACGCTGGTAGTAATAACCAGATCGGCCAATCTATAGAGGTCTCCTATACCGTATTTTATAATCTTCATCGGGTCCTCAGGATCATATTCCCTCTCTAAGGATACAAGATCATCCAGACCTATGGTTACAGGTAAGTTGTGTTCTCTGGCAAAACCTGTTAATTTTTCTGCATACCTCGCCTCATCTCCCTCATCAGGTTTAATGCTAACCAGAAGATGAAACCTTCCTTTTAACCTGCAATCCTTTCTTGAACTCTTACCCTCTGCAAGAGCGTTGAAAAAGCAGGTTAAAAAAATTGCCTCTTCAACATTCTTTCTTCGTATGCACCTTACCGGGTAAAGAATGAACCTGATGGAAGGGTCCAACTTTTCTCTCTCAATTATCTTTGATCTCAGCTCCTGAGTTCTGTCATCAGGAGGAATGATGGACTTATCAACCGGGTTGGGAATGTAGTATATGTTTTCCTCTTCTATTCCATGTTCAATTAATCTCCATTTATCATTTTGATTTATAGCGATATATTTTATGTTAGGATAAGCCGGATAAAGGATAGAATGCCAGTTGGGAACTATGTTAAAGCGAGTATGTTGGAACTTTTTTACATTTTGAAAGTTAGCAGGACGTTGCTGAACAAAATCATGGAAACGGTAAATGAACTTTTTACTATCCTTCACAGACCAGCTATACTGAGTGTAAAGATAAAAGGCATAGGTGAGTGCAGGATGAATGCCCACTCCAAGATTTTCCGCAATAATAACATCCATGTCAGCTAATTTTTGGAGAAGAATTTCGGCAATGTTTGTTCCCTGCCACATATAATCGTGTACCTGTTGTTCAGAGACGGATTTTCCAAGTTGTCTAACTGCTGTATGAGGATCAAATTCTTCGACATTTCTGTATTCAATCTTTCCGGGAACCGGATTAATGAAATTCTGATAATCAGGAGAGAGCTTTCCGAACAAGGTTACTTTTAGATTTTTTCCTAATTTCAGGAGAGCTTTGACATTACGGGAGATCACGGTATTTACACCGTCTTTATAACCTATGCCATAATGGCCTATTCCAAGGTGTAAGCTACGAGGTCTTCTCTTGGAAATCACTTCTACCTTTCTTTTTTATTTTCATTACTTCTTCCAGTGCTCTCTCGGCCCACCTGGTATCTGGAAATTTATCCAGAACTTTTCCAAAAATTTCCAATTTTCGATTTTCCTCTTCTTGTTCAAGAGCGTAGTTAAAAAGCTTCTCTGCTTTCCTTTCCTTCCTGTTTAGCTTTTCCTTTGCAGAAGTAGGTATTGTTGTTACTAAAAATCCCAATGCAAAACCTAAAATTCCTCCCAGCACTAAACCAACAAGAAAACCATCAGGTAATTCCATTACTTTAGCCTTTAGGTTTTTAAGAGACTATTTCTTTTCCTCTTTCTTTTTCCCAAAGACAGAAATTCTGAAGCCCAAAAGACAAATAACAGCTATTACAAGAGCAATAATGCCTATGACCAGGCTGACAATAACCATTTGTTTCACCTCCTTAGAAAAAATTTCCACTTTTTAATTATTTTAAAAAAATAAGTTTATTCTGTCAATTTCAACATATTTTTCTTGACAAATTTTTTAATTGGTGATAGAAATACTTAAAAATTTTAAAAAAGCATTATACTTTTGAGCCAAAAATGGGTAACATATTTAATAAAATTTCAAAACTCGATAGGAGTTCCTTTCTAATAATGGACGTGGTTAGAAGATTAGGACCTATTGCCCGAACAGATATAGCCCGGGTGACTGGGCTGAGCCATCCTGTAGTAAGCATGCTGACCAGAGAACTTCTCCAGATGGGGTTTTTAAAGGAAGATGGATTGGATGCCTCAAGAGGTGGAAGAAAACCCATTCTGCTGCGAATTTCCCCGGGAGCTTTATATGTTGTAGGTGTTGACATTGGAGTAACGAAAACAAGGGTTGCTGTTGTTGACCTTGAAGCGAAAATAGTTAAAAGCAGAACAATCCCCACTAATCCTGAGATAGGAAAAGAAATAACTATCCACAGATTAACAAGGATGATTAGGGAGTTGGTCGAAGAGTCTGATCTATCCTGGGATAAAATAGAAGGAATGGGTGTGGGTATCTCGGCAATTGTAAATCACGAAAAGGGAACCTGTCTTTTCTGGCCTAATGTGGAAGGGTGGGAAAATGTCCCACTGGCTGAAATCCTTGAAGATGAATTTGATATTCCGGTGATGGTTGATGACAGTGCCAGGACAATGGCTCTTGCAGAATACTGGTGTGGTGCGGCAAAAGATGTTGAAAATTTTATTTTTGTAAATGTAGGGGTTGGTGTGGGAGCAGCCATTTTTTTTCACGGACAGCTTTATCGTGGAACGACAGGAACTGCTGGCGAGCTTGGACATACAACTGTAGATGAAAAAGGTCCTCGATGCAAGTGTGGCAATTATGGATGCCTGGAAACCTTAGTTTCTGGGCCTGCTATTGTCCGTCGAGCAAAAGAAGCGCTGAAAGAAGGTGTTATTTCACAAATTGATAAGCTGGTCGGCGGAGATCACCAAAAAATTACCCCTGAAATTGTTGTAGAGGCAGCTCGTAGAGGAGATAAATTAGCCTTTAATTTGATGGAAAAAACAGGTGAATATTTAGGAATAGCGATTGCTAATGCTATCAATCTTTTTAATCCTCAGCTTGTGGTGGTGGGAGCTGGAGTCTCCCGGGCAGGTAATCTGATCCTTGAGCCACTAAAAAGGACGGTTAGGGCAAGAGCTTTAGAAAGTGCTTCGCGTAATGTAAAAATCGTCATTTCCGAACTGCCAGATGAGATTGGAGCTCTTGGTGCAGCTATTCTGATACTTAAAAAGGTATTTGAAGTTTCTTAAAAAGAATAAGGAGAATGTAAATGAAAAGAAAACTGGCCATATCGGGTGGAAAGAAAGTTGTTCCAGAAAAATTAAAAGTTAAATGGCCCATAATTACTCAGGAAGATAAAGATGCAGTAATGAGAGTTCTTGATAGGGGCATAGTTTGGGGGGCATATGCTCCTGAAGTTATGGGACTTCAAGAAGAATTTGCTGTCAAGTCC
>CAYZYX010000042.1:0-11753 GCA_964482715.1 uncultured Clostridia bacterium
TTATTTAGCCTATTCCTTCAAAGACCTAATTCACTACTAACTTTGAAGGAAACCTCTTAATCTTTTCACTCCCTTTGGTCCTTTATTTCCAGCTTTTAACAAGCTTTTCTAAGGAAATTTTACCCATATTAATTCTTTTTGTCAAGCGTACGCTTTTTGAAGTTGGGACACTTTTTAAGTAGATGAGGGTAAACTTTTATCAGGTTCACTCCACTACCGGTGAGATTCCCATCATGAGATTTCAAAGAGCAAAAAGGGAGAAAAAGTCCTTATTTATGTAAGTGAGGTTGAACTTCGCATATGCCTTCATGAGAAAGGAGGTATAACAGAAATTAGAATCTGGTATAAAGATATCCTTACCGATGTTTATCATGTTAGAAATTCCGATTTGAATTTAGTCCGGTTTTAAAATTTACCCAACGCCTTGTATATCCTATATCTGATCCGAGCCGGTATATTTTTCTAAATAAAGGGAGTTTTCAATACTTCTTGGTGATTTTAACCTTTCGGTTGCCAGAGGCAAATATTTTCTCTATAATAATAGTCATGAAAGATGATAAATTTGAGAGATGGGTTGAGGAAGCTATTCAAGCTTTACCTTGGGTGTTTAGAAAGAAACTGAAAAATATCGAGATAACCATTAAAGATCATCCTCCTTTGGATCTGCAAAAAAGATTTCCGGATAAATTTTTATTTTTAGGAGTATATCAGGGAATACCTTTGACACAAAGAAGGGTGTACCACACCGGTTCATTTCCAGATCGGATTACCATCTTCCGAGATCCCATTGAGAGAGTTTGTTCCTCAGAAAGCCAGATGCGCAGGTTGGTTCATGAGACTGTCTTACATGAGATTGGACATTATTTTGGATTAAACGAAGAGGACCTGCGTTGTCTAAATTTAAAGCTAACCAAAAAGGAGAAATAAATGGATGTGGAAGAGGCTGAGGTTGCCATAATAGGAGGAGGACCTGCTGGTTATGTAGCTGCTATCAGGGCAGCTCAGCTTGGAGGACAGGTAATTTTGATAGAGAAGGACAGATTAGGTGGAGTGTGTCTTAATGTTGGGTGTATTCCCACCAAAGTTCTGGCAAGAAGTTGTGAAATTTTTACCTTAGTAGAAAAAGCAGGCGAATTTGGGCTGGAAACTGGTGAGGCAAAAATCGATCTTTCTAAATTGATGAAGAGAAAAAAACGTGTAGTGAACCGCCTGGTGGGTGGAGTGAATTACCTTTTGAAAAAAAACAACGTTAAGTGGATAAAAGGTGAAGGGAAAATTCTTGATCCATCCACTATCAGTGTTGAGAGTGAAAGTGGAAACTATCAGGTAAAAAGCAAAAATATAATTATTGCTACCGGATCTTCTCCTTCTATGTTACCTCTTGAAGGAGTAGATAAAGACTCTGTTCTTACCAGTACAGAGGCTCTGGAAATAGATGTCCCTCCCGAGAATCTCCTCATTGTTGGAGGAGGAGTGATTGGAGTAGAGTTTGCCTTTATTTACGCCACTCTTGGGAGTAAGGTGACTGTTGTGGAGATGCTTCCCAGGGTTCTTCCAGGAGAAGATGGGGAGCTTACCGAAAAATTAAAAGAAATTATGTTGAGGAAACAGATAACAGTTTATACGGGGTCAGTTCTAAAAGATGCAAAAAAAGAAGGAAAAGGCTATAAAGGGCTCATAAAAACACCGGAGGGAGAAAAAGAAGTTTATTTTGATAAAGTTCTAATTTCTATTGGAAGGAAGCCAAATTCTCAGGAGGTTGGATTAGAGCGGGTAGGCATAGAAATGGACAGTCGAGGGTGGATTAAAGTGAATTCTCAAATGAAAACCAACATTCCTGGAATATATGCAGCCGGTGATGTAGTTGGGGGATATTGTCTTGCCCACGTGGCCTATATGGAAGGAGAAGTTGCAGCCGAGAACGTCATGGGGAAACCCTCTCAGGTAAATTACCGGGCAGTTCCAAGATTTGTGTGTTCCAATCCGGAGATGGCAGCTGTTGGCCTAACTGAAGAAAAGGCCAGAGAGAAAGGATACAAAGTTAAGGTGGGCAAGTTTCCTTTTAGTGCAAATGGCAAAGCTCTTATACTCGGAGAAACCGATGGTTTGGTTAAAATAATTTGCGACTCAGAGACAGAGGAAATTTTGGGCATTCACATATTGGGACCTCAGGCTACAGATCTTATTCTGGAGGGAACTTTGGCTATTAATCTTGAAAATACTGTGGAAGAAGTCATAGAGACTATTCACCCACACCCCACACTTGGTGAAGCAATTCGAGAGGCAGCACTGGATGCACAAAGGAGAGCTATTCATTTCTAAAATTTAACTTGAAAGTTTATAAAATGCTTCGAGTAATAGATTTAACCATTATTCCAGAAGGAAACAGTCAACCCATCGTTGATGGAGTTTCTTTTGAGGTTAGACCAGGGAAAATTCATGCTTTAATGGGACCTAATGGGTCAGGTAAGTCTTCCATTGCCTACTCCATAATGGGAATTTCTCAGTACAGACCAACAAAGGGAAAAATAATTTTTTGTCGAGAAGATATAACCCATTTAAATATAACCGAGAGAGCCAGGAGGGGAATTACCCTTGCCTGGCAAGAACCGGCAAGATTTGAGGGAATTTCTGTATATGACTATATAAAAGCCGGACTCCAGGGAAAAAATGGGGACACTGTAAAAAAATCTCTTGAACTTGTCGGCCTTATACCAGAGGAGTATCTTAACCGCAAAGTTGACAATTCTCTCTCGGGAGGAGAAAGAAAAAGGATAGAAATTGCTGCTACCATTGCTATGAAACCAAAGCTTCTTATTCTCGATGAGCCTGATTCGGGTCTTGATATTATAGTTTATTCAGAATTTTATGAGATTCTGGAGGCCATCAGAAATGAGACAAAAGCTTCAATTTTACTTATAACTCATCGAGAAGAGGCTGGAGAAATTGCTGATGAGGGAACACTTATCTGTCAAGGTAAGGTAAAGGCACAGGGTTCTTTTAAAGAGATAATGGAAAAATACTGCATACTTGCGGGGAGAAAAGTGAAATGTCAAAAAGTCTCTTGCCCTACGAAATCTTAGAGAGTGCCCGTCTTGTTGGATTTAATACCGATACTATGCTCAGGGAAGATACCCCTAAATTTTTTTTAAATTATAATCGTATAACTGCCATTAAAAAAACCGAGGGGTTAATTCTTGTCGGAAAGGAAACAGAAAATGGAATGATAGCCGATTTTATCGTAACGAAAGGAAAAAAAATAGAAATCCCTGTTCACCTTTGTTTTGGTGTGGTTAAAGAAAAAGGGATTCAGGAAATAATCCCTCGATTTATCATTGATGATGGTGGAAAGGTTCTGATTCTCGCCCATTGTAGTTTTCCCAGGGCTAAAGATTTAATTCATCAAATGGAGGCGGAGGTTATACTGGGTAAGGATGCCGTATTTCTCTACGAGGAAAGGCACTACCATGGTGAAGAAGGAGGAGCCAAGGTTTTTCCTCGGTTTCAAGTTCACGTGGGAAAAGGAAGTTATTTTAAGAGTGTCTTTTCCCTGATAAAAGGAAAAGTGGGTCTTTTATCCATTGATTTGGAAGTATATGCACAGTCCAATTCCAAAATAGAGATTTTAAGTAAGGTTTATGGTAGATGTAAGGAAGATAGAGTAAAAATAAAAGATGCCGTTTTTCTTGAAGGAGAACACGCCAGAGGATTAGTTAAGTTGCGAGCCGCAGCATCAAGAGGTGGCGACGTAATTATGAAAGGAATAACTGAAGCGAATGCTCCTTACGCCAGTGGACATGTTGATTGTAGGGAGATAGTCCAGGGTGAAGGTTCAACAGCTCGGGCCATTCCTATCGTGAGAGTGGGAGACGAAACTGCAAGAGTGACTCATGAGGCATCGGTGGGCAGGGTTAATCAGAGAGAACTTGACACTCTAATGGCAAGAGGATTAACTGAAGAAGAAGCTGTGGATATGATTGTTAAAGGTATGCTATGAATCAAGAAGAGAAAAAATGGCTTTTAGAAAATAAGTATCGCAGGCTTATACTGGAAAACATAGGGAAAACCGGAAAAACAGAAAAGGAGATAATTGAAGAATTGGAGATAAAACTTATGCCTTATTTAAGTGATTATCAGCCAACAGCCAGGATAAAGATGACCCCTTCTTCCTTGAAGAATCATCTTTCTTTGTTATTGAGAGAAGGATTGGTGGAGAAAAAAGCCGGGAAATTTTATCAGAAACTTGAAAAAATGTGAAATAAAATAGCAATTTGAGCTTATTTATTTTGTACCTCAACTATAGCTCCAGTAGGACAAACCAAAAAACATACTCCACACTGCTGACAGTTTTGAGGATCAATGTGAGCTAAATTATTATCTACCCAGCAGGCTTCAAAGGGACAGGATTTTGCGCACCTTCCACAAGCAATACAAGCCTTCTTACAAACCTCTCGAGCTTTTTTACCTCTATCCAGGGAGGAACATTTTACCCGGTAATTTAAGTCTTCAAAGTACTCAAGGATTATTATTTGCCGGGGACAGACCTGAACACATTTGCCACAACCTGTACAACGAGAGGGATCAATATGAGGCAAACCATCAATCATTTTGATAGCCTTAAATGGACAGGCCTTTTCGCAATCTCCAAATCCAAGACACCCATACTGGCAGGCTGTATCACCTCCCATAAGCAGGTTAGCAGCTCTACAGGTTTCCACTCCCTGATAAATGGCCTTTTTAGACCTGTCGTTTGCAGTAGCTCCACAGAGAACAAAAGCTAATTTCCTGGTCACAGCTTTTGATTCCACTCCCATTATTTTAGAAATCTGCTTAACGGTTTCGGAACCTCCCACCATACAAGCATTCACATCGGCCTCCCCTTTAACTATAGCTTCTGCCAGAGCGTGACAACTGGCAAAACCACAGGCTCCACAGTTTGCCCCTGGTAAGGCGTCAAGAATTTTTTCCACTCGAGGATCCTCTTCGACCTTCAATTTACTATGAGCAACAGATAGCATAAAGGCAAAAAAAGCTGCAAGCCCTCCCATACTTAGTGTGGCTAAAATAATCAGGTTCATATGAGTCCTCCGGATGAATTTAATCCTAAGCTGTGCCTATGAGTCCTGTAAATCCCATAAAGGCAAGAGCAAGAAGACCGGCAATGATTAATGTAATTGGTGCGCCTCTCAGGGATTTTGGGACATCGGCAAAGTCCAGTTCTTCTCTTATCCCTGACATTATCAACATTACCAGGGTAAAACCTAATCCAGCTCCAAATCCAAAGACCACACTTTCCAGAAATCCGTAATTTCTAAGAGGAATAAAAAGGGCTAAAAATAAAATAGAACAATTGGTAGTTATTAAAGGTAGATAAATTCCCAAGGCTCTGTAAAGAGCAGGACTCGTCTTTCTGACAAACATTTCGATGAGCTGAACCAGGGAAGCAATAATGAGTATGTCTGACACATACTCCAGAAAAGGAAGGTTTAGTCCTTGAATAATAAAGTGATTAACCGGCCAGACAATAGCTGCAGTCAGGGTCATAACAAATGTGGTGGCAAAACCCATAGCGGTGGCGGATTCTACCCTTCCTGTTACTCCCAAAAAAGGGCAGATCCCCAAAAAGTATCTCAGCACAAAATTGTTTACTAAAACTGCACCCAGAAGAATAAGAATAATTTTTGGCATTTTTTAACCCCCTTTCTTTTCCTTGGCTGCTCTTATAAAATCCCTGAAAAGAGGATGAGGACTTTGAGGTTTAGAATTGAACTCGGGATGGAACTGAGTAGCAACAAACCAGGGATGGTCTTTAACTTCAATTATTTCTACCAGGTCTTTTTCAGGATAAATACCCGCTATCCTTAAACCCGCTTTTTTCAGGATTTCCCTGTATTTATTATTGAGTTCGTATCTGTGTCTGTGTCTTTCATAAACAACCATCTTTCTATAAGCTCTTTTGCTAAAGCTATTTTCCTCAATAATCCGGCATTCGTATTCACCTAATCTCATAGTCCCTCCCTTTTTTTCAACCCCCTTTTGTTCAGGAAGAAGATCAATCACAGGATGAGGTGTCTCAGGATCAAACTCGGTTGAATTTGCACCTTTTAACTTTACCACATTACGAGCAAATTCTATTGTACTACATTGCATTCCCAGACATATTCCCAGGAAGGGTAATTTATTTTCACGAGCAAACTTTATAGCTCTTATCTTTCCCTCTATCCCTCTTGACCCAAATCCTCCGGGGACAAGTATTCCATGAAAAGAAGCCAGTATTTTCTCTCTACCTTCTTCTATTTCTTCTGCTTCTATCCATTCCGGGCAAACCTTTGTTTCATTAGCAACTCCCGCATGAGTAAAAGCCTCAATTATACTTTTGTAAGCATCTTTCATTTGCACATACTTGCCTACCACAGCAATTTTTACTTTATTTTTGGCTTTATTAACCTTCTCCACCCACATCTCCCATTTTTTCAAGTCCTTTTTTTTACTGATGAGATTCAGCTGTTTGAGGATTTTATCGGTTAATCCTTCTTTTTCAAAGCGAAGAGGGACTTCATAAATATTGTCAACATCAATAGCTTGAATTACATTTTGCTGTTCAACATTGCAAAAAAGGGAGATTTTACTCCTGGCTTCTCTGGTAAGCGAAATCTGAGTTCGACACAGAATAAAATCGGGCTGTATTCCTATTTCTCTAAGTCTTCCTACACTATGCTGAGTCGGTTTGGTTTTGAGTTCCCCGGCTGAAGGAATATAGGGAAGCAGGGTAAGATGAACAAACAAAGTATTCTCTTTTCCTTCTTTCAGTCTGAACTGTCTTATGGCTTCCAGGAAAGGTAATGATTCAATGTCTCCAACTGTTCCGCCAATTTCTACAATAACAATTTCTGCTCTGTCCTTTTTGGCTACTTCTCTTATTCTTTGTTGAATTTCGCCAGTGATATGGGGTATAACCTGGATTGTTTTTCCCAGATATTCACCCCTCCTTTCTTTTTCAATGACCGAGCTGTAAATCTGTCCAGCTGTGACGTTGTTATGCCGAGAAAGGTCTACGCCTACAAATCTTTCATAGTGGCCAAGATCAAGATCAGTTTCTGCTCCGTCACGTGTTACAAAGACCTCTCCGTGCTGGTAGGGATTCATAGTTCCAGGGTCCACATTAATATAAGGGTCAAATTTTAACATGCTCACTTTGAATCCCCTGCTCTTTAAGAGAGTTCCAATAGAAGCTGAAGCAATACCCTTCCCAAGAGAAGATAAAACTCCACCCGTTACAAAAATATATTTGGTCACTTTTTACCCTTCAGTCTTGTTGCATTAGATGGATTTCCCTCATAAGAGTATCGACCAGTTCCTCTTCTTTTATTCGGTTCAACAGTTTGCCCTTTTTAAACAAGATCCCTCCCTTTTTTGTGCAGGCTATGCCTATATCAGCTTCCATAGCTTCACCAGGTCCGTTGACTTCACAACCCATCACCGCTATTTTGATGGGTGAGTTTATCTTGTCTATTTTTGAAAGTAATTTTTGAGCAATAGAGAGGACATCCCCCTTGCAACGACCGCAGGTAGGACAGGTAATCAATGTAGGACCGTGAGGAACAAGCTCAAGATATTTCAGGATTTCGTAGGCCAGTTTAACTTCTTGCACCGAATCTGAGGTAAGAGAAACCCTTATAGTATCACCAATTCCCTCACTTAGAAGACTACCTAATCCAATCGCTGATTTTATAACCCCTTGAGGTAGGGGACCGGTGGCCGTAATTCCCAGATGAAGAGGGTAAGACATTTTGTCTGCTATTATTTTGTTCGCCATAATAGTTACTGGAATATCAGAAGACTTAAGAGATACTATTATGTCTTCAAATCCCTCTTTTTCCAGTGAATTAATGCAATTCAGGGCAAGTTCAACCATAGATTCGGCCATCAATTTAGTTTTTTTTTCTCTATTATTCCGAAACTTTGATATTTTCTCCAGGATATCCCTCGGCAGCGAACCGGAATTAATACCTATGCGAAGTGGAATCCCGGTCTTTTTAGCTTTTTCTGCGACCATAAGTATTTCCTTCGGACTTAAATTTCCCGGATTGATTCTTACTTTGTTAATACCCCGGTCAATAGCTTCCAGAGCCAGTCTGTAGTTAAAATGAATATCAGCTACCAGTGGAATGTCAGTTCTTTCTCTTATGAGAGAGATTTTTTTGGCCGCTTTCACGTTGGGAACAGCCAATCTAATTATTTTTGCACCCGCCTGACGTAGATTTTTTATTTCTTCTAAAGTAGATTCTACGTCTATGGGATCTTTTTTCACCATACCCTGAACCACAGGAACTTGCCCTCCCCCTATGGGAATGTCACCCACCTTAACTACTTTGCTTTTTCTTTTCATTTTATTTTCATGCATTTTAAAAATGTAAATACATAATTAAACTTTACCCTCTCTGGAGAGAAAAAATAATTTATGCGGGGATTTTTCTTTGATATAAAATAGTTTCCCTTTAAATCACGCTTTATGTACAATTTTTCAGGGAAGTAAGAGGTCCATAATTTTGATTAGTGTGGGCCGTATTCCGGCTCTTTCCACTACGAGATCAACAAACCCGTGCTGCAAAAGAGACTCGGCTCTCTGGAACCCCCTGGGAATTTGCTGTTTGATCGTCTGTTTTATTACTCTTGGACCAGCAAAACCTAAAAGAGCTCCCGGTTCGGCTATAATGATATCCCCCCTGCTGGCAAAGCTGGCCATTACTCCTCCCATAGTGGGGTGAGTAAGAATAGAGATATAAAGTCCACCTTTACTTTTTAACTCAGCGATAGCAGCACTTGTCTTTACCATTTGCATGAGCGACAGAACCCCTTCCTGCATCCTGGCACCCCCACCAGAACCCGAGATGATAATCAGAGGGACTCTTTTTTTAATAGCGGTCTCGATAATTAAGGTTATCTTTTCTCCCACCACCGAACCCATACTTCCACCCATAAACCCGAAATCAGTTACACCCAGCGCAACTTCTCTCTCGCCAATTTTTGCTTCGCCTATCACTGCCGCTTCATCCAGACCGGTATTCTCGGCGCCTTTTTTTAATTTTTCTTCATATCCGGGGAATCCCAGAGGATTTTCTGGATATATTCTTGAGTCGTATTCTACAAAAGTCCCCTCATCAACAGTTATCTCGATTCTTTTTCGGGCACCAATGTAAAAATGATATCCACACTTTGGACAGACCCGCAGGTTTTCATCCAGAGTTTTATTGTAAATGATTTCCGAGCATTCCTCGCATTTGGTCCAGAGACCATCTGGAACTTCGATTTTCTTTTTGCCTCTTTTTATCCTGTTATAGGTTCTTTCAAGCCATCCCATGTTTTATGCTAACCTTACAGGTATTAACATACTTTCTATCTCTTTGAAGTTTGAGGTCTTGCTCTTGCACCTCTGAGACCGGGTTTTTTCCTTTCTTTCATTCTCGGGTCACGAGTAAGAAGTCCTGCCTTCTTCAAAGCTTTTCTGAGCTCAGGATTTATCCGGGCAATCACTCGGGCAATACCTAATCTTAAAGCCTCAGCCTGTCCTGTTAAACCGCCCCCTTTTACCTCAGCTTTGACATCAAACCTGCCCAGAAAATCAACAAGCTCCAGAGGTTCTCTAATTGCCTTTCTGTATGCCTCCCGGGGAAAGTATTCCTGGAAATCACATCCATTGACGATTATATTGCCCTTTCCTGATTTAACCCAGACCTTAGCTACGGCTTCCTTTCTTCTACCAGTAGCATAATAACAAATACTTGTCTCCATTTTTTCCCCTTCCTTGTTAATCAGATTATAGTAAAATTTGGCTATATAGTAGCAGAATTTTACGAATAGTCAATTAGAATGAAAATGCTTCAGTGGACATTATTCTTTCATCTCTGGTGATTTCATAAATATCTTCCAGGAGTTTTATATGAACCCTTTTCTGTTCAACGTCTCGTCTTTCAAACATTCTTTTTTGAGTTCTTACCACTGCGGGAAGGTAGTGTTCGGTGACCTGCCCGAAGCTCCGGGCATAATTACAGAAACTGGGAACATTGGTGGTGACAAATCCGTAGACATAACTTGCTACTCCAATAATCTTCCCGGTAAAAATACTGGTATTGATAGCTGTCTTTGAGTAATCACCTATAATGCAACCCAAAAACTGCATCCCGGTGGGAATTCTTCTTCCCTGATATTCAATTGTGACCTCTCCATAAGTATTTTTCAGATCAGAATTTGATGTTCCAGCACCCATGTTTACCCAGCTTCCTACCCAGCTGTGACCTAAAAAACCATGATGTTGTTTATTAGAATAGGGTTCTATAATTGAACATTCTACTTCCCCTCCAACCTTACAGTGATGACCAATATGAGACATTTCCTTTATACTTGTTCTTTCAATGACCTTACAGTTTTTACCTATGTAAAGTGGTCCCTTAAGATAAACAAAGGGGCCAATGGTGGTGCCTTCATCTATGATTATCCTGCCCTCTTCGGTATCCATACAGACAGTAGGGTGAATTTTAACATTTGATCCTGTAAAAACCCCGGGAACTTTCTCCTCATAACCCTCTTTCAGTCTTTCAGTATTCTGTTTAAAGAAATCCTTGTTGTACTTAATAATTTCAAAAGGATAGTTTATAAGAGGAAATCTCTCTTCCCAGAATTCATAATCCTGACTAAGCAAGAAGTTGGTAATCGAGCGCTCGTTAAATTTGCTCAGGTTAAAATCAATCTCGGGGAAAAAAGCGGTACTGACCCGAGAATCAGTCTGGGCCAGAAAGGGTTTTCCTTCTCGTGTTTTGTTTAAAATTTTCTCTAAAATGCTAAAGAGAGGCAAAAGAGCACCGTTCAAAAAGAGCAGGCTTTTCTCAGTTATTTTTTTTGAGCAGGGAAATTCCTGGATGCTGATTTCCTCCAGGTACTTACGTAAGATATAAGAGACCCTCAGTCCTTTTAATTTAACCAGATTATACAGATTTGTCCCACAGAGGCTTATGGCAAAAGTGGGTCTTGCTAAAGTTACCGGTCTTAATTCACCTGCCAGATAATCTTCGAAAATAACTACCTGCATTTTTATTCCACTGTCACGCTTTTAGCAAGATTGCGGGGTTTATCCACATCACATCCTCTTTGAACAGCAATGTAGTAGGCCAAAAGTTGCAGGGGAACTACTGAGAGTATGGGTGTGAGGTATGGAGGGGCTGGAGGAATAGCAAATCTAAAATCGCTTAAACTGTCCATGTCATGGTTGCCCTGGGTCACTATGGATATTATCTTACCCTTCCGGGCTTTTATTTCAGCCACATTAGATTTTACTTTATCCAGAATATGACTCTCAGGAGCAAGAACTACTGTAGGCATATTTTCATCAATAAGAGCGATGGGTCCGTGTTTAAGTTCGGCTGCCTGAATACCTTCTGCATGAACATAGGAGATTTCTTTAAGCTTTAAAGCACCTTCAAGAGCTATTGGATATTGATAACTCCTTCCTACATAGAGAAAGTTGGAAAAATTTTTGGTAATAGTAGCTATTTCTTCTATTTCGCTCGCTTTTTTAAGTATTTTTTCAACCTGTAGAGGAAGAGCTTCAATGGCGTTTAAAGCAATAAGGCCATCTCTTCTTGGCAAACCTCTCATTCTACCCAAAAGGATAGACAACATCGTTAAAACGAGAAGTTGTGAAGTAAAAGCCTTGGTAGAGGCTACACCTATTTCAGGCCCGGCATGCAGATATATAC
>CAYZYX010000043.1:0-11615 GCA_964482715.1 uncultured Clostridia bacterium
TACGGGTTCCAGAGGTTAAAATGGCCATTTTTGGCCTTTTACTGTCAAAGTTGAGCCAGATACTTTACGGTTTAAATTCTAATTTCCTTAAATCCTGTCTGGAAGAGTATTTTCCAACCTGGCGGAGAGGGTGGGATTCGAACCCACGGAGCACCTTTTAAGGCGCTCAGTTGATTTCGAATCAACCGCTTTCGTCCACTCAGCCACCTCTCCGACCCAAAATCAATCTTTTTAACTTTTCCCCCATTCAATAGACTCTATTTTCAGGCGGGTGAAATACTGACGATGGCCGTATTTACGATGGTAGTTTTTTCGCCGTTTGAATTTGTACACGATAACTTTTCTATTTTTACCCTGCTCCACAACTGTAGCTTTCACTTTGACCTTATCAAGTACAGGATTGCCAACTTCAAGTTCACCGTCTTTTTTAGCCATAAGTACTTTATCCAGCACAACCGTATCCCCCACGTTAAAAGGAAGCTTTTCCACTTTAATACTTTCACCTGGTGCTACCTGATACTGTTTTCCTCCTATCTCAACAATTGCCATCATTATTAATCTCCTTATTTTTATGTCCCCTCTTGCCAGGAAGTTAGGTATTTTTCCTGTTCCGGGGTTAATTTGTCTATTTTAATTCCCATACTATTTAATTTTAAATATGCAACTTCTCTGTCAATCTCCTCCGGGACCCTGTAAACTTGTTTATTTAGATTTTTTCCCTCTTTTACCAGATACTCACAGGAAAGTGCCTGATTGGCAAAACTCATATCCATGACCATAGAAGGGTGCCCTTCGGCTGCTGCCAGATTAACCAGCCTCCCTTGAGCAAGTAAATTTATTCTCCTTCCATCCTTCAGCTTAAATTCTTCAACATTTTTTCGTGTTTTTCTTCTGCTTACAGCTATTTGGGAAAGATCATCTAAATTTACCTCTACATTGAAATGACCTGCATTAGCTACAATTGCACCATCTTTCATTAAAAGAAAGTGCTCCTTTTTAATTACGTCTTTATCACCCGTACTGGTGACAAATATATCTCCCCGGGGACATGCTTCTGTCAAAGGCATCACCCAGAAACCATCCATTACCGCTTCCAGAGCTTTTAGGGGATCTATCTCGCAGATTATCACCCTTGCCCCCATTCCGCGTGCACGCATAGCAATGCCTCTCCCACACCAGCCATAACCACAAACCACAAAAGTTGAACCAGCCAGAAGAAAATTTGTAGCTCTCAATATCCCATCAATGGTGGATTGTCCTGTGCCATACCGGTTATCAAATAAATGCTTGGTTAGGGCATCATTTACCGCTATAATAGGATATTTTAGTTTTCCCTCTCTGGCCAAACTTTTAAGTCTTATAACTCCGGTTGTTGTTTCCTCGGTACCGCCTAAAATTTTATCGGTAAAACCAAATTCCCCGGAGTGAATAGTGGAAACAAGATCTGCCCCGTCATCCATGGTTATATTCGGTTCTATCTCCAGAGTTTTATGAATGTGCTGGTAATAGGTATCTCGGTCTTCTCCCCGTATGGCAAAAACTTCTATCTCGAAATCCCTCACCAGAGAAGCTGCCACATCATCCTGAGTAGAAAGAGGATTAGAAGCACAAAGTCTAACATGAGCTCCACCAGCTTTTAGTGTATTCACGAGATTGGCTGTCTCTGATGTGACATGTAAGCAGGCAGCAATTTTGATACCATTTAGCGGTTTTTCTTGAGAAAATCTTTCTCTTATTTTCTCCAAAACCTTCATTTTGGAGCCTGCCCACTCTATCTTTACTTTACCCTCTGCAGAAAATCTTGCATCTCTGATATCTGATTCCATTTTACCCCCCGTAAGAGTAGGTTAAATTATACCAAAATATGTCCCTCTGACAAGCCAGAGTTTTCCAGTCTGGAAAAAAAATCCAGGATGTTTTAAAAGGCCCAATATTATCAACTTGAAAATAGACTTAAGGGACTTTTTATCCATCCCAGAACTTGACCTAAAGGATTTTTTGTTTAACCTGAAAAAAGATAGAAAATGAAGAGGATAGAAAGCTCTATTTTACAAAAAAGAATCCTGGAGATCTTAAAAAAACTGGTGGAGACTCCTACTCCAACAGGAGAGGAGCACAAACTCCACGATTTCCTGACTTCGTTTCTAAGAGAAAAAGGGTTTGATGTGAAAAAGCAGGATGTGCCCGAGTCCTGTCCCAATTTGATAGGAAGAAGAAAAGGCGGTGGATTACTCTTATGTGCTCATATAGACACTTTTCCAGCTTTTGACCATCCTGATCCCTACAAACTTAAATTGGAAGGGGAAAATCTTGTAGGAAGAGGTGTTATTGATCCTAAAGGACAAATAGCTTCTTTACTGGTAGCCATTGAGTATACAGATAGTCCCTGCGAGATAGCCTTTACCTCTGGAGAGGAGGAGAAGGCTCTGGGTTCAAAGTTTTTAAAGGCTACTTCTCCCCAGGGAATAGTCCTTGAGCCAACTGATTTTGTCATATGTCTTTCCCAGGCTGGAGCAATAGAAATAGAAGTTAAAGTTGAAGGAACATCTGCCCATGGATCCTTACCTCAAGAGGGTGAAAATGCCGTTTTAAAAGCCTTTGAGATTTACCGGCGCTTAACAAAAATGCCATTTCTAAAGCAAACTCATCCACATTTCCCCTCAGGGGGATGGGTAAACCTGGGAAAAATTCAGGGAGGAAAAGATGTAATGGTAGTTCCCTATCAATGTAGTTTTCAGGCTGATATTAGTGTGATCCCGGGTGTAAATATTGACCAGGCAGTGCAGGAAGTGAAAAATACAGTAGCAAAAAGTGGAGGATATATTTATTTTAGAGATATCTCACCTCCTATCCAGATAGAAAGCAAACTAAAAGTTGTTAAGCTACTGAAAGAGTCTTTTGAAGCCATAACAGGGAAAAAGGCAAAAATTGGAGGCATACCGAGCTGGACTGATGCAGAGAATCTCTACCAAAAAGGAATTTTCTGCCCGGTTTTTGGAGCTGGTAAGCTTTCCCGAGCTCATTCTAACTATGAATGGGTTTCTCTACGAGAATTAGAGCTTCTCTCCCTTATTTTTATCCACTTCCTTGATCACTGGAACCCATAGATCTTTTTTCATCCTGATCCACTCACCCCAGTTTCCTTTTTCCTGGAAACCGAGTTTTAGATACCAGCTACGGGCAAGCCAGTTATCTTCACCAACCCAAAGAGAAACACTCTTGCACCCTTTCTCTCTTACATATTCCAGGGCCTTATTCAACAGTTTTTTCCCGATACCCTGTCCTTGAAAATCTTTATGAACAACAAGTTCGTGCAATTCACCAGTACTACCCCACTTCCAGTCCTCCCACTCACTATGAAGACAAACAAATCCAACAGGTCTTCCTTTCTTTTCAGCTATCCAGAAACCTCCGGGATCCCCTTCGTAAAGCCACCTCAAGTAATTTCTTATTTTTCTTTCCGAAGTGTAGGCATACTTTACCATCTGATGGTAAGCCGATTTATACACCTGCACTAACTCCGGGAGTTCCTCTTCTTTCACCCTTCTTATTCGTAGGTCGTCTTCCTCATCCATTTTTGAATTTATTCTTATCTTTGAAAAAGATTCTCTAAGTTACATTCTTTCGGGAGCCGAAATACCCAGAATCCCCAGGAGATCCAAAATTGCCAGCTTCACAGCCTGAACAAGGAAAAGCCTTGCCGAAGTCAATTCTCTGTCTTCACCTATAACCTGATGGCGAGTGTAAAAGTAGTGAAAAGAAGAAGCTAACTCTTGCAGGTAAACTGTAAGGTGGTGAGGTTCTAATCTTTCTCCGGCTTCCCGTACTTGATCGGGAAGATAGCTAATCAACCACATAAGTTCTCTTTCCTCAGGTGAAGTTAAAAGATCAAGATTTACCTTTTCATAATTTACAGGAAAAACCCTCTTTTCTTCTGCTTTTTTTAATATACTACAGATCCTGGCATGAGCATACTGAATGTAAAAAACTGGATTTTCGGGAGTTTGTTTTTTGGCAAGTTCCAGATCAAATTCCAGATGGGAATCAGCACTACGAGAAAGGAAAAAAAAGCGAGCCGCATCTTTTCCTACTTCTTCCAGAAGTTCCCTCAGGGAAATAAATTTTCCCTCTCGAGTAGAAGCAGGAACTCTCTTACCTTCTCTTTTTAGACTCACAAGCTGGTAAATTACTATTTTGAGAGCCTCTTCTGGATAACCCAAAGCTCTCACAGCTGAAACAAGCCTCGGCAAATATCCTATGTGGTCAGCTCCCCAAATATCTATAATCTTAAAAAATCCTCTCTTAAATTTATCCTGATGATAGGCAATATCACTTGCAAAATAGGTGTATTCTCCATTCTTTCTTCTTAAAACTCTATCCTCTTTATCTTTTATAATTGCCGAAGTTTTAAACCAGAGGGCACCATCTTTTTCATAGATCAGATTTTTACCTTCAAGTATTGATAAGACTTCAGCCAATTTATTATTTTTATAAAGTTCTGATTCAAAAAACCAGTGGTCAAAACTAACACCGAATTTTTCAAGATCCTCTCTTATCTGACTCAGTATTTCCTCAACAGCAAACCCCGATAATTCCAGGATAATCTTGTCTTCCTCCTCTTGCTGGATAATTCCTCTTTTTTCTTTAAAGATTCTGGCAAGATCGATCAGGTATTCTCCTTTGTAACCATCGTCAGGTATGGCTATTTGCTCTCCCTCCAGTTGTCTAATTCTAATCCAGAGGGATTTAGCTAACTTCTTTATCTGTCCTCCTACATCATTCACATAATACTCTCTTTCAACTTTATAGTTCAGCTTACCAAGATTGTTAGCCAGTGCATCACCCAAAGCCGCTGCACGACCATGTCCTACATGAAGGGGACCGGTGGGATTGGCCGATACGAACTCTACCTGTACTTTCCTTTCCTCTCCCAGAGAAAATCTTGTATAATCTTCTTTTTCTTGAATGATTCTTTTCAAACTTTCTTTCAAGTAGGAAAAGGAGAGAGAAAAATTTATAAAACCGGGTGGAGCGTACTCCACCCGGGAAAATAAATCCTCTTCAGAAAGAGAAGAAATAAGTTCTTCACTTATTTTGGCTGGTGAAGTTTGGCTGACACTGGAAAGTAAAAAAGGAAGGTTGGTTGATAAATCTCCCCATTCTTTTTTCTTTGATCTTTCAATGGAAAAAGAGGAAATTTTTTTTGATAAATCCTCTCCACCAATTTTTTTAACCGTTCTTAAAATTGAATCTCTCACCAGCCATTTTACAGAATTATCCATTTTTAACTCCGCGTTCTAATGGTAACAAACATACTCCACAGACCGTGACGGAGCCTGAGAAGAACAGTCTCTCCTGGTTCAACTTTACTCATGGCAGATTCAAAGTCACTCAAATTTTCAATTCTTTCTCTATTTACTCCTTTTATCACATCTCCCGGAGTTATTCCAACACGGTCTGCAGGACCTCCAGACTCCACTTCAACTATAACAACTCCTTTTTCTTCTTTACCAATTTTATATCGCTCACGAAGTTCCGGAGTGATTTCAGCAACTCTTATCCCGAGAAGCTTTTCTTCAATTTCACCTTTAGCCTCAATTATCTTCTCTGGTTTAGGAGCTGTAACAAGCTCAACTTCTATTCGTTTACCCTCTCTGACCAGAACAATCTTTATTTTTTCACCAATTTCTGTTTTTAAGACAGCTTCTTTTAAGTCAAGAGGTGTCTCAACTGGCTGTCCGTTAACTTCCTGAATAACATCACCTGGTTTTATCCCTGCCTTCTCTGCCGGAGAATCAGAAACAACATCAGCAACCAGCACTCCCTTTTCAACTTCAAACTTCTCTGCCAGTTCTGGAGTTAGCTCCTGCATGTAAATCCCTATCCAGGGCCACTTTATCTCTCCATACTTAACCAGACTCTGAAGGAGTCTTTTAGCCTTGTTTATGGGAATAGCAAAACCTATTCCAATGGAACCTCCTGTGGGAGTTAAAATTGCCGTATTAATACCTATAACTTCCCCATAAATGTTGACAAGAGGTCCACCACTGTTTCCCGGATTGATAGAAGCATCGGTCTGAATCAGATCTGTGTATACCCTGTTTTCTCCTCTTTCTCCTGCCCTTATTGCTCTACCTGTGGCACTTATTACCCCAACAGTTACTGTGGGCTCATACTTTTTATTAAGTTCCGATAGAGCAAATCCAAATGGATTACCCACTGCAATCACCCATTGTCCTACCTGAATGCTATCAGAATCGCCAAGAACAACAGTGGGAAGGCCATTTCCGTCTATCTTTAAAACAGCGATATCGGATTCTGTATCAACCTCAACAATTTTTGCTTTGTAACTTTTGTTGTTGGGAAGAGTCACTATAATTTTATCTCTATTCACGCCATGAATCACATGTTCATTGGTAAGTATATAACCATCTTCATTAATTATCATTCCGGAGCCAAGTCCCCTCTGTTTAAATTCTCTTTGCGGATACTGTTCAAAGAACCTGCGGAAGAACTCGTCAAAATCTTCAAAGGGTGGACCAAAGAACCTTTCGCTGCCAAACCCGGGGACACTTACGGTTCGCTCGGTGCTTATACTTACCACAGCCGGGCTTACTTTTTTAATGGCGTTTATTATTTTACCTTCCAGACTTTCTGGATCTACAGGATGAGGCTTAAGACTTTCCTGAAAGAGGGGGCCTTTTAGTTTAATCTCTGTTATTCCAGGTAAAGAATAAAAGTTCAGTCCAGCTACTATAACAGCTATCCCAAGTATAATAGATAGAAGATAAAATATTCTTTTTGATAATTTTCTCATTTCAATCCTCCGTTTTTCTTATTTTTTATTTTTGACAGTTTTCACAGAAATATGTTCCCCTGCCTCCAATTTTCTTCTTCCTTATTATTGAACCACATCGGGGACAGGTTTGCCCTTCTCTTCCATAAACCTGAAGATGGGGGACAAAGTTTCCTTCCTTTCCATTTAGATCAACATAAGCATCAACGGACGAGCCCCTGTAACGTATGGCTTCCTCCAGTAGTTTCAGTAATTCTCTGTAGACGCTCTCCAATTCTTCATCATTTAACCGGGAAACTTCACGTTCTGGATGAATTTTTGCTCTATAAAGAGCTTCCTGGGAATAAATGTTCCCCACACCCGCTATAACATTTTGATCCATAAGAAGAGGTTTTATCTTACCTCTTTTCCTTTTTAAAATGTCTTTAAACTTTTCTACGGTGAATTCAGGAGAAAGAGGCTCCGGACCCATGTTTTTTATTGCTGGTATCTGGTTTATCTCATCCTGAGAAACAAGATATATGTCAGCAAATCCCCTTATATCAGCAAAAAAGAGAGTACTTCCGTCTTCAAAAATAAAGGCTATACGGGAATATTCAGGCTCTACATCTCTGCTGGAAGAGAAAATCAACCTGCCAGTGAGTTTAAGATGAAAAAGAAGTACATCTGAGGAGTCAAGGTATAACATCAAAAATTTTCCTCTTCTTTGAATATCCTTTATGGTTTTGCCTTCCAGTTTCTTTTTGAATTCTAAAGGTGATACAATTCTGATGTTTTTCTCGTTTTTTATCTCAACTTTCTTTATGCTTTTACCTTTTATTTTTTTTATCATATCCTGCTTTATGGTCTCTACTTCGGGAAGTTCAGGCATCACTTTCTCCTTGTAAGTTAAATAAGGTTTAAATAACCCTTGATCCCTGAGTTTCCTGGGAATCTTTATTTCGTATTATATAAGATGAGGGAAAAAAGGCAACTTCACACTTCATCGCTGTTTAAGTTGTTGCATTTTATTTAGCTTTTTACATTAAAACTGTATTTTAAACTTTTCCTTACGTAACAAGCCAGAAAGAATAAAAGCCCTTCTGGTTCTTCATGTTTTCCAAGTTGGTCTTGGTTTCAGAGTTTTCATTGTTGACTTTTAAAAAAGCTTAATTTTGATAATCTCTGGAAACTCGCTTGACAAAAAAACAACAATGTTAACAATTAATGATGGGTCAAGTCCTCTTTAAAGGAAAACTAACACAGGCTGGGAAGAAGCTAATAGTATAGCATTGCCAAGAGAAAAAGTCGGTTTTGTTTCCACGCATCTTAGACAGCTGTAATCATAAAAACATCCCTTATTTTCAGGAACTTGCAGAGCAAAACCGGTAGGAGTGGCAAATCAGAAAACAAATAGATCTAAAGATAAAGCAAGGAAGGTTCTTTAGAGGAGAAGTATTAAAAGAATTTATCTCAGGAAGTATCTATATATAAAAGTTTGAATCTTATAACTTAATAGAGGAGGTAGGCTGATGGGTGCTAAAAAAATACTGGCGGCAATGGGTGTAACTGTCATACTTTTGTTAGGCGTAAGTATGGCAGTAGCAGGCACAGTAAAAATTAACTGTCTTTCTTCTCCTGATAATGCTGATGCACTAACTGATTTTGCACAGGAATTTATGAAAAAATATCCTGATATTCAAGTTGAGGTAATTCCTCTGTCCTGGGAAGTTCTTTATCCAAGAATTTTAGCCGATTTTGCTTCTCACGCAGGTGCTTACGATACGATGACATGGGATCTTATGACTGGCGGTGCCTGCTCTCAGGGCTTAGCTGATCTGGAAAAGATAAGAAAGCAATATCCCGAAGTTGTTGACCCAGATTACGATATTGAAGATTTTATTCCCACTGCCTGGCATGTATATGGAATGTGGGGTGAGAAAAATATTGGACTTCCATTCTATGGAGCCACGATGTTTTTCTTTTATCGAAAGGATTACTTTCAACAATTGGGACTACAGGTTCCCACAACATGGGATGAAGTCTTAAAGGCGGCTCGTCTTCTCACCAAAGAATACAATCCTGATTCTCCCAGCAAATACGGAATATCCCTCATGTTCCCTAGAACACATACTTTGTTTTACATGTATCTTAATTGGTTTGGACCTTTAAGAAGAAGCCCCAGTGGTATAGCTAAATTCGGGAAAGTAGACCTTGACTGGGGAGATTATTTCACCCAAGATAAGAAACCTGCTTTTAACTCTCTGGAAGGTGCAAGAGCTCTGGAACTCATGGAAGAACTCATGCGTTATAGCCCTGATCCTTTAGGTTCTGACTATGGCGAGACATTAGAATATTTTGGAAAGGGTCTTGTAGCAATGGTGCCTCAATGGACAGCCTGTATTGCGTCTTGGAAGGGATCTCCTGCTCTTTCTCCTTATTCTGAAAAGGTAGGAGTAACTATTATGCCGGGAGGTCATCCAGTAAGTGGTGGTTGGGGACTTGGAATAAACAACGATACTCCACATAAGAAGGAAGCCTACATGTGGATTCAATTTGCAACGAATAAAAGGCATGATAAACTCCATTGGTTAAAATATAACGTGGGTCCCACTCGCTATTCTACCTGTCAAGACCCTGAAGTTCTAAAAGAGTACCCATGGCTGAAGGATGTGTATATTCCATCTTTGGAACAAGCTTCTCACCGTCCCAGAATACCTGAAGAACCAAAGCTCGAGGATGTCGCAGTAGGAACTCTTTCAGAAATTTTGATGGGACGAAAGCCTGATAAGTTAAAAACTCTTGATGAACTTGCTTCTGAATGGATGAGAATACTTAAAAAATAAAGATCACAAGACCTCCAGGATAGCCATATCCTGGAGGTCTCCAAAAATTAAAAGGTCGACAGTTAGAGGACTTACATGTATACCCGTTTAACTGCTAAAGCTGTTCCTTTTTTTATGGTGCTTCCTCTAATCCTTCTTTTTCTCAGTCTCGCCATGTTTCCGTTTGGTTACATGATTTACATTTCGTTTCATGATTATAATTTAGCAGAAGGTGGCTCTCCAACCTTTATCGGTGTTCAAAATTATCTCGCCATGTTTAGAGATAATGTAGCTCTATCTTCAATTAGGTTTACTCTTCTTCTTGTTTGTACAGCTGTACCCATAGAGCTTGGTCTCGGAATTGCAATAGCACTTTTTATCAGGGGTATAACAGGAGAAAAAGTTATACGGAGTTCCTTACTTCTTCCCATGATGATTCCCTCTGTAGTAGCCGGGATTGCTTGGAAAATGCTCTACAACTATGAGTATGGCCCTATGAATTATTTTTTGTCCTTTTTTGGAATACCTCGAATTTCATGGTTAGGGAACTATACGTTTGCTCAAATTGGCATAATATTGGCTGATGTTTGGCAGTGGACTCCTTTTATCTTTTTAATTCTGTATGCAGGTCTTCAGTCCATTCCCAGGGAACTGGCAGAAGCAGCTAAGGTAGATGGAGCCTCAGAATTTGAGATTACGAGATTTATAGAACTTCCCTTACTTGGTCCACTCATCGGTGTATCTTTAATTATAAGGATCATTGATGTACTTAAAGTATTTGACATAATCTATATGGTTACATGGGGAGGACCAGGTTCTGCTACTCATTCTTTAAGCTACTATATCTACAAAGTAGGGGTATCTTTTGGGTGGGATATTGGCTACGCGGCAGCAATTAGTTTGGTACTCCTGGGTAGCATTGTAGCTTTAACTACATTTTTGATTCGTATGCTTAGGTTGAAAAAATCTTTAGGTTTTGAGTAATAAAATAAAAGAAGTATCAAGATGAGGCAAACAATAAAGAAAGTTGTCAAATACACGGGAGTAGCAGTAATTGCTTTCTTCTTTCTCTTTCCAGTATACTGGCTGGTAATTACCGCTTTCAAATATCCCGAGGAATGGTTTCAGTGGCCACCAATAATAATTCCCATTAATTTGACTTTAGACAACTTTTTTGGTTTAAAAGGAGGCGTGTATGGACATCTTACTACCTCAGTAGCCAATATTACGCCTTACCTTATAAATTCAACCGTGGTCGGAGTGGTTACCGCTTTGGTATCCACAGCAATTGCCGCTTCAGCGGCGTATGCTATATCCAGGTACAAGATAGGAGGTATGAGGTTTGTTTCCTGGATAATATCCATTAGAATGCTTCCACCCATCGCCGCAGCACTTCCTCTTTATATCATATTTATGCGTCTTCATCTTCTCAATACTTGGTGGGCGCTAATTCTATCTTACCTTTTATTGACCACCCCTCTTAGCTGCTGGATTTTACTGACCTTCTTTAACGAAATCCCCAGAGAAATGGATGAAGTTGCCCAGGTAGATGGATGTAGTCCTTTTAAAGCGTTTGTCTATGTCATTTTGCCTTTATCTGCTCCCGGTCTCGCTGCAGTAGCAACTCTTTCCTTTATTGCGTGCTGGGGTGAATTTTTACTTGCTCTTATTCTTACCAGTAATCAGCAAGCCCAGACTCTGCCCATTTTTTTAGGCCGATACATAACAGGATGGCGAATTGCATGGGGTCCGTTATCTGCAGCAGGAATAATTAATATGGTTCCGGTTATTATCTTTAGTTTAATTATGCAACGCTACCTTATTAGAGGTCTTACTTTCGGTGCTGTTAAAGGGTGAAATATTTTCTTAATGGACGAATGCTTTTAAAAATAAAAAAACTTACTGAACATCCTTGCTTACATAACAGGAATGAATTAAGCTTTTTTAACCTTCAACAAGTCTTCTTGCAGTCCTTACAATGTCCTCATCACCGGGCAGAAAAGCTTTTTCCAGAA
>CAYZYX010000044.1:0-10812 GCA_964482715.1 uncultured Clostridia bacterium
AGAAAGTATGCGTTTTCTTCCCTCCACCCATTTTTTTGAAAAGCACCTGACTTGCCAAATCCCTCCTGGAGCAGGATACATCCTCTTATCAAACATTTTCTCACCACAATTTTTATCATACATCCAACATTTTTTGACAAAATATGAAAAACGGGTTATAAATTATACGGATTCAAGTTAAAAAATGACCCTTATAAAAGAAATAAAAAATGTTATCCAAATTTGAACAGGAAATAGAGCTTTTAGGAAGACATCTTGCAATTTTGAGGCTGGTCATTAACCAGGGACCTATAGGGATTATAAAGCTTTCTGAATTGAGCGGTTTCCCTCAACACAAAGTGAGATACTCGTTGAGAGTGTTAGAACAGCAGAACCTTATAAAAGCTTCCTCCCATGGAGCTACGGCTACTTTAAAAGCAAAAAAGTTCATGAGGACGTTACCTGGCAGAATAAAAAGATTAAACAGAAAGATTAAAAGTCTTGAGACTTTAGAAAATTTTACCTCACGTACTCGAAGAGTTTTGTAATTGTTAATACCAAAAATCAAATCTCAAATCCACTTTGACAAAATTGTTAAAGGCAACTGTATCAATACCTCACCATTTTTAATTAAGACATTAATGTAATAAAATCTTGTTCTGACACTTTTCCAATTTCAGTTCCTGCATATGTCAAAGGTAATCCAAAGTTTCCAACTTTGGTGAGAGGATAGAGAAAAATTGACACAACCTTGAAAAGAAATTAGTATAATTTTAAAATCCTGGTAATTGCTCCAAACCAAACACAAAATATTTTAAGAGGATAATTTCATGAAAAAGAGCATAAGCTGGTGGTCCTTTCCAGGGGTTCTTTCCGGCGAGCCTGAATTGAACTTAGGGGAATGTATGCAACTGGCAAAGGATGCAGGATTTGAGGGAATAGAGCTCTCAATGGACGAGGAAGGAGTTATAAATCTTCACTCCACCAGAAAAGAAATGGAAGATATTCTTAAGCTCTCAAAAGAAATCGGTATAGAGATAAGCAGTCTGGCAACTGGTCTTTTGTGGAAATACACTTTAACAAGCAGTGATGAAAAAGCTCGAAAGAAAGCTAAAGATGTGATAAAAAAATTGTTAGAACTGGCATCTTACCTGAAAGTGGACACTGTCCTGGTAATTCCCGGGGCAGTTGACGTCTTTTTTGACCCTTCGGCCGAGATTGTACCCTATGACATTGCTTACCAAAGAGCCTGTGAATCTTTGAGGGATTGCCTTAAAACAGCAGAAAAGTACAGAGTGATAATAGGAGTTGAGAATGTCTGGAATAAATTCCTGCTCAGTCCCTTAGAGTTTAGAGACTTCATAGATAAATTTGAATCCCCATATATTGGAGCATACTTTGATGTGGGGAATGTCCTTTTAACCGGGTATCCGGAACACTGGATAAAAATCCTTGGAAAGAGAATAAAAAAGGTTCATATAAAGGATTTTAGAAGGGAAGCAGGAGGTATAAAAGGATTTGTTGATCTTCTGGAGGGCGATGTAAACTGGAAGAAGGTCATCTCAGCCTTGAAAGATGTTGGTTATGACGATTATATTACTGCAGAGATTATACCTGCTTATTCGCACTATCCTGAAGTTTTGATTTACAATACTTCACGTAGTATGGATTACATTCTGGGAAGAGTATAAAAAGACAGGAGATAAAACCAATGACAAAAGTGGCCATTGTGGGAGCAGGTTTTATGGGGGGTATGCATGCCCAGGTTTACCATATACTGCCCGAGGCAAAACTCACAGCTATAATTGATATCGATCAGGATAGGGCCGATAAACTGGCCAGGAAATTTGAAGCTAAAAGTTACTCAAGTCTGAAAGAAGCTTTAAAAAAGGAGGACATAGATGCGGTGGATATTTGTCTTCCCACCTTTCTCCATCCTCAATATGTCATTGAAGCAGTGAGAGCTGAAAAAAATGTTTTTTGTGAAAAACCAATAGCTTTAACTCTTGAAGCTGCAGATAGGATGATAGAAGAAGTTGAAAAAAAGGGCGTCAAGTTTATGGTTGGTCATGTCTTGCGTTTTTGGCCCGAATACGTAAAGATAAAAGAAATTCAGGAAAGTGGAAAATTGGGGAAACTCATATGGGTAACCTGCACACGCTTAAGCCCTGCTCCTACCTGGGCCTGGCAAGGCTGGTTAACCGATGTAAAAAGAAGTGGAGGAGCACTGGTGGACCTCCACATCCATGATATAGACTTTCTTCTCTATCTTCTTGGTAGACCCTCCTCTGTGTACTGCCAGTCGGCGGGTAAATCCTCCTCTTACAATCATGTTTTCACAACCTTAAGTTTTCCTGAAGGCGAAATTGGCTTTGCCGAGGGTGGGTGGGATATGCCAGCTGAGTTTCCTTTTACCATGAGTTGTTCCTGTCTTTTTGAAAAAGGGGCTCTGGAGTTTAACAATCGATATGAAAAAACTCTAATCCTCTATTCTGAGGGAAAAGAGCCCGAGTATCCCCCGGTTGAAACTCAAGCCGAGCTTAAGGCTGACGTAGAAGGCAATATTGCCGAGCTTGGTGGGTATTTTTCTGAAATAAAATACTTCATTGATTGTCTGGAAAAAAATCGTAACCCTGAAATTGCAGGAGCTAAGATTGCAAGAGAAGCCTTAGAGGTAGTGCTTCTTGCAAAAAAATCGCTTGAAACTCATAATGTTGTAGAAGTTTGATTGAAAAGGAAAACTTCTGGTCAAGTTTTCTCTTTTTCCCAGCGTAAAAGCTCCATGACACTGGAAAGGGTTCCTCCTTCCTTTATTTCTTTCCTGATACGATTTTCTCTCTCCAGAACATCCATGGCCCTGTTGACTATCTCAGCTGCTTTTGTTTGAGGAACCACAACCAATCCATCTTCGTCACCCACAATCCAATCCTCAGTAAAAATAAACTTACCCTCGATTTTTAATGGAACTCCTATCTCTCCAAATCCTTTGGGTTCTCCAGCCACGGGAGTAATAAGCCTGGCATAGGCTGGAAATTTTAGTTTTTTGATCTCCTCCACATCTCTTATCGCTCCGTAGATAACCACCCCTCCCAGACCCTTCCGAACAGCTGAATGAGTAGCCAGTTCTCCCCATACAGCTGGTCCACTTCCCCCTGCATCAATAACCAAAACCTGACCTTTTTCGGCCTTATCAATAGCCTCTACCGGTTTAGCCCAATCCCCGGGGTAGGTTCTTACAGTTAACACTTTTCCCACCATTTTTTCCCAGTCACCGATCTTTTTAAACCCTCCCAGTTCACCACCTCTATGCATGGCATCAGAGATATTGGCTGTGGATACTCGCCTTAGTATGGAAGAAACCTCTGAATCAGAAACTCTCTTGAAAAACTCGGTGGGTATTATTTTTTTCTCCTCAATGGCCTTCTTTATAGTTAAGGTTGCTTCGCGGGGGTCTTCTGCTTTACAAATTGCACCTCCCACTATTAAAACTGTAGCACCTGCCTGAATAATCGGTGCCGCGGTTTCAGAATTTATTCCTCCAGCAACGGCAATTGGAAGATTTATCTTTCCCGTAATTTCTTTAAGAAAAACCAGAGGGTCCTCTCCTCTCATTTGAGCATCAATTGAAATGTGAATTTCCACCATATCAACTCCCATTTCCTCCACTTCTTTACCCCTCTTGAGAGGGGAAGAGACATTCATCAGGTCTACCACCACTTTGCCTCCGTAGTTTTTTGCAGCACGAACACACTCTTCAATGGTTGAATCGGAGGCTACACCCATTACACAGACCATATCCGCTCCTGCCTTAAAGGCAAGCTCAGTCTCTATTCTGCCCACATCCATTATTTTTAAATCCGCCACAATAGGAATTTGGGGAAAATTTTTCCGTAAAATCCTGATACACTCCATCCCTTCACTTTTAATGAGAGGGGTTCCAGCCTCCAGCCAATCAGCACCACCCTCCACAGCCTGCCGGGCAACTTTTAAAGCCCTTTTTAAATTAACAAAATCCAGTGCCACTTGCAAAACAGGTTTCATGATTTTTTCCTTTTTGTCTGCAATTTTTAATTCTGATTCGGGATATAAATAATTATACCAAAAATCTGGTTTTGGGTAAATTTTTTTATATAAGATCGCTATAAATCTTTTCCATTTTTGAAATGCTTAATCTTATATCATGTTTCTTAGCCAGAGAAAAAGAGACCTCCTGCATGGATTTTCTCAGTTCCGGGTTACCAAGAATTTTTTTAATTTTTTCAACAGGGTCCCGAACGTTTTCCAGACTGAAAAGATATCCATTATAACCTTCTAAAACCAGCTCTCGCGCTGCGTTTTCTTCGCTCTCAGCCACAAGTAAAGGATTACCCATGGCAAGAGCTTCCAGGCAAGCTATACATTGAAGCTCATAAAAAGATGGTAAAATAAAGATAAGAGCCTCCCTGTAAGCACAAAGAAGCTCATCCAGGGGTAAAAAACCAGCTAAAATCACCGATGAGATGAGGTCCATGGTTATTATTTTTTTATGAAGCTTTTGTTTTAATTCTCCCTGACCTACTATTAATAGCTTAAGTTCCGGGGCTTCCTTTTTTAAAGCCGAGGCAATCTTTAAGAGATATTCCACGTTTTTTTCCCGACTCAACCTTCCCACATAAAGGATGAATGGGTGATTAGTCAGCGAGAACTTTTTCCGGAATTCTTGAATCTTAAAAGCAGGAACAGAAAAGTAATTGAAGACATCCAGGTTAACTCCGTTACTCACAACCTCTATTTTTCGCCTACAATAACGAGATAGAATTTTTTTCCCCAATAGGGAGGGGCTTATCAGGAGATCGGCATTATTATAAAAAAAAGAAAACCAGACCCTTAGCGGTCTTTCAAGTAAAGAAAAAAATGTATTTCCTACCGGTAAAACATTTCCCGTTTGCACGTGAATTCCTGCTATTTTGGGAATATTAAGATTTTTACAGGCCACAAAAACTTGCCAACCGAGGAAAGTGGGCAAATTGACCTGAACAACTTCAATTTTTCTTTCCTTTAAGATAGCTTGAATCCTGGTATAAAGTTGAACCGCAAAGTATCCCTTTTTTGGAACAAATAAACCGGGAAATCTGATAATTTCAATTCCTTCCTCTCTGGGAGGAGCGGGTACCCTGGAAGTTAAAACAAGCAATTTGTGGCCACGTCTGGCGAGCTCCCGGCAAAGATTCTGAGTAGCTATTCCCTCTCCCCCCCAGGCTGGAAAAGCCTGATCAGAAACCACGCATATCCTCATTTTTTCTTCTTCCCCAGAAGTACTTCACTCCCATATGAAGCCCGATAACACCGGCTGCTGCCACCATCATAAGATCCGTAATCCTTACCATTAAACTGTAAGCAAGTGCTCTTTCTGATTTCACGCCAATTAAACCAAATATACCAACTTCTCCCCATTCAAAAATTCCGAGGGCTCCAGGAGTAAACTGAAGGGCAAGAAGTAAATGGGTGAGGGCAAAAAGAAGAGCAAGCTGGGAAAGATTAAAAAGGGTATTTAAAAAATAAAAGAAAATTGCCGGTTTAACGAAAACCAACCCACCAATGAGAAGATTTAAAAAAAATGCCCTGAGAGTTTTTTTTCCATATTTGCCAAAGGCCGAATAAATTTCTCTTTCCAACCTGAGTACAGTAGGCATGGCTATTCTTACAATTTTTTTAAAGGGCTTTACCTTTCCAACAAGAGCTACTACAGTGGAAAAAGGCCTGGTTCTCCAGACAAAGCCCACCAGAAGAAGTACCATAACTCCAACTAAAGCTGCATTTATAAATACGAGAATAACAAAAAGCTGCCAGGGAAGGGAATATCTTATTAAAACAAATATACTTCCCATTAAAATATAAAATAACCCGGCTCCCAGTTCAAGAAATTTGTCTACTACAACGGTAGCTCCTATTCTTGTCATGGAGACACCATACTTTTTACCCAGAAGATAGATTCTTATGGGTTCTCCTCCAACATACATGGAAGGGGTAAGATAGCTCACAGCAAAACCTATTGTTTTTATTTTTAAAACATCCCAGAATGGAAGGTAATGTCCATAAGCTCTGAGAATAATTTGCCAGGATATCCCGCCAACTACCATTATGAGTATGGCATTGCCTACAAATACCCCGATTCCCAGGGGACCCACTTTCACCATATGGGAAAAAACCAGAGTTGCATTAACAAGATAAAAAATTAAAAATAAAAGAATAACACCAATTATAGTAGAGACAATGATTAAAAAGCGCCTTTTCATCTACCAAATACCACTTCCATAAATCTATTCTCTGCCTCACCCGGTTCAATTTTTACTTTGATCCCTGGATATTCCTCCGCTTTCTTCACATCTCGCGAAAGCCAAAGCTTATCCTGAGAAACACTGTAAAAATTTCCCTTGCGAGTGTGGTAATAAGCAAGATAGATCTGTTCGGTTTGCCCCGGAGTAGGAATAAGCAAAGCTTTTTTGCCCAGAAAGGCAAGTTCCATCAAGGTAGTGTATCCGGGGCGGGTTATTATTAAACGAGACCGATTCATGGTTTCTTCTTGTTTTTTTCGATTGAGATAACCAAAAACGGTGACATTGGGAGAAAGTTCAAAAATTCTTTTATCTTCTGGTTTTCCAAGAGTAACAACTACTTTGCCCTTTAAGTTCAAAATTTGGGACATGATCTTTTTTTCCAGAATGGTCCTCTGAGGCTCAGGACCTGAAATAGAAACAAAATAATCAATATTTTCGGGTAAAGGTAGCTTTCTTAAATCGCAGATAGGTCCAATATATTCAACCTTATCTTCCTTGAAATAGTTAAGGTTATGGGAAAGTTCTCCACTCAATCCGTTATCTTTCCAGTCAGGGACAACAAATTTGTGAAAGTTTTTCTTAAAAAGATAGTTGAATCCTTCAGTTGCCAGTTCAAAGATCTTTATTCTTCCTGGAGCTATAAATCTCAGTTGGTGAAAAATAAAAAAAGAAGGTATATCAGGATGATAAACACCAAATCTACTATCAGAAATAATTCTCTGATAGCCGTTTTCCTTAAGAAGTGCTCTTATCTTTCTGTGTTCACTGGCTATTTCATTTAAATACAGGGGGAAGCGGCCAACAAATTTGGGCACAGAAAAATCTTTTTCTGAGTAAACCGGGGAATAATCAGAAAGTTCAATGTATTGACATCGGTCACCTATTTCATCACGTATAAGCTGCAAAGACCGACCCTTCCCTACGACTGAAACCTGATGGCCGGTCTCCAGTATCTTCTTTATAAGGGGTAGGTCCCTAACTGCATGACCCAGACCCCAGGAGCATACCCCGAACAGTACTTTCATTTTTTTAAGAAAATAAGAGAGGCCTTCAGGAAGTTATCTTTCTTTTGACTTCATCCAATAACTGATCTCTAATTCTTCTACCCTGGTTTAAGATATCCTGAACGGCTTTCCTTTTTTCCTCTACGAACTCCAAATCCTTAATAGAGGAGAGATTTATTTCTACATTTAGAACAGCACTTTCTAATGACGCCTGAGCCAGTAAGGCTCCCACTCCAACATCACTTATCAAATTTGGATTCCCAATAACAGCAAGACGAGAAGCTATATTTAGAATTTTCAAACAACACTCACAGGTTATTAGAGGAACCTGTGCTGCTTTTTTCAAAGTAAGTTGTAGAGTTTTTCTTCTAACTTCTTTTTCCTGTGGGGTGGTTTTGGGCAATGATAGAGCGTGTGAAAATTCTCGATAGGCTGAGATGTCTTCTTCTATCAATTCGCAAAATCTTGAGGTATAATGATCTATTTCAGATAGTAATTTTTTTACTTCACTTTCAACTGACTGAAATTTTTCATTATTCAGTGTAAAATTTGCAACCATTGCCAAAAGTGAACTTCCCAGTGCACCAACCAGTGCCGCTACGCTTCCTCCTCCAGGAGTGGGAGTCCGAGAGGAGGTGTCTTTAATAAAATCTCTAAGAGGTTTTTCAAGGTACACTATCCCCCTCCTTTCTTATTCCTGTCATTTTATTATGACACAAAATCACGCGTTTTTCAGTAACTATGTAGTGCATGGGGACATCATGATCTTGACAGGGGATTTTCTTTACAAGCTGACACTCAAACGCTAAAGCGACAAACCTGGTGTAAGATGGAAGATTACGTAAGAACCTGTCATAAAAGCCTGCACCAAATCCCAATCTTTCACCTTGTTCATCAAAAGCTATACCAGGAACAATTACCAGATCAATTTCTTCCAGGGAAAGAGGAATACGATCCTTCTCCATAGGTTGCATAATGCCAAAAGGTCCAGGTACCAGATCTAAGCAGGCAGACTTTATCTCAAAAGGTTTTATTTCTCTCCCATGTCTTTCTATTACGGGAACAGCTATTCTTTTACCCATTTTTAAAGCAGAATCCATCATTTTTTGAGTTTGAACTTCATCAGGTAAAGCAATATAAAATAAAACTACCCCTGCTTTTTTAAACAGGGGTAGTCTGGAAAGATTCTGCCAGATTATCTCGCTCTTTTGGTGAATTTCCTCCTGCCTTAAACTTCGCCTTGAAGCTAAGCTCTGCTGGCGTAACTTAGCTTTTTCTTCTTTCATAACTTACCCTGACGAAAGGCAGATAAATAGTCGGTACAGAACTCATCTTTTCCCACCAAAGCCCGAGCAGCAAAAATTGTTGACATAACTTGTTTATCCAGAGGATCGATAATCGCCGCATCAAGACCCCTTTCTATAGCCATTGACAGAAACACCCGATTTAAAAGACCTCTCCTGGGTAAACCAAAGGAAATGTTGCTTAATCCACAGATGAGATGGACTTCCTCAAAAGAAATGGAGATCTTTTCAATAGCATCCAGGACAACCTTTCCCACACTGCAATCTGTGCTTATAGGTCTTACCAGAGGATCAATATATATGTCCTCCAGCTTCATTCCTTCCCGAACAAGACTTTCTATCAATTTCCCGGCAATTGTATATCGCTTTTCTGCATCTTCAGGAATACCCGTATCGTCCATGGTCAGAGCTACTATCCTGAAATCATATTTCTTTACCAGTGGCAGGATCCTTTGCAACCTCTCCTTTTCCGCTGTGGTAGAATTTATCAGAGGTTTTCCCTTGTGGACTTTCAAACCCGCCTCCAGAACCTCTGGATTAGGACTGTCTATACACAGGGGTTTATCAATCACTTCTTGAATAGTCTTTATTGCCCATTGCATGTCCTCGCTTTCGGTCTTGACTCTCGTTCCTACATTGACATCCACCATATCAGCTCCAGCTTCAATTTGTTTCTTAGCCAGATCTTGAAGTGCGGAAGCATTTCTCCCAGCTATTATCCCGTCAACCCCCTTTAAGGTAGTGTTTATCTTTTCCCCCACAATAAGCATTTTTGTTTCCCGCAACAAAATCAAGTTGCCAGAAGTTCTTTTACCTTATCCACAGCAGAGGCAGCATCAGGTGCATATCCATCTGCTCCTATCTCATCAGCGTAGCTCTGGGTAACAGGGGCACCACCTATTATTACTTTAACTTTCCCCTTAAGTTCTGATTTATTTAGAACATCAATCACCTCTTTCATTGCCGGCATGGTTGTGGTGAGAAGAGCAGAAAGCCCAATTATGTTGACATTTTTCTCTTTGGCAGTCTGGATGAACTTTTCTGCTGGAACATCAACACCAAGATCAACTACTTCAAATCCTGCCCCTTCAAGCATCATTCCTACAAGGTTTTTTCCTATATCATGTAAATCGCCCCTGACGGTTCCAAGGACAACCGTTCCTGCCCCTTTTATGTCTTTCTCAGCAAGAATGGGTCTTAAAATCTCCATTCCCTGTTTCATAGCTCGGGCAGCAATTAAAACCTCAGGGACGTAAAACTCGTTTTTCTTAAATTTTTCTCCTACCACACTCATCCCGGCAAGAAGACCCTCATTTAAGACCTTCTGAACATCCTGCCCCTCATCTACAGCTTTTTGAACAAGCTCTTTTACCTGGGGTGCTTTTCCCTGAATGAGATTTTCAGCAATTTCCTTGAGATCCACCATTTATCTACCTCCTTGGAAAGAGTTTTTTTTTATTATAAATTGAGAGCACAAAAAGTCAATTTTAGCCCTGAAAGTCAGCCTGTTGACTTAAATTTTAATTTTAATAATATTTAGGATAGCCGGAGTGGCGGAATTGGCAGACGCGCATGGTTCAGGACCATGTGGAGATAACTCCATGGGGGTTCGAGTCCCTCCTCCGGCACTCGGATGCCTCTATCCGCCCCCTCTGAAAATAATAGCAACAAAAAAAAGCGCCCATCCCAGAAGAAGAACTACTCCTATGACTTTTTTCGCTGAAGATATTAAAAGAAGCAAAAGATAAATCGCTGTTAGACTCGCCAAAAAGGTTGCCACTTCTCCATAAAAGGTGGCAAGTTTCGGATTTTGTTGAAAAATGGTCTTTTCCAGAAGAAAGATAACCGCTCTTTTAATGTAATCATAAAGAAGATAAAGAAAATTAGCCGCTTTTTCTAAAAATCCGGGGCCAGGAAGAAATTCTTCTGGTTTTTCTTGTTGAAGAGCACTTCCCGCTACCTTTTCCTGGGCCAGGGAAAGATGATTAAAAAGTATTCCGTTTTGACTATTAAAAAGGAGGAGAAAACAAAATAACATAGAAAAAATAAATGTACCCTCTCTTTTTGGAGTTAAAAATTTCACATCCATTAATTAATCCCTTTTTCTCCACTATAAATAAAAAAAATTTTTTAGCAAGTATAAAAAGTGGGTTGAATGAAAAGTATAGAAATTCTCACCAACAAAGAAAAATAGGTCTGTTCTTTATT
>CAYZYX010000045.1:0-10143 GCA_964482715.1 uncultured Clostridia bacterium
ATCGTGTGGGGGGCCAAAAGCTCCCTCGAGGGTTCGAATCCCTCCCTCTCCGCCATCTATTTTGACTTCTTCTAACAGCTAAACCATGCTCAGGTCACTTTCATGAGGCTTACCTCAGATATAATTTGAATGCACCCCTACCAAACATCCAGGTTTTATTTTAGTGGTGGTTACTTTTGCATTCATAAAAAGAAAAGAACAAGCTGTACGCAAGTTTGAAACAGGATAAGACCTGGACAAGGAGAACTGTCTGGACGGACCCTGGCACCTAAAACAGATGCCGTAAATGAAAGTTTACTAATCTCAAATTAATGCGTCTATTGACCGGAAGCGAAAAAAAATTACAATAGGTGCGAAGACCTATCTGAACTGGTCATAAAAGGAGGTTCAAATTGAAATCAGAGATAATGAGTTTGAGAGAGCGAGTTGAAAATTTTAGAAAAGAAATGGAGGACTATATTGGAGCTTATGGTTCTTTTGATGGGCTTACCTTAAGAGATGCTCAAGAGGTTAAGGAATACGTTAGAGAAAAGAGAATAGACTCCGTAAGACTCTGGTTTACCGATCTTCTGGGTTTTTTAAAGAGTTTCAGTATAACTCCTGGTGAACTTGATGATGCTTTTGCTCATGGGATGGGATTTGATGGTTCGTCTATATTAGGTTATAAGAGGATTCAGGAAAGCGATATGGTAGCTTTTCCTATCGCTGAAAGTGCACAACTTATCCCTTTTAAAATAGGTGGTAGCAAGGTCTTAAGGATGTTTGCCTCTATTTATCTTCCAAGTGGTGAGCCTTATACAAGTGATAGCAGACAGATCTTGATTAAAAATCTAAATAAACTCCACGATTACAATCTCTCGCACATGAACATTGGTCCCGAGGCTGAGTATTTTTATTTTAAAGATAAAAGAAAAATCGAGACTCTTGATGAAGCGGGTTATTTTGATCTAAATCCAGTGGATTTAGGAGATGGTTTGAGAGAAGTAACCACTTTTGCTCTTCAAAGCATGAAAATCCCTGTTGAATATGCTCACCACGAGGTCGCCCCTTCTCAACATGAGATTGACCTCAAGTATAAAGATGCCTTAACCATGGCCGATAATCTCCAGACTTATAAGTGGCTTGTAAAAGAGATAGCTGAAAGGGTAGGGGTTTATGCTACTTTTATGCCCAAACCTCTCAAGGGTGAAAATGGCTCAGGAATGCATATTCATCTAAGTCTTTTTCAAAATGATAAAAATGCCTTTTTTTCTCCGAGTGACCCTTACAATCTTTCTGCCATAGGAAAGAAATTTCTTGCCGGTATCCTTCACCACAGTAAAGAGATATGTCTTATAACCAATCAATGGTATAATTCCTACAAGAGATTGGTTCCTGGATTTGAGGCACCGGTTTATATTGCCTGGGCAGAGAGAAACCGTTCGGTTCTTGTTCGTATTCCGGTATACAGAAAGGGTAAAGAAACAGCAACAAGACTGGAAATAAGATTTCCTGATGCCGCGTGCAACCCTTACCTTGCCTTTTCCGTTTTACTTGCTGCAGGACTCAAGGGAATTGACAGTGATTATCCTTTACCCGAACCGGTTAACGAAGATTTATACAGCATGTCTGAACTGGAGAGAGAAAGGAAGAATATCCAGTCACTTCCCCATGATCTCTATTCGGCAATAAAAGAGGCTGAGAAGAGCGCTCTCCTGCGAGAGACACTGGGGAATGAGGTCATGGAGAAAATACTGGAAACCAAGCTAAAAGAATGGCTATTTTATCGTATGGATATAACTCCAAAGGAAATAGAAGAAAATATTATACTCTAACCTCCACATCTTCTTAATCTTTCTTTTAGCTTCCCGGAAAAAGTGAACTTTTTTTGTAAATTTCAGTCTAAACAATTAAGATTAATCTGGAAGGAAGGGTTCTTCAGGGGGTACTGAAAGTGGGGTTTTCCCTCATCCCTGCTTTTAAAAGAGAGAGGAGCACTTTGCTCCTCTCTCTTGAAGTTAACAGAAGGACTTCTGGAGTCAACGGAAATGTGAGGGTACAGATGTTTTAGCTTTTGAAGCTTGTTTATCATAAACGGAGAAAAATGCATATCTCTGATGAGGTTCTGGTGAAAAGAATCAAAAGAGGCGATGAAGCCAGTTTTCGGCAGCTGGTTGAAAGATATAGATCTCGAGTTTACAGCATAGCTTATGCCATGACCAAAAATCAAAGTGATGCCGATGATCTTTCGCAGGAGATCTTTCTCAAAGTTTACCGCTTTCTTCCTCAATTCAAGGGAAAGTCTAAATTCTATACCTGGCTTTATCGATTGGCAATAAATACTTGTATAAGTGCAATCAATAACAGAAAAAAAAAGCACGAAGAAGTTTCTCTTTTTCTTTCCAGCGAGAATAAGGATGTGTTGTTAAACACACTGCCTGAGGAAAGTGTGGTTTCTCCTATGCAGCTTCTGGAAAACAAAGAACTGGGTCAAAAAATAAGACTGGCAATTGATTCTTTATCCGATGGTCTTAAAGAAATTTTTATACTCCGGGAAATTGAAGACTTATCTTATAAAGATCTGGCTGAGATATTCAAATGTCCTGAAGGGACGATAAAATCGAGACTTTTCAGGGCAAGAGAAGAGTTGAGAAAGAAACTTTTGCCTTATCTTAACTATAATTTTAAAGGAGTGGAAACGTGAGGTGTGAATGGGTAAGTGAAAATCTCTCTGCTTATCTGGATGGAGAGGTAAATTTTTTCATTCGACTAATAATAAAAAGACATTTAAAGAAATGTCACCAATGTGCCAGAAGATTCAATCAGTTACAGAGGCTTGATAGATTAAGTAAACTTATTCTTATAAAAAGGGGGACACCCGATTTTTATGAAAGATTGCAGGAAAGACTTGTCCTCAAACCGGTAAAAAAGAAAAATCCCCGACACTGGGATGTGTGGTTAACCTTGCCTTATCCAGGGAAAATAGCTATAGCCCTTGGGCTCATCCTGCTTATCTTCTTTTCATTCATATACCCCCGTTTAACACCTACTTTGAGTATTAATCAATTTGAAGAAGATTACCTCCGTTCCCGGGAATTTGTCCTATGGGTTGAGGAACCATCTTTACCTTTAACACTAATTGACACCAGTGGAGGGAGCTAATTTATGTTTTACAGGTTTTTTATAATAATATTTTTACTTTTTAATCTGTTTTTCTTTACTCAGTTTGTTTCGGCACAGGAGAGTGAAGATTTAGTAAGATATTCCTTCTCTGCTCGATTCAAAGTAGATTTTGAGGGAATAAAAGAGGTTAAAATTTACACCCCCAATAAGACCTACACCTACAAAATGAAGGTAATATACCAAAAGCCAGGCTTTACCTATCTTGAATACCTGGATGGACCGGTATTGAAGGGAAAAATTGTGATTGACGATGGCAAAAAGAGACTGGAGTATTTGCCCGGTTCTAAAGTAAGGCTTTTTCCCTCTTTAAATTCTCCCTTAATAAGAAAAAGAAGAGAGGGTATCTTCGATATTATGTTGAAAAATTTCGACCTTTCATCCCCTTCTGAAAGTAAATTCCTTGCAAGACCCGTTTATAAAGTTTCCCTCTTTCCCAAAAACTTTCCGGATTCACCGTTCTTAAAGCTGTGGATAGACAAAGTCACCTACCTTCCCCTTCGTCAGGAAAAATACAACCCTCAGGGAAAACTCTGTTCATCATTTGAGTTCATAGAAGCCCAGTTTAACAAGCGTATTCCTTTAGAGAAACTGTATACCAGCTTACCTGAGTCTCCTCCTGAGGAAAAAACCTTCGATTTTGCCCTTCAACCTGTAGAAAAGATTCAAAGCAAGATTGACTTTCCCCTGGCCTTACCCGAATATCTCCCTTCAGGATACACTATTCAGGGTGGGATACTGCTGAAAAGATGGGGTAGAAGGGCGGTTAAAATTTTGTACACCAATGGACTGGAGGTAATTGTACTTTTTGAGATACCACGTGTGGAGCAGATAATGATGAGGCATCATCGACCTATAGAATCTGGTGATTTAAAGATGAAAGTTCGAGAAAACCCCTTTGCTAAAACTCTGGTGTGGACTAAGAATGGAAGAACATTCATCCTGATGGGAGATTTATCTTTAGAAGAACTGGTAAAAGTGGCCTCCTCTATTAAATGAGTTTCATAAACTCCTCTTCTTTGATGGTTTTTACTCCAAGTCTTCTGGCCTTTTCAAATTTAGATCCCGGATTTTTACCTACAACAACGTAGTCAGTTCTTTTGCTAACAGAAGATGACACTTTCCCTCCTTCTCTTTCTACCAGTCTTTTTGCCTCTTCTCTGGTAAAGTTTTCAAGTTCGCCTGTAAAAACAAATGTCAGTCCCTTTAGTTTCCCTTCAGCCGAAGTCTTTTCAACGGTATAACTTATCCCGAGTTTTTCAAGTTCAGATAAAACCTTTAAATTTTCCTTGTTAGTAAAGAAATCTCTTATACTGGCAGCTACCTCCGGTCCTATCTCAGGTATTCTGAGAAGTTCCTCAAAAGAAGCCTGGCTTAGAGATTTGATGTCGGGATAATGTTCAGCAAGAACTCTTGCCAGATGTTGCCCCACATGGCGAATTCCCAAACCGTAAAGCAGTCTATCTAATGTCGTCTTTTTACTTTTTTCCAGGGCATTAATCATATTTTGGGCTGATTTTTCCGCAAACCCTTCCAGCTTTAGAAAGTCTTCTTTCTTCAATCTGTAAAGGTCAGGAATACTTTTGATAAATTTTCGGTTGACAAGTTGCTCTACTATTTTATCACCCAGACCTTCAATATCAAGAGCCTGTTTGGAGGCAAAATGCTTAATGCTTTCTTTCAGTCGTGCGGGACAGGATATATTAGGACAGCGGGCCACCACCTCTCCAGAAGGATGGCTGACCTCAGCTCCACATACCGGACAGTGGGAAGGAAGCCTGAATTTTTTCTCCTGGTCTGTGCGTTTTTCTTTTATCACCTTTACCACCTCTGGAATTACATCTCCTGCTCTCTGAACAAGAACGGTATCCCCGACTCTTATATCCTTTCTCTCTATTTCGTCCTGATTGTGCAGAGTTGCTCGAGATACTGTTACTCCACTTATTTCTACTGGATCCAGAATAGCCACGGGAGTTAACGCCCCGGTTCTTCCAACTTGAACTACTATTTCCCTTATCTTTGTGGTAGCTTGAGTGGGTGGGAATTTGTAGGCAAGAGCCCAGCGGGGACTACGTGATATTTCTCCTAATCTGCGCTGGTATTCAAGTTGATTTACCTTGATGACAACCCCGTCTATTTCGTAGTCAAGCTCCTCTCGAATCTCACTAATTTTTCTGTAATACTCGATGCACTCCTCAATATCCAGGCAGAGCTTCACGTGAGGGTTAACCGGAAATCCCCATTTTAAAAATGTCTGAAGGATTTCCCAGTGATTGGTAAAATTCCACCCCTCAACTCTTCCTATGCCGTAGAAAAATATCCTTAAGGGACGGGAGGCGGTTACCTTGGGGTCCAGCTGGCGCAAGGAACCGGCAGCAGCATTTCTTGGATTGGCAAAAAGAGACTCCCCGTTTCTCTCACGTTCTCTATTGAGCTTTTGGAAATCTTCTTTTCTCATGTATACCTCTCCTCTTACCTCAAGAAGATCAGGGACACCTATTTCGTCCTCTCTTAGTCTCAAGGGAACAGCTTTTATGGTTTTTAAGTTTTCAGTTACATCTTCTCCTGTCTCTCCATCACCTCTGGTTGAACCAACCTGCATTATTCCCTTTTGATAGACTATTTCAACTGCCAGGCCATCTATTTTGGGTTCAGCTACATATTCAGGTCTTGCTCCATTTAATCCCTTCCTGACACGGCGATCAAAATCGTAAACTTCACTTTCTTCAAAAGCATTGGCCAGGCTAAGCATAGGGATGAAATGTTTTACAGTGCCAAATTCTTCCTTAGGAGGGGCTCCTACTCTTTGAGTAGGTGAGTCAGGGGTTACAAGTTCGGGAAACTTTTCCTCAAGCTTTTGGAGTTCACGCATTAATCTGTCGTATTCGGCATCAGATATTACTGGCTGGTTCAGTACGTAGTAGCGGTAATCGTGATAACGAATCTCCTCCCTTAATTTTTTAATTTTATGCGCGGCCTCTTCCCTGCTTATATTTTCCATTTTCATGCTCCCTGTGAAAAGTTGAAAATGGTTTTTCAATAAAAATTATACTACAGAATGGTTAAAATTTAAGTCATCTTAACCAGCCGTCCAGTTAATTTAGCTCTTTTGAAAGCCCGGAAATAGAGAGGGAAGGAAAAGCAAAGATAGATAAAGGCTACTCCTGCTGATTCTACAAGGGTTTTTGAGCTAACCATACCTTTACCTGTAAGTTCCCTGATACCGACAAACAATTTGGTGAAAGGCATAAAAAAGGCAACAACCTGCAAAACCGGTGGTAGTATTTCAACGGGGAAAAGAGGTGCAGAAAGGAGGATAAAAAGTTGCAAAATGGTCCAGGCTAAAAAAGCATAATCTCTTCCCAGAAAGATGATAAAGGCGGCAATAATTACTGATAGAGCGACAGATCCCAGCAGGGTTATACCTGTTAAAAACAATATCGGGGGGAGTTTATCCTTAACCGGAAAACCAAAATAACCGGCAACAAAAAGCATTATCACCATAACTATCATAGATATCAGGGCAGAGGAAATGATTCTGGAGAATATATACTCAAATTCAGATATCCCTGAAGCTAAAACCTGTTTTAAACTACCACTCCAGATGTCCTCATTCATCTGCAGGTTTACAGTACTCTGACATATATAGGAAAAGCTCCAGAAGACATTTACCACCAGAACCATAAGACCTGTTTCTGCGGTAAATTTTCTGGTATAAAGAGCAAAAAGTCCCCATATAATTACCGTAGTTACCGGAAAATAAAAAAATTCCACCAGTCTCCATTTGGACCTTATAAATATGAGGAAATCCCTGAATATTAAAGCTTTAACTTTGTACCACTTCATCGGTATCCAGGGTACTGACAAAATAATCTTCCAGTGTAGGTTTTTTTATCTGGATATCCACAATTTTATATCCATTTTCGGTAAAAAAAGACAGGATTTTATTCAGATCATCATGGTAGGAAAGATTTATGTGGACCCTATCTTTGCACAGTTTAAACCCCATTTCCTCCATTAATTTTTGATCTTTAATTTCTCTGACTTTTATAATTAAGTCATAACTGGAAAACCTTTTTCTCTTAACCTTCTCCACACTCCCCGTATCGATTATTCTGCCTTTATTAATGAAGGCAATTCGGTGACAGAGGCTTTCAACTTCCTGCATGTAGTGACTGGTTAAGAGTATGGTCGTTCTAAGTTCTTCATTTACTCTTTTTATCTCCTTTCTTACTTTATTTGCTATTTGAGGGTCAAGTCCTAAGGTTGGCTCGTCAAATAGTAAAATTTCAGGTTCATTTAAGAGGGCTTTTGCAAATACCAGTCTCATTCTTTCTCCTGTAGAAAGAGAGTCAAATTTCCTATGAGCTATTTGAGTTATACCAAAAAAATCAAGCAGCATCTTAATCCGCTTTTTTAGCTTTTTTCTTGAGATTCCATAAGACATACCGTAAAAATTGAGAACATCTCTCACGGTTAAGACCCAGTGAAATCTGGTTTCACCTGATACGTAGTTTATTTTTTCCATGATTTCTCTTTTTTTGTGAACATCCTGACCCATGATTATAACTTTACCTTCATCAGGATACAATATACCCAGGATAATACTTAACAAAGTGGTTTTTCCAGCTCCATTGGGTCCCAAAAATCCGAATATCTCTCCCTTTTTAATATTTAAATTTATCCTGTTTAAAACAAAAAAGGATTTCCCTCTTTCTTTGAACTTTTTGGACACATTAACTATTTGTATGGCATCCATAAAAAAATCTCATGTTTTTATTTAATTTAGCATACTTTTTCCAGTTGGGAAGAAGCAAAAAATTGAAATACGGAAGGATAGCCCATTATGGTAAAATAATAAAATAGCTAACAAACTCTCTGTCTATTTAAAAGGATCTGTTAGAATGGCTTCTTATTTTAACAACTTAAACCCTACTTAGCCAGGGTTTTTCTGCCTCTGAGCCTTCTTCTTTTTATCATGCGTCTTCCCGCTTTGGTTCGCATTCTTTTTCTAAAGCCGTGTCTTTTTTTCTTGCGAATCAGTCCTTTCATTTTCTCTTTTCCGAAGAGATTTTTTCAATAACAAGAAGAAATCAGTAGAGATCATAAATATTATATCTCATTATTGGTCACTTGCAAGTTAGTCTAAGAAGTGACCCATTTACCTTCATGGCAATTTTTGTAAGAGAGTTTTCAGGTTTTATCTTGATAGGTTTACCAATGACTACGGTAATTTTGTTGAAGGGCAGGGGAATAAAATGTTTATCCCATCGCCTGCGGAGAGTTATCCCTCTGTGAGCTTTTATGTTTAGAGGAATGATCGTGGCTTTTGTTTTTTTGGCAATATAAATCGCCCCTGGCTTGATTTGATAAGCTGGCCCCTGGGGACCGTCAATAGCGATAAATCCAGAGTAACCTTCTTCAATCTTTTTAATAAGTTGCCAAATTGACCTTCCACCTTTAGAGGTTCTAACTATGTGGTAGTTAAACACAGTAGCAAGTTCAGCTATATAGTTTCCTCGAAAGGAGAAATGCACAAGCCCCACCGCTTTTTCTGGACGGAGAGAAACAAGAAGCAATGTATAACAACTATGCCAGAAAACAAAAATCACCTTTTGTTTCTCTTCTTTAATTTTTCTTAAATTTTCCTCACCGATGACAACGATTTTACTGGTTACAGCAACAAATAAAAGGGCTATCCAGACAAGTCGTATGGGGACTTTTATTATAACGTGATAATAAAGTATTTTTCGGAAGACTAATCTGTAAAGTAAACCGTAAATAACCAGATTTAAAAGAAGTTTTTTTCCAACCAGTTGATATATGATCTTTTCGCCAATAATTTCACCACCCCCTGCGCGTGAGGAAAACGGTGGCTATTTTTAGCGATTCTTCAATAGCCACCGTACGTCACTTTATCAACTCACGTTCAAACAGAGATCAATACTTTCGTGACCTGTCTTTTCTTTGCGGTCGAGCCTCATTAACGATAATCTGTCTGTCCTGGATTGTTTTTTTATTAAGAGTGTTAATCGCTTTACTCGCCTCTTCACTGGAACTAAGTTCGACGAAACCAAATCCTCTGGATCTACCCGTAGCCCGATCAGTAATTAGCTTAATTTCGATTACTGATTCAAATTCACTGAAAAGATCTTTAAGATCATCTTCAGTCACCTTGTAGGAAAGATTTCCTACGTAGAGCTTTGTACTCATTTTTCCACCTTTTTTCTACCCTTTGTGGGTAGCGTATTTTTTCAAAAAATCACTACTTCTTTGGGATTTTTGGCTATCAGGATATGCTCTTTGAGACAGACTCGGTCAGGTGGGTCTTAGCAAAGTTAGCAGATAGTTCTGACCCCAAAAATCGTCTTTTTATCAAAGTTATAAAGCCCAATGGCGGGGCCGACGGGACTCGAACCCGCGACCTCCAGATCGACAGTCTGGCATTCTGGCCAACTGAACTACGGCCCCTTCTGGTGGGCGGAGCAGGGCTTGAACCTGCGACCTCTGCCGCGTGAAGGCAGCGCTCTCCCAGCTGAGCTATCCGCCCATCTTTTTGAAAATCCTTTATAGAACGGTATTAAGATCTACACCTGCCATAACAAGGTGTGAGGCGAAGGTATGCCTTAAATCATGAAACCTAAAATTTTTTATCCCTGCTCGCTTTAACGCATGCCAGAAAGCTTTTTTCACATCACTATAAGGTTTTCCGTCCTTATTACAAAATACATAGGGACTATTAGGGTGCTTTTTTACTTTGAGTAAAAAGTTAAATACTACTTGGTTCATAGGGATTTCTCTTTTCTCGTTATTCTTAGTGTTTACAATATATATAATTTTCTGACGAAAGTCAAGGTCATCCCATTTCAAATTCAAAATCTCACTTTTTCACATCCCTTGTTGAAAGACCAAGAAGATGTATCCGGGAGATAAGATGACCTATTTTCCTTTGTCTTCGTTTAAATCTTGGGATGATCCTACTTG
>CAYZYX010000046.1:0-10003 GCA_964482715.1 uncultured Clostridia bacterium
GGGAAACGGGATTCGAACCCGCGACCCTCAGCTTGGGAAGCTGATGCTCTACCACCTGAGCTATTCCCGCCCTTTAGGTAAGTCACATTTTATTATAAAAATTTGTTTTCAACTGACAAGGGGATAAGTTAAAAGAAAAGCTCAGGACAGAATTTGAGTTCCAATTCCCCTATCAGTAAATATTTCCAGAAGAAGAGAACGGGGTATTTTTCCACTGATGATGTGAACTTTTCTTACCCCCATTTCCAGTGCTTTTTTGCAAGCTTTAACCTTAGGGATCATTCCTTTTTGAATTTTTCCTTCCTTAAGCATGACTTCGATTTCTCCTAAGGATAGGGTTGAAATGAGAGTTTCTGGATCAGATGGATTTTGCATTATTCCTTCCACGTCAGTCAAGAATATTAACTTCTCAGCGCGTAGAGCACCGGCAACCTCGGCTGCTACAACATCGGCATTTATATTGAGAGTTTCGCCCTCACTGCCTGTCCCTACGGGAGCTATTACTGGAATGAAACCTTCTTTTTCCAGAACCTCTATAAGTTGAGGGTTTATCTTTTCAACCTCTCCTACAAGCCCCAGTTTTTTTTCTACAGATCTTTTTGCCAGAATTAGCTGTCCGTCTTTTCCTTCTAAGCCAACAGCTTTTCCTCCATATTGATTTACTAAAGCCACGATTTCTTTGTTTATTTTGCCAGCAAGAACCATCTCTACAATCTCCATCGTAGCCTGATCAGTAACTCTGTTTCCCTCTACAAATTTTGGTTTTATGTCTAACTTTTGCATCATTCGGGAAATAGCTTCTCCTCCTCCATGAACCACCACCGGTTTTATTCCAACATAACGCATAAGAACAATGTCTTCAACAATTCCTTTTTTTATTTCCTCCTGATCCATAGTCCTTCCACCAAATTTTATCACCACCGTTTTCCCAAAAAATTGACGGATGTATGGGAGAGCCTCAATAAGAACCTGTGCCCTTTTTATTGCTTTTTCCATTTTGTCACCCTCTGGTATTTGTACTTTTTAAACCTCTTTACAAAAAATTAAATTGGTTAAGTTGCCCTTTTATTTTATTCTCCTTTCTTTATTTTTCAACTTTTATATTTAGTTTTTTGCCGGATGAGAACATGTCAAAGTGATGGGTTTTCTTTTTACCAACGCGGGAGTATCTTCTGATTCATACTTTCTACCTCACAGCCAGGAGTTGCGTGAACTTCTGAAAGAGAGATGGCCTTGCCTTTTCCAAATAATAATTTGTAGACAAACTACTGTTTGACAGCTCCAGCAGATAGCCCTGTTACTAAATGACGTTGAAGCAAAAGAAAGAAAATGACGGTAGGGATAGTGGCAACAACCGAAGCTGACATTACAACTCCCCAGTCAGTAGTGTATTGTCCAAGAAAGTTAGCTATCCCTACAGGAACAGTCTTTTTTTCAGTTTGTGTCATCAGGGTGAGAGCAAATATGAACTCATTCCAGGTTACCGCAAATGTATAGGCAAAAGTTGCCACCAACCCTGGCCAGGCCACAGGCAAGATTACCAAAAACATGGTTTTCGTAGCCGAACATCCATCCACAAGAGCTGCTTCATCTAAAGCCCTGGGAATGGTTTCAAAATATCCAACCAGCATGTAAATTGAAAAAGGAACGGTGATGGCAATATATACAACAATAAGACCTATATAAGAGTTTACTAAATGTAAAAACCAGAATATCATAAAAACAGGTGTTACAAGAATTACCCAGGGAAACATCTGGGTGAAGCCAATCAAAGCCATTATAGAAGTTCTTCCTGAAAAGCGATAACGGGAAATAGCGTAAGCAGCAGGGGCAGCCACAAGACCCACACAGATAAAAGTTGCCGTTGAGCAAACCAATATGCTGTTGAAGATGAAACGGAGAAACCCGGCTTCAAATATTCGGAAGTAATTATTAAGGGTGAATTGGCTTCCAATTAATTTCAGTTCCCTGCTTAAAAGTTCCATGGGAGTTTTTACAGAGCTTATGATCATCCAGAAAAAAGGAAAGAGTATGATTCCTATTAGAAAAAAGGTTAAAACAATTATAGATAAATCACGGATCTTTTGGATAAAGGGTCTCATTTATGTCCCGCTTATACTTCTTTTGAAGAAGGTTTTAAAATAAGCTATGGCAAAAATCATCATTATTACAGTCATTATAACTCCAAAAGTGGCTCCATAGCCTATTTCGTAATTGACAAAACTTTCAAAATATACTTTTGTCCCGAGTACATGGGTGAAATTTCCCGGCCCACCACGTGTGGTAAGCCAGACATAGACAAAATTATTGAATGTCCAGATAGTAATCATGAAGGTGATGATAGTTATTACAGGTCTGAGAAGGGGTAAAGTTATATGAATAAGTTCATGTCTCCAGCTGGCTCCATCAATTCTTGCTACTTCGTATAGTTCCGGTGGAATGGACTGGAGTCCGGCAAGAAAGGTAACAACGGTAAAAGGCAGCTCTCTCCAGACAATTATCAAGATAATAGAAAGCCACACAAAGGAAGTATCGGTCAAAAATGATATAGGCTGGCGGATAAGTCCTAATCTTTGAAAGATAAGATTAACAGCCCCATATCTACTATGAAGCATCCATTTCCAGATAGTCACCGCAACAACAGGTGGTACTCCCCAGGGGGCAAATATCAAAATACGCGCTGGCCCAGCCAGATGCCATTTTTTTAAGGGATACGAGTTTAAAAGCAATGCCAGGATAAAACCAAGAATCAGTCTTAATCCAACTGTAGCCAGCGTAAGCCACAACGCGGTGTTTTTTAAAGCATTGTAAAATTCAGAATCCTTTGCTAACTTTATAAAATTAGCCAGGCCAACAAATTTTCCTCCACCTCCAGCAGTTTGGAAAAGACTGATTTTATGGAGGCTGAGCTGTATGTTGTATATAGAAGGGATAAAGAAGAAAAAGATGAGGAGGGCCAGGGCGGGTAAGATAAAACTAAATCCACGAATCGTAATTTTGCTAAATGTGCCTCTACTTTTCTTTATTTTTACCTCACCCACCTATGGCCCTTTATCTACTCTAAGATTCTTTAAGAGCTTCCTCCAGTGCTTTCCTGATCTTGGATATAAGCTCTTTACTGGCTTCTTCAATGGATTTTTGGCCGGAATAAACCGCTGCAAATTCCCTGTTAGTTAAAGCCCACATAGTCTGGACTCTCACAGGTGAGATGATATAGGTGTAAAAAGTCTGAGCTTGAGGGATAAGCTTTACGTAACCTTCGTATTCGGGTCCATATTTAATCTTTTTTAATAGAGTTTTCTGGGCAGAAAACTGTTGTCTGTAGTATGTTTCAAATACATATTCTGAACACATCCATTTTAACAGATCCCAGGCTTCTTTTATGTGCTTGGTATTTTTATTTATAGCCAGAGTCCGTCCACCTAAGTGGGTTCGTCTGGTTACTCTTCCTGCGGGAACCTGTGCAGAGAATAAAGGTGCCTCTGGGTTAGCATTCATCGCTGCTCGGAATGATGCAGGAGGCATAAATCCCATAGCGAAGTCGCCCTTGGCGAGTCCATATATTAGTTCAGGATCACCCCAGGAATCCACAGCAATTAGTGAACGCGGAGTTATACCTTCTTCAAAGAAACTGTTAAAATAACGCATCGTTTCCGCTATAGCCCCCGCATCTACACCGATTTGCCACCCCCCTTCTGAACTTTGTTTTATGAATGTGTATCCGTTACTCCATATAAAGTAATTCACCAGGAACCACATCCCACCAGTTGATCCGCTTCCAGCAGGAAAGGCAAAGCCGTACTGATCAATTACTCCATCTCCATCACGATCCTTGGTCAACTTACCAGCTACTTCTTTGAAATGTTCCCAGGAGTCATCAGGAAAAGGGGCAATACCTGCTTCTTCAAAGAAATCCTTTCGGTATATCATGGCAAAGGTATCTGTTGTCCAGGGAATACCATAAATTCCCTCATCCAGTATACCTAATTCTACAGCTACAAAATCTTCTATACCATAGGGGAGTGGATATTGCTTAATGAGAGGGTTTAATTTTACTAATGTTCCAGCTTTGGCCAGATCACGTGTCCAGACAAAGGCAAGTTGCAAGACATCAGGTCCAGTTCCAACTCCCGCTTCCCGAATGAATTGATTGAGGGCGTCTGACCAGGGAACTGATTCGTACTTTACTTTGATGTTAGGGTGGTTACGGTCAAATTCTGCTACAGCCTGAGGTAAACCTGCAGCATCAGCAGGAGGATCATTTTGTCGGAAAATGAGGGTAATTTTTTCTTGTGTTAATCCCACACCACCAACCAAAAGAGCCAACATCAAAACAAAAAGAAAAAACGCTATTTTTTGCCTCAACTTACCTCCTATCTTCATTATTAACCTCCTTTAACTTATAGGGATTATTTTTTATCACCTCCCTCCTTTAAAATTACCCGGTTTGCAAGAATATTTCTACAGGTGTTCCTTTTTATAAAACGAGTTGAGTTACTCTTAACTCAAAAGATCCATCTTTTCTTGCAGCCTCATAATAAAAAAGAATTTTATTGTTTAAAACAACATAATCTACATACCGAACAGTGGAAAATTTTTTTCCTGTTGAAGAAAATAACAAAGGTTCTGTAATTGTCAAATCCAGGATATTTTTCAAATTAAGGGTAAAGCCAATGCCAATATTTAGATTAAAATGAGGCTCATACCAGCCCGTGGATGAACCTTCGTACAGACACAGGAATCCTTTTGCAACAGGCATGAGGCAGCTCATCCGGGTGTGATAATCATGCCAGTGACTTCTTGATAAAACTCTCCCCATTCGTATCCATCTTGTCCCATCCTGGGAGATAGCAAGATAGACCTCTTCTTGAGGTTCAGGACCTGATCCTGAATAAAACATAAACCAGGTATTTAAAAAATTAAAGATGTAAGGGTCCTTTACTTTCCTGCTATCTTTATTCTGAATGGATGGACTAAAGACAATTTTTGCTGTTGAGGGGTCAAAGTTTTCAGGAGAGTGAGTGTCTTCTAACTTGTAGATGTACCATTTTCCCTCTTTTTCTGCAGAAAGATAGAGCCTGTATTTTCCGGTAAAGGGATCTTGCAAAAGGGAAGGTCTTTCTAAGGAAATGATTCCATCAAAGTCATCTTTAGATAGATTTTTCAAAACCTGGAATCTAAATCCATCAGTAGAGACGGCGATACAGACTTTGTGTCCTCTTTTTTCCGGATTTCTCAGTCTGTAGGCAAGCCAGATTTTACCTTCTTTATCCCTTAAAGAGGAGCATCCTCCCGCCCAGAAACCTTCATCTTCACCTTCTGGACTGGCGATTACCTGATAGTCCTTTAAGTTGGGAACAGAAAGAAAAGAAAAAATCTTGCTCTCTCTTAAGTCACATGTTACCACCTTATTCCTCCATAAACCTTGTATTTAGGCCAGTTTTGAACGTAATCAGGGATAGAACCTCCTGCATCCTGAAGAGCAAGACCATGTAATTTTTCACAGATATCCCTCTTTCCAGGGGCGATGTTTGATTCAAATTCGGGGTCATCCGCGAGGTGAAAAAGGAGTTCTTCAGATCTATCCAATCTTCCTACATACCAGAAATCTTGAGTTTTGACCATTACGTTGTTTTGCCAGCCCACGGTGACATGATCTCTTTTTGTCTTTTTTTTACCCTCTATTACAGGAATAAGATCTATTCCTTCCATTTCTTCAGGGACTTTTATCCCCAGGAACGATAGGATCGTTGGGGCAAGATCAAAATTGTAGACAAAATCATTAATCTTCTTTCCGGCATATTTTCCTTCCGGGTCCTTTATAAAAAGGACAAGATCTGCAACTTCAGGTAAGATAGGGTAGGGAAATTTGCCAACAAGGTTTTTCTCTCCCACATGATGACCATGATCTGATATAACTATCAATAACGTATTTTTGGCCAAATTCATATAATCAAGAGAATCTAAAAAATACCCCAGCCATCTGTCAACCATGGTCACCTCACCTGCATAGTTTGCCCTTAACCTCTTTATTTGCCTTTGATTTAGGAGGGACGCAGAAGAATAGGTGGGCCAGATTATATCTTTTTTCATATCATCATCTGGATCATAGATTTTTCTATAATAGGTGGGTGGGTCCCAGGGTTCATGAGGATCAAAACAGTCAATAGTCAGAAAGAATTTATCTACATCTTGATTCTGGTAGAGCCATTTAACTGCCTCCCTGAAGACTTTTGGGGCAAAGTAATCCTCTTCACTTTCTCTTTTAGCTGTGTTCTTAAAATACCTCTCATGCATGTAGACTCTGACTTTGTTTCGGGTAACTGTATCTTCGCCTCCTTCTCCGGAAAGTTCTACGTAATAGTCCTGTATTTTTCTAACTCCTGGGAGAAAGCCACTTATCCAGGCATCATCTTCCTGACCTCTGATGAAGGTGAATTGATCAAATCCTCGATGAAAATTTTTGCCAGGTTTGAATTGATGATAAGCATCAGTTATCAGGGCTGTTCTGTAGCCTTCTTGCTGAAGGATTTCAGGTAGTGTTATCCACTCTTCCGGCACAGGACCCCATCCAGGCTGAACAACTCGGTCACCTTTTTTCATTAAATTTTCTCGAAATGGAAAAAGCCTTCTTCCAGAATAAAGGGCAACTCTTACCTGTAGGGTAGGCAAAGATTCAGGATAGGCATTGTTAAAAATACAACCCTGTTTTGCCAGTCTGTCAAGATTTGGGGTTCTTATCCATTTATTTCCGTATGCACCAACATAGTTTTTCTGAAGACTATCAATGATAATCAGCACTACATTCATTTTAACCTCCTGAAAAAAGAAATCATCCGGTCAATTTCACTCAAATCTTCCATACTTGATCCCCGATTCGATAAACTGGATGTAATTATCCCTCATTCTGGAAGATACTGGAGATACAGGTCCTTCAGTGGTAGCCAGGATAAATTTTTCTTTTCCACCGGATAATATAGCCTCTTTTACTTTTTTATCAATCTCCTCAGGGGTACAGGTTTCCATATCCCCAAACTGGATATTTCCCACAAGAGTTATTTTACCTTTAACTTTTTTCTTGGCCTCTCCTATTTCAATATCTCCACTCGGGGGAGCTTCTACAGGATCAAGAAGGTCTACCCCCATTTCTACGAGCTTATCCAAAATGCCCTTTACCCTCCCATGACAGTGTACTGCTACCAGACCACCGTGACTGTGTACTAAATCAAAAAGCTTTCTGTCATATTTTACCACAAATTCATCGTAAAGTTCTGGAGACATCATGGGAGGAGTTGCCTGTTCTGAACCTCCAAAATGAAATACAGGTCCTGCTCCCTTTTGAAGAAGATACTTAAGTTGCTTGTATATTCTCTCAAAGGCAGTTTCAATTAGACGAGTAATGGTATTTTTTTCCGTTATACACCACATTAGAAATTTCTCAAATTGAAAAAGTTGAGATACACACACCATAGGAGTACTTACAAAAATATACATTAAACCTCCTGCCTTTTCTATTTTGTCTTTATATTTGAAAAAATCCTCAACATCTGGTTCTGAGAACGTATAGGGAACAGAAAGTATCTTGTCTACATCTTTTTTATCTTCAATTAATGGTTTTCGATCCCAGACTGTGGAGATATTTTTTCTTTTTTCACAGATGTACTCTAATTTGCCTTTAGGGGTTTTAACCTGGTATGTTATCAAAAAAGAGGAGTTTTTTTCTTCAATTTTAGCTACTTTTATAAATTCTCTTGGAATAAGGAGGAACCTTCTATCAAGTTCAGGAAAGCCATAAGTCCATACCTTTTCACACTTCTCTTCAGCTAATCTAACAATTTCAAGATAATTGAGGTCTTGGGTTATCCATTCATCAAAAGCTGGAACATTATCCATCAAAAGATAGGCAACCTGAAGACCTACAGGGATTCCACAGGGATTAATTATCCTTCCTGTGACACAGGGTGCATAAATAGGGACTCTATCAACTTTTTCACCTTTTACTGTTTTTAGGATTCTTTCTCGGGATGTCATGATCTCAGTCATTTTCATCTCCTTTTACTTTTATCCACACCGGGCTTGACCAGGCCATCTGACCATTTAGCTGAAAAACACGGATATATAAGTAGTTAAAGCCGGCACCAAGATGAGATATCTCGAAAAATCCTTCTGCTTTAAGCTCGCTTGAAATGACGGCTCTATGTAATTTAATCTTTGGGGCATTAAAATAATATACCTCATCATTAATAATTTTGTCCTGTCTAATTCCAAACTCACTTTCAATTAGCTTACTCGTTTTGTCCTCTAAGGCAATTACTTCACTTTTGTATAATAGATCCCGAAGTTTTTTACTAAAATCGTATCCTTCTCCTGAAAATTTAAGCACTGTCTCGCTTGTCCCCTTTACAGTGAATATAATACTCTCTTTGATCTCTGACTCCCTGTCTCCATTTCTATAAGGAAGTCTTATTTGCCAGTTTGCCAGGTTACCTGATGTCTTTAGCCTTTGGCCACGTCTTCCAAAACACCCAAGAGCAGAGAGAAGTTCTCCTTTTTTAACCTCCAGGCAACCGTCCCATATGGTTGTTCCATCAGAAAAACCATAATGCTTTGCGGGACCCCATCCAAAATCAATTCTAATATTGCAAACTACTTCTCCAATCAGGGCCTCTTCTCTTTGAGTATCAGCGTAATAATGGCAAGCCACTCGTCTGCCGTTATGAATAAGTTCAACACGATCAAGTTTATCGAGACATGAGACCTTATATCTAACAATAAGTGGACGAACATTGGTATTTAACACTCCTCCCATAAAAGTGTCATTTACCCAGAACATGAGTTCAATCCTGTCTCCTGTAACAGCGTATGTCCTTCGATGTTGAAATGCGTCCCATAAACCTTCCCTGGTAAACGAAGTCACCCAAACTCCAGCAAGTCCCTTGTTCCAGCTTCCTGGAAGACCCCATCCATCATTACTTGCTATGGCGCCAACGCGTAATCCCTTATTAAGAGCCAGTTGCCAAGATCCTTTAGAACACCCGGGACCCATTGAATAGTTATTATTGAGAAACATTGGGAAGGAATCTACCTCTGAGGCACCATGGGAACTGTAGATTTCTGCTACAGGACTCAGCTTGCTATCCCAAATATTCCAGTCTTTGCCTCTTCTTCTTATCTTATATGCTGTATGATGTGGAATCACTAATACCCTTTTTCCTTTTAGCTTTTTGTAAAGGATTGGAAGTTCAGATTCATCCTCAAAGGGAAGATCTATGTCGAAAAAAATTATATTGTGATCACCGTATTTTTTTCTATTTCCGTGCCATTCGTAGCCTAAGAGTGTCACAAATTCTTCTTCTTTGTTATGTTCTTTAGCAGCTTGACGCAACTTTGCTTCCCACCTCTTTATTTCTTGTGCTGGAGCAACAGACTCTACCAACAGACATCCATCCTTATTGACTTCGGAAAAGACACTATGTAAATTTACCGGGTGTCCCAGCCACCGTATCTTCCCTGAGCGGCTTTGGAGATACCAGACAAAAGGATAGCAGAGGAAAGCATAAAAATCGAGATTTTTCTTGGCATCTTCTGCTAATTCATCGAGCCTATCCATATCATTCACATGAACATGCTTGTGAAGATCTCCCCAGACAAGCCTTAATTTTTCCATGTTTTTTATGGGTCACAATTTTAAGTATTTATTTCTGAGTTACTCGGGTTTAAGCTACAACTATATTGTTTGGCAATCTTTTTACCACAAAAGAGCCTATGTTATTTTTCCACTTGTATTGAGACTCCCTGTAAGAAATATTTTTGGAGAAAGAAAAAGATCACGGTCATAGGTAAAATAGTTATAATGGTAACAGCCAGTACCAGTTCAGGACGATAATACCAGGCACTCTTAAATTGCTGCAGGGCAAGTGCAACCGTTTGCATCTCCTCTGATCTTACAACTATCAAGGGCCAAAGTAAATTGTTATAAAACGCAGTAAAGGCAAGAATGAAA
>CAYZYX010000047.1:0-8407 GCA_964482715.1 uncultured Clostridia bacterium
GTTGTAGAGAAAATTAACGTTTAGTATATACGCAAAAATTGTCTATGATTAGCTTCTGGTAAGCATCTTCAAATTTAGCGTAGTAAACTCACGCTAGTGCATAGTAATATTAATAAGTGTTATTAAAATAAAAGCATATCTACTAAGAAAAAAAGCTGTAGAAGTGACATCAAAAAATTCTAAGTCTGGTTATTTTCGTCTCATTTAAGTTACGGAATTTATGTTACAAAGCACTAACCATTTTGGATCTCCTTTTTTTATTATTGTCTTTACTGTAGGGGTTTTTAAGCATGTAGTCGTATTTTTTGTCGTCAGCTGCAAGCCAGCTTTATTTTTGATTTAAACTATTTTTCAGTATAAAGCAACTTCACTATTTTTCAAGCAGATAAGTTCAATAGATATGAATAACCTATTTGCCAATGTTGATGCAGGACATCTTGCCATTACCCGAGAACCTCCAGTAGCTTTAGAGAAATTAAGAGGAAGGGTTTTGCACGTCCATATATCAGACAACAATGGAAAGATCCATGCTAACTACATTATCGGTAAAGGTGTTACCTGTATTCCAGGTTATATAAAAAAGCTTATCGAGATGGGAATAGATGAAACCTGTGCTCAACATGGAGAAGTTGCTGTGGCAAGTATGGAATTAGGAGAAATAGGGCAAGAAATTAAAGATCCAGATGAATATGTTAGGGAAAGTCTGGAGTACATGGAGAAGAATGTACCGGAACTTCCAAAATAGAAATTAGAACAATTGTCAGTAATATGAACTTTTTATCACTACAGTTTTTAATAGTACACAATTAACTTCGTATATACGTATCCCACCAGTTAATCTTTCAATTAGTCACAGATAAATCAAAGCCTCTTGACTACTTCTTAAAAAGTTCACCTTTATCGCAAGAAGCTTTCTCCAGCTAACAAGGCATATCTATCATAGAAAAAAATCAATGTCAACTTGTGGGAGAAGCATGTAGCACAGTACTCTTTTTTCGATGCAAGAGTCTGGGGAAAATGATAAGTTAAACTATACAGCTCTTCTTGACAAATTTTCAAAATTTGGTAATTTGACCAAAAGAAAAATAAAATAAGGATTTTGTCATTTTTATGGAAAAAGAAAGTATGGGGAGTGACCTTCTGGTTAGGATAGCCTGGCTTTACTATGAGGAGGGATTGACTCAGGATCAAATTGCTCAGAGGTTTTCTCTTTCAAGATCCAAAGTGGTGAGACTTTTAAAAAAAGCAAAAGAGGAAGGGATAGTTACCTTTCATATAAAAAATCCAGAAGGGAACTGTCTTGCCCTGGAAAAAAAGCTAGTTTCTCTTTTTAATTTGAAAGATGCCATGGTAGTTCCTCTGGTTAACCAGGAAAAAGTAAGAGATACATTGGGAAAGGCTGCAGCACAGTATCTGGAACGTCATCTTAAAGATGGGCAGCTCCTGGCTATAGGTTGGGGAAGAACGATCTACAAGATGGCTGGTTATGTAAGACCTGGTCAATTCAAAAACTTAAGAATAGTAAATCTGATGGGAGGTTTAACTACTTCTCTCTCGCTGAATCCCTACGATATAGGAGGAAGGCTTGCCTCAGTATGGGGGGGCGAGTGTTACTATGTTTATGCTCCAGCTATTGCAGCCTCGGAAAAACTCTGTGCATCTTTTAAATCCGAACTTACGGTAAAAACGGCTCTTGATATGGCAAGATTTGCCGACTTTTCCCTTGTCGGGATTGGCGAAACTGGTAGAGAAAATACTTTGACTCAGATGGGATATATTAGCCTACCAGAGACAGAGATACTTTTAAAACGAGGAGCAGTTGGCAATATAATGGCCCAATTTTTTGATATTGAAGGTAAAAAGGTAGACTGTGAACTTCATCGCCGGATTGTAAGCCTGCCTATTGAGGAACTTAGAAAAATGGATAATGTTATAGGAGCTGCTGGTGGAGAGAATAAGGTTAAGTCCATTCTGGGAGCCCTACGAGGAGGATTTATAAAGATACTGATTACCGATGAGAATACAGCAAATGCCATTATTAAAATGCAGGAGGAAAACTGATGAAGATAGCTATTGGCTGTGACCATAATGGACTTGAGTTAAAAAATATAATTTGTGAGTTTTTAAAAGAAAAAGGGGTTGAGTTTAAAGATTTTGGGACAATGACTAAAGATCCCATTGACTATCCTGATATAGCCAAAGTAGTGGCGGAGGCTGTTGTCAGGGGCGAATTTGACAGAGGAATTTTAATATGTGGCACAGGTCTGGGAATGGCTATAGCAGCTAATAAGGTAAGAGGTATACGGGCTGCTACTTGCCATGATGTTTATTCTGCCGAAAGAGCAAGAAAATCCAACAATGCCCAGATAATGACAATGGGAGCTCAAGTTATAGGGCCTGAACTTGCCAAGATGCTTGTTGATGCCTGGCTTCGTTCCGAGTTTCAGGGTGGGCGTTCCGCACCCAAGGTGAAAAAGATAATGCAAATTGAAGAGGAAAATTTTTCCAGGAGCTAAAAAATGCAAGATAAGATCAGCTTTTCTCAGGTCTTAGGATCCCTTAAGGCTGTTTTAGGGAAGCTTGAAGAGAAAAGAAAAGAGCTTGATAGGTTGGACTCTCCTATTGGTGACGGAGACCATGGAAGGACAATCAGTAATGCTTTCCAGAAACTAACCCCTCTTTTTGAATCCTCGGAAGAGGATATTGGAGTACTTTTAAAGAAAGTTGGCAGAACCCTGGCTTTATCAGCAGGTGCTGCAGCAGGTCCTCTCTATGGCACAGCTTTTATGGAAGCAGGTAAAGTAGTGGAAGGAAAAAAAGAAATAGATCTTGGAGATATGGTGAAAATGGCACAGGCCTTTGAAGAAGGTATAAAAAGGAGAGGAAAAGCTGAGGTAGGTGAGAAAACCATGCTGGATACTGTTCATCCAGCAGTGGAAAGTTTAAAAAAATCTCTCTCTGAAAATCTCTCCCTGGAAGATGCCCTTAAAAACATGAAAGAAGAAGCTAAAAGAGGGATGGAATCTACAAAAGACCTCATTTCTCAAAGGGGGAGGTCCTCCAGGCTGGGAGAAAGGACCAGAGGACATATAGATCCAGGAGCCGCTTCTTGTTACTACATTATAGAAGCTATGGTTGATTTCTTATTAAGCAGTTAGGAGGAAAAAATGAAAAAGTTTATTAACGATCCCAACAAGGTAGTGGATGAAATGCTGGAGGGGTTTTTAGCTGCCCATTCTGATGTGGTAGAAAAACTTCCTACCTCAAGGGTTGTGGTTAGAAAAGGTGCTCCTTTTAAAGGTAAAGTAGGGCTTGTTACCGGAGGAGGTTCCGGACATAAACCTGCGTTTATAGGATACGTAGGAGATGGGCTTGTTGACGCAGTTGCTGTGGGCGATATCTTTTCTTCTCCTTCTGCCCAGCAGATATACGAGGCTATCAAGGCTGTTGATTCTGGAAAAGGGGTTCTTTGTATGCTGGGTAATTACTCAGGAGATATAATGAATTTTGATATGGCTGTGGAAATGGCAAGAGATGATGGGCTCAAGGTGGAACAGGTAATTGTAAATGATGATGTGGGTTCTGCTCCTAAAGATAAAATGGAAAATAGGAGAGGTGTTGTGGGTGAGGTAATTTTATGGAAAGTAGCGGGGGCTAAAGCAAAAGAAGGTGCCTCTCTTGAAGAACTTAAAGAGACTGCTGAAAAAACGATATTTAATACCCGGAGCATGGGCGTTGCTCACACACCCTGTACTGTTCCAACTGCAGGAGAACCTACCTTTACCCTGGGTGAGAATGAAATGGAAATTGGAGTGGGACACCATGGAGAACCAGGTGTAAAGCGCATGCCAATGAAATCAGCTGATGAGACAACGCAGATGCTCATGGAAAAGATTCTGGAAGATCTTCCTTTTAAATCAGGAGATGAGGTAATTGTCAACGTCAATGGACTTGGTGCAACTCCTCTACTTGAACTTTACATAGTATATAGAAAAGTACACGAGATCCTGAAAGACTCAAACATCAAAGTTCACAGGGCTTATGTTGGAGAATACTTTACTTCACTGGAGATGGGAGGATTTTCAATTACCTTAACCAAACTTGATGAAGAGCTAAAAAGATTAATTGATGCTCCAGCAAGAGCTCCTCTTTTTGTTCAGATGTAAAAAAGAAAAAGAGGTGTTAAATGAAAGCAGTAGTTATTCATGGTAAGGAAGATTTTCGTTACGAAGATATTGGTGACCCCAAACCAGGGGAGGAAGAAGTTGTGGTTAAAGTAGGGAAATGTGGGATATGTGCTGCTGATCCTAAGATTTTTCACGGAAGTGCCTATTTTGCCGAGGTGGCTTATAGTCACGCTCCCATTGTCGCTGGGCATGAGTTCATAGGAGAAGTTGTGGAACTTGGAAAAGGAGCAGCGGAAAAGTATAAACTCAATGTTGGAGATAAAGCCATAGCTGAACAGATAGTTCCTTGCTGGGAATGTTATTACTGCAAGCGGGGAATTTACAATATGTGTGATGTTCACGAGGTTTTTGGTGTATCCGGTCCTGATGGAGGGTGGGCAGAATACATGAAATACCCCAAGGGTTCAATTATCTGGAAGGTTCCGACAGAACTCTCCTACGAGGTGGCTGTAGCTATAGAACCTTTAGCCTGTGCTATTCATGGAGTTGAAAGGGCAGATATAAAACTGGGAGATACGGTAGTGATAACCGGTGCTGGGGCCATAGGACTTTTCATGCTTCAGGTGGTTTTACTGAAGCATCCTCATCTTGTGATTGTTTCTGATCCTGATGAGCACAGGCTTCAAATAGCTAAAGACTTAGGAGCTGAAGTAACCGTAAATCCTGAAAAAGAGGATTTAGTGTCCAGGGTAAAGGACTTAACTTCTGGAATTGGTTCGGATGTAGTTCTTGAGGCAAGTGGACATCCTAAAGCTGTCCAGCAGGCCATAGACATGCTTCGAAGAAGAGGGAGGCTAATGGAATTTGGTGTTTTTGCTGAGAAGACCTGTATTGATTTTAGTATAATAAGTGACATCAAAGAACTTGAAATTGTCGGAGGACATCTTGGAGCTTACACTTATCCCCTGGCTATCAAGTATCTCGCTCAGGGTCTTGTGAAGACGGACAAGATTATAACTCATGATTTTTCTCTCAAAGACTGGAAAAAAGCAATTGAAACATCCGAAAAACGTTTAGAGAATGCTATAAAGGTTACCATGACCCCGTAGCCATGCAGGAAAAATTCCTTTTAGGTATAGATGCAGGGACTTCGGTTGTGAAAAGCGTTGTCTACAATCTTGAGGGAAAGCAAATATCCCTGAGTCGGAGAAGGGTTGCTATTGAAACTCCTAAACCGGGATGGGCTGAACAGGATATGAATAAAGTTTGGGAGATGGTTAGACAAACCATAGTTGAGGTGGTAAACAAGGCGAAAATATCACCCTCTTCAATTGCTGCTATTGGAGTTGCCGGTCAGGGGGATGGTTGCAGACTTCTGGATGAGAAACTCAGGCCTGTCAGACCTTCTATTCTCTGGCTTGATGGCAGAGCGGGAGAAATTGTTACTCAATGGGAGAAAAAAGGCATTGATAGGGAGGGCTTCAGAATAAGTGGTTCTACCATTTTTTCTGGAGCCCCTGCGGCTATAATAAAATGGTTAAGTTTGAATGACCCGGACAGTTTAAAAAAAGCTAAATGTTTTCTCTTTGCCAAGGATTGGATAAAATTTAAGTTAACCGGAAAAATATGTACAGACCCATCCGATGCCTCAAGAGCCCCTATTGACCTGAAAAAATTAACTTACTCTGAAGAGTTGTTTGAACTTTTTGAGATATCACCTTACTTATCTATTTTCCCTGAGATTACTTTCTCTGGAGAAATAATTGGTGAAACAACCAGGAACATAGCCAGTGAGTGTAATTTAAAAGCAGGAATCCCTGTGATTTCAGGCATGATAGATGTGGTGGCAACTCCTGTTGGACTTGGGATTCTGGAGAAAGGTGAGGCTTACACAATTGTAGGAACTACCTGTTTTAGTGCTGTACTTTCTTCCAGACCTCTTTTTGAGCCTCCTGGAGTAGGAATGAATTTAGCTTATGCTTTTCCCGACAGGTACGTCCGGGCTATGCCCAGCATGGCCGGGACCCCCAATCTCGACTGGTTTGTGGATAACTTCTTTTTAAATGAAAAGAAAAGATTTAAAGAAGAAAAATTTTATGAATTTTTGGAGGAGAACGTAAAAAAGATATCCCCTGGCTCAGAAGGGATTCTTTATCATCCTTACATAAATCCGGGTGGGGAAAGAGCCCCTTTTGTTAAACCTTCAGCTAAAGCTCAATTTTTCGGAATAAGCCTTCGTCATACAAAGTGGCATCTTTTAAGAGCGGTTTACGAGGGAGTTGCTCTTTCTGTACTTGATTGTTTCAGTCATATTCCTGTAGAGGTTGCCGAAGTAAGAATATCAGGTGGAGGAGCAACAAGTTCCCTGTGGTGCCAGATCCTTTCTGATGTTATTGGGAAACCTATACATGTTTCCTCTGCTCAGGAGCTTGGAACATTGGGAGCAGCAATAGCAGCAGGTGCTGCTGTGGGACTTTATCCTGACATAAAAGAGGCGGCAAAAGAGCTTGTTAAGTTTTCCCATTTTTATAAGCCAAATATGGAAAATCACTCTAAGTACCTGGAAATTTATAGGCTATATAGAAGTATCTATAATCATCTCTGGAATGATTGGGATGAAAGAAGATCACTTCTTAGAAAGCTACAGGAGGTATAAGATGGGAGTTATTCATAGATTTACCGGATCCGAAGAGAAGTTTGAGTGGGAAGAAGTTTCTATGGAAAGATATGAGGCTTCTGAGGCAAAAGGAGTTACAAAAAGAGTTTTGATCGGTGAAAAAGATGGGGCTCCTTATTTTGTTATCCGTTATTTTGAGGTTGAACCCGGAGGCTGGACCATGCTTGATCAGCATTCCCACGATCATGGTGTGGTGATACTCAAAGGTGAAGGTAAGGTTCTTCTTGGAGATAAAGAACACGGTGTCAGATTTGGCGATGCAATATATATAAGCTCTAATGAGCGGCATCAGCTTAAAAATACAGGATCTTCTCCATTTGGTTTTATCTGTGTGATTCCAAATAAGAAAATAGTTAAAGGTTAAAAGGACCAAAAAGATGAAGGCTGCTCTTTACTATTGTAACGATGACGTAAGAGTTGTGGATGTGCCGGTGCCCGAAATTGGTCCCGGAGAGGTTCTGGTGGAGATGAAGGCGTGTGGTATATGTGGAAGTGATGTTCTGGAGTGGTACCGAAAACCGAAAGCACCTATGTACTTTGGTCATGAGCTTACCGGGGTTATAAAGCAGGTAGGAAAAGGTGTAAATAATTTTCAGGTGGGAGATCGCGTTTTCGTGCATCATCATGTTCCCTGTTTTGTCTGCCATTACTGCCAGCGAGGAAGCTACACCATGTGTCCAACCTATCATGCAACTCATCTTGACCCTGGAGGTTTTGCTGAATTTGTACGGGTTCCGGCTATTAACGTGGAAAGAGGGATGTTAAAATTGCCCCCTGAAATATCTTTTGAGGAGGGAACACTTATTGAACCTGTTTCCTGTTGTTTGAGAGGACTTAAAAAATCAGAAATGCGGGAAGGAGATACAGTTCTTGTTATAGGAGCTGGAGCAAGTGGTTTAATTCACGTTCAGCTGGCAAAACTTCTGGGTGCAGGGGTGGTAATAGTTTCTGATTTAATTGATAATAAGCTTACCATTACCCGGGAGTTTGGGGCAGATTATACTGTAAATCCTCAAAAAGAAGACCTCGAAAAAAAATTACGTCAGATAAATGAGGGAAGACTGGCTGATCTGGTAGTGATAACTCCGGCAAATACTGCTGCCATAAAACAAGGCATTTATCTTGCCGACAAAGGGGCTACCGTTTATATATTTGGTCCAACGTCCCCTGAGGAGGCTTTTTCTTTAGTTCCCCATCATTTATTTTTTTCTGAAATAAAATTAATGGCAAGCTATTCTTCATATATTGCTGAAACTAAAGTTGCTCTTGATTACATTAAGAGAAAAAAGATAAATTCGGCTAAACTTATCACCCATAGATTCAGTCTTGATGAGATTGGCAAAGCTATGAAGCTCGTGGCAAAAGCTCAAGAATCACTCAAGGTAGTGATTGTTAGAGATTAAACTTTTAAAAATCAGAGAATAAAAAGGAGGCTAATTAATGGTTAGAGAGATTGTTGTATTGCCCGATTTTACCCCGAGATTTACCCGAGTTAAAGACAAAATACCCACATTTCAATACCAGAAATCTCTGAGAGAAGAACTTGAAGAAGGAAACATCACCCAAAAAGAGTGTATAGACCTTTTAAGGTGTATGCTTTTTA
>CAYZYX010000048.1:0-8364 GCA_964482715.1 uncultured Clostridia bacterium
CCAAGATAGAAAAACTTGTGGGAGATGAGGGGTGCTGGCTGGGTGAAAGATAAACATGCTTATTTTTAAAACACTCCTCCCAGGGCGAGGAAAAAACGTCCCTTTCTGTCATAGTCAAAAGGCCAGGCCATTCCCATTCGCAATACCAGAGAAGATTTACCAAAGGGAAGCATTCTGAAGCGAAGCTCAAATCCTGCACTCCTTTTGATTTTATTTGTATCCAGTCTCGCCTCTTCTCTCCAGCAAGACCCTGCATCAAAAAACAAGCATCCCCCTACTGAATCAAAGTAAAAAAAGGAAGAACCCCCAATTCTCCTCCACCAGTCAAATCGATATTCAGCTGAAGCAAAAGCAAGATTTTCTCCGACAAGATAGTCTTCAGGATAACCTCTCAAATCACCCCATCCTCCAAGAGAGAAAGCAAGGCGGGGCTCTCTCTTTGTGTTTTCTACCCTTCTTCCGGTAAGACGCAGGGCAAACCCCTGCTTTTTATTGATAAACCAGTAATTTCTAAGATCAAAGTATCCAGCTCTGTAACCAAGGTCACTTTTGACCTCTTCACCTGCCCATTCAAGTCCAAGATAAGCCTGTGTGCCTCGAGGAAGAAGCTCTGGTTCTCGCACCAGTAGTTGATTAAAATAAAAAAGTCCCATTCCTGCTCCTCTCACCATTCCTCTCCAGGGAACAAGGTCCAGGGAATAGTTAAAAAGCTGAGTGTCAAGTTTTTGAGAAAAATAGAAAGTCTCCAGGGCTATACTGTCATTGAGGAAGTAGGTAAATCCAGCTGTCCCCCCGGAAATGTAGGTGAGGAATACCTCATCTTGAAAAGAAGACCACCCTCTTAAATGATAAAGATCCATCCAGATGGTAGGTTCCAAAAAGTGGTTGAGGTAAAGCATTTCGAATTGAAAATCTTCAGATAAATAGGCAGAACCAGCTACCTGGTGTTTTTCCAGAATGTCCGAAGCATAAAAGTCCAGTGAGAAAAAAGATTCTTCCTCACTGACAGAGAACCAGGGGAAAATATAGTTAAGGTTTAATTCTGGTCGGTAAGGATAGGTTTTTAGCTTGGAGAATTGTGATTTTCCCTCCCATTCGCCTATAATTTCTTCTTTTTCCTCTTCGATTTTCCATTTCTTGTTTTTCTTACAGGTTTTGCCAGAAAGTTCCCGAAGAGAAAAAAGATACAGAGAAAAGGTTTCCTTTTCAAAACCAGAAAAAATTATTTTTTCCCCGTCAGGAGAAATCCGGGGTTCAAAAATGCCCCCTTTTACCTGCAAATGGCAAATGATCTCGCCATTTTTTAAGTTATAAGAAAAGAGGTTGAAGCTCCCTTTTTCTCTATTAGAGACAAAAAAAACTTTTTCCCCGTCAGGAGAAAATACAGGAGATCTGTCGTCTGCCAGATCCCGGGTTAAGGCTTTTAATTTCTTTCCCTTTATTTCCAGGAGATAAATGTCCCTTTTTCCCTTTTCAAAACGAACAAAAGCAATTTTATCTCCCTCAGGAGAAAAAGAAGGAGAGAAGTTCTGGGACAGTCCATCGTGACTGAAGGTGAGGGCGGTTTTACTTCCTTTTTTCAGGTCTAAAAGGTAAAGATTAGAATTTCCTCCTTCTGATTTCACAAAAACTATACTCTTACCATCGAGTGAAAAAACTGGCTGAGAAGCCCTTTCTCCCCAGGTTAATCGTTCAATTTTACCGGTTTTAATATTCACCTTATAAAGATCAGACAGAAAAGCTCTTTTTGGAGAATAAAACTGTGTTTTAGAATAAACAATATATTTTCCATCAGGAGAAAAAGAAAAGTAGGGATCTATTCCAGTGGCTATTTTTCTAACCTTTCTATTTGTAAGCTCCATAAGATAAAGGTCAAAGATAGCAAAATCGTAACCTTTATCAGAGGCAAAAGCTACTTTTTGTCCATCAGGAGAGAAAACCGGGTGTCTTATTCTTCTTCCCCAGGAAAGAAGGAGTTTCTCTGAAGGCAAAATATTTCCCCTTTCCCCCTTGTACTTTTTTATGATGTGCTCTCTCCATTCTCCGTATAATTCCAGGCTGTTTTTACCCAGACATTCCTTCAATGCCTGATCAAAGTTGGGAAATCTGGGGATAGGATATAGAAAACCATTTCCTGTCAGATCTACAACCCCAATTAACCTTATTAAAGGTTGCCTTCGCAGATTGAGGAGAATCCCGGCTATTTTATCTTTTCCGTAGGTGTCAAATATGTAGCGGACAAAACTATCTGATTGATAGTAACCACTCATTCTCCCCCAGCCGTCAAAGAAGTAAAATGAGCCAAGTTCTCCTTCTGACATTATTCTGTTTTCTCTTGCCTGCTCTCCCACAACCATTTCTTTGAGCGAATGCCATTCTTCGGCAAGATATTGGGCCAATCCTTCGACAAACCACATGGGCATAATCATATTGACCATTGCTTTTCGAAGAGGAACAATGGATTCATCTATAGCGGCAAAGCTGAGGTAGTGAACTAATTCATGCCCCAGTACCTCTTTTATCCAGTTTAGAGTTCCTGCAGTCTGAAAAGGGTCAGATTGAGCCTGAATTACTATTTTTCGAGTAAAAATGGAGGTATATCCCCCGGTGGTGTCGTTATAGTTTTCTATTATCACAGGAATTTTAAATCGAGGAGAGTAACCAATATACTGGACTTGCTTCTGATAAAGCTCTTCAGCTATACGGGCAGTATTTCTGGCAAAACTTTCCTCATTCTGGTGATAATGGATTAAAAAATGGGGAGTTTCGATTACTTTCCAGGTGAGTTCCGGATGGTTAAACTGAGGATAAGCATCTGGAGTGGTAAGAAAGACAAAAAGCACACAATACAAAAAAATATACTGCCACTGCCATTTTCCCATTTACTTTTTGCTTTCCTGTTTAGAGGATTTTTCCTACTTTAACCCTGATCTCTCTAACGTTTTCAATACCAACTGTATTTTTGAGGTAATTCTTGACAACAGTTTGGAGTTCATCGATTAATCTGGGTATCTCTCCCTGGGCATGAGCAGAAAGTGTGAGATCTACATCAATTCCCTCTTCTTCAGATTTAACTTTTGCCTTGAGATCTTCAACTCCCTCAACTTCTTTGCCCACTCGTTGAATGAAATCGCAGATTGCTCTCTGCGATACCTCAACTTCCCCCAGGGGGTTTCTCAGAGATATGGAGGTAGTTTTTCTTTCTGTCCAGGTCATCAAAGGAAGATAAACACTTAAAATCAAGAGAAACAGGAAAACGATCGCTACACCAATCCTTATAAATATGTTAAGTTCCAGTCCGGTTAAAGCACTGAATAGAACAATTCTGGGCAAAATTTCAGTGGTCGCCAGAAATCCTCCCAGAGAAAGTGCTCCCAGAGCAACCAATCCTATTACCCACAGAGCTTTTTGATAAATTTTCATAACAGACCTCCTCAGCTGAGGTTAAGATGAGGACCTAATCCCCTTTATAGTTACATTTATTCTTTCTATGGGGGTACCAAGAGTTGTTTCCAGCTCCTGTTTTAACTTCTTCTGGATTTCTTCAACCACTATGGGAATAGAAACCCCTCTTTTTACCACCACTCCTAAAGATAGAATTTTACCTTTTCCACTATTTTTTATCTTAATCTCTTTTCCTAAAAGACCCTTTTTGATAGAGTGAACATCACTTACCTCAGAAATTAACTCTTCAATCAACCCCACCAGAGCCTTTTTCTCTACGTGGTAACTTTCATCCTTTTTTGTCAAAAAAGCCTCCTTATTTTTGCTGGAATTTTTGCAATTCCTCATCCACAAAGGTTGTAAAGAATTCTCCCTTTACAAATTTTTCATGCTCAATAACCCACTGATGGAAGGGAATAGTTGTTTTTACACCCTCGATAATAAATTCTTCCAGAGCCCTTTTCATCCTGCTCAGGGCCTCCTCTCTATTCAATCCCCAGCTGATTAACTTGGCAATAAGAGAATCATAGCAGGCAGGAATGGTGTAACCAGTGAAAACATGGGTATCAACTCTTATGCCAGGGCCACCAGGAGTGTGAAAACTCGTAATTTTTCCTGGACTGGGAGCGAAGTTTTTATCCGGGTCCTCTGCGTTAATCCTGCATTCAATTGCTGAACCTTCTATCTTTATATCTTCCTGGGTGTAGCCGAGTGGTTCTCCTCCAGCGAGTCTTATCTGATCTTTTACCAGGTCTCTACCAGTAACCATTTCCGTTACTGGATGTTCTACCTGCAGTCTTGTATTCATTTCCATGAAATAGAAGTTTTTGTTTTCATCCATCAGAAATTCTACGGTTCCTGCTCCAGTATAACCAAGCTCTCTGGCCACTTTTACAGCCACTTCCCCCATTTTTTGTCTTAACTTCTGATCAATGAAGGGTGAAGGAGATTCTTCTATCAACTTTTGATACCTTCTCTGAACGGAGCAGTTTCGTTCACCAAAGTGAACCACTTCTCCAGAGTGGTCCGCCAAAATCTGAAATTCAATATGTCTTGCCCTGACAATGTATTTTTCCACATAAAGATCAGGTCTTCCAAAAGAAGATTTAGCCTCTTCTCTGGCCAGTGGAAATAGGGTTTCCAGATCTTCTTTTTTCCAGATCACCCTCATCCCTCTTCCACCTCCACCCATAGTGGCTTTTAATATAACCGGATATCCGATTTCCGCGACTATTTCTTCCACCTCCTCCTTACTTTGCACCACCTTCGTCGAACCTGGAACTACAGGGATTCCTGCTCTGGCCAGAGTATTTCGAGCCTCTAACTTGTTTCCCAGTTTTCTCATTACTTCATGACTTGGTCCGATGAATTCCAGTCCAGAACTTCTACAAACCTCGGCAAACTGTTCATTTTCAGCCAAAAATCCGTAGCCAGGGTGAATAGCATCAACACCGGCAATTTCAGCAGCGCTTATTATTCGGGGAACATTAAGATAACTCTCCGCTGGTTCACGAGGCCCGATGCATATGGCTTCATCAGCTAAAAGAACAGGCAATGACTTTTCATCCTCTTTGGAAAAAACTACAACTGATTCTATTCCAAGTTCCTTGCAAGCTCTGACAATCCTTAGAGCTATCTCCCCGCGGTTCGCAATAAGAATCTTGGTAAACATTACTCTTTCTCAATGACAAAAAGTTCCTGGTCGTATTCTACCGGATGACCGTTTTCAACCAGTATTTTTTTCACCCTTCCCGAGACTTCAGAAGTTATCTCGTTCATCACCTTCATAGCCTCAATAATACAGAGAGTCTGCCCGGGATGAACTATCTGGCCAATTTCTACAAAAGGTGGTTCTCCAGGTGAAGGTGAACGATAGAAAGTTCCCACCAGAGGTGATCTTATTACAACCTCCTTTTCATCCGGTTTTTCTTCTCCTTTCTCCACCGCTGGAAGTGCTTCTACTGTTTCCATTTCGGGAGTCCGGTATTCTGTGGCCACAGAAGGAGTGGCCTTTTTTACCAGGCGAAGACGTACCCCCTTTTCCTCTATTTCAAGTTCAGACAGCGAAGAAGATTCAAAAATACCGATTATCTTCCGCAGGTCTTCAAGGTCCATCTTTTTGTCCTATTTTTTACCTATATATTCCCCCGAACGGGTATCAATCCGGATAATATCACCTTCTTTCACAAAAAGTGGAACCTGAACTGTGTAACCTGATTCAACAGTTACAGGTTTAGTTGCAGAACCCACAGTATCCCCTTTAACTCCTGGCTCAGCTTTAATAACCTTCATTTCAACAACAGTGGGAAGCTCAAGACCTACCACCTTTCCCTCGTATATCTGAAGGCTCACTTCCATATTCTCCTTCAAGAAGGGAAGCTTATCGGTAATCTGATCCTTAGAAAGTATTCTCTCCTCATAGGTCTCAAGGTCCATAAAATGAAAATTATCTGCCTCACGGTAAAGATACTGAGCAGGTTTTTGTTCAATAAAAGCATCCTTTATTTTTTCCTCAGGTTGGAATATCTTTCTTATAACCTGGGAGGTGAAAAGGTTTTTAAGTTTAGTTCTAACAAAAGCACCTCCCCTTGCTCTTTTCACATGTTCAAATTCCTCAACAACATAGAGGGTCCCATCCAGTTCTATCTTGGTTCCCTGTCTTAAATCATTGGCGGTAATCATGGTAAAACTTTACCTCCTTCGTTGGTTATCAGTACCATTTCTTCTAATCTGATTCCTCCCTTTCCGGGAAAATAAACTCCTGGTTCAACTGTAATAATCATTTTTTCTTCCAGGACATCATCGGAGTTTCGGGTGAGAGAGGGATACTCATGAATTTCAAGACCCACTCCATGACCTGTACCATGCAGAAGATTGTCTTTAAAGCCAGCTTTCTCAAATTTCTCTCTCACTCTACCATCAATCTGGGAACATTTTTCACCGGGTGTTATAGATTGAATTGCTTTTTGCTGGATTTCCTGAACCAGGGCTTTAATTTCTTCCCATTTGGTGTTTTCTCCCCAGATAAATGTCCTGGTAAGGTCCGCACAGTACCCGTTAAATTTTGCCCCTATATCCACAAGTACAAGATCGCCCTTTTTCAGGCTACGAGAACTACAGGAGCCATGCGGAAGGGAAGTTCGTTCACCAAAGAGAACAATAGGGAAAAAGGAAAATCCATCAGCCTCCTTCAAAAGGTATTTTATAGCCTCTCCAACTACCTGTTTCTCACTGATCCCTGGTTGCAGGATTTCCTTTATATAATCAAGAGCTTGTAAGGTCAACTTACAGGCTTTTGTCAAAAACTCAATTTCTGAGTCCTCCTTTTTTGCTCTTATTTTCTGTGTAAAACTTGTCTGAGGAATAAGTTGTCCTTTAAATTTCACTGATATTTTCTGGTATTGATCAAAAGGGAGGTTACTTGCTTCAAAACCGCATCTTCTTATTTTCACCTTCTGGCTTAACTTTCCCAAAATATCTTCCATGGTATCTTCTCTTATGATGACCTCCCAGTCACCCCTGAGAGATTCTTCTCGATACATGGGGGTTGTAATGATGAATCTGTCATCGTTAGTAAAAAGAACACAGCCTTTGGTCCATATCCCCGAGAAGTAAAAAATATCAGCCTCCTTTGTAATAAGAAAGGCATCCAGATTTTCTTCCTCCATCTTCCTTCTCAGTTTTTCCCAGCGTAAATTCATCTTTTTACTCCAGATATTTTTTCATTTTTTCATCTTGTAGCAGGCTATCCACAAGGCCTTTTACTTCCTGAGATAGCTCTTTTGAAACCACCAAAAGACCCTTTTCCGAATTTACCACAATAACCTCAGACAACCCGATAATCCCCATGATTTTATCTTCTCGATTAATCAAAGTACAGTTTTTTGTCTTGATCTCTTTTACCAATCCTTTTATAATGTTTCCGTTCTCATCTTTGGGAAAGATTCTTTCCACTGCATGCCAGTCACCGACATCATCCCAGTAAAAGTCGGCTGGAATTACCACCGCTCTTTTGGTTTTCTCCATAACCGCATAATCAATAGAAATTTTGGGAAGTTGAGGGTAAACTTCCTCTAATACTTTTTTTTCCTCAGGTGTATCCAGAGATTCCCTTATTTTTAACAGTCCTTTATAAAGGGGTGGAAGATATTTTTTTATTTCCTGCAAAATCACACTGGGACGCCAGGCAAATATCCCGGCATTCCAGAGAAAATTTCCACTTTCAACAAATTCTTTTGCCTTTTTATGAGAGGGTTTTTCTGTAAATCTTTTTAAATTATACAGAGGGATTTTCTTGTATTCAGCTATTTTCTCCCCGACCTCTATATACCCATATCCGGTTTCTATTCGAGTTGGTTTAATACCAATGGTAACAAGATAATCCTTTTCTGCCTGATGGATAGCCGCTTCTATTATCAAATTAAATTTTTCATCATCTTCAATCAGATGATCCGAGGGTAAAACAGCCATGGGTAAATTTCCCAGTTTTTTTTCAATCCAGACAGCAGCAAATCCAATACAGGGTGCGGTATCTCTTCCCACAGGCTCGGTCAAGATTTTATCAGGAGAAATTTCAGGAATATCTCGAAGTATTTGTTCTTTCAGTTCACTCCTTGTAACAAAGAGAGTATTACTGGCACCAAAAAGACGAGAACATCTTCTGTACGTTTGTTGAATGAAGCTCTCCCTGTTTTTGATTTTCATGAATTGCTTGGGATAACTAACCCCGCTTTCTGGCCAGAGTCTCTTTCCAAAACCTCCTGCCATAATTACACCAATACCCATTAAACCCCCTGAAAGATTTATTTTTACTACTGAATAATAATTAAAAAATAGTGTTCTGTCAATTTTTCTGTCCTGATTGTAGCTATAATTTTATAAGCTTCACTTAAAACTTCAGTGTAGGAGACTTAATATTTT
>CAYZYX010000049.1:0-7179 GCA_964482715.1 uncultured Clostridia bacterium
AAGTAAAATAGTAAACCTTTGTGACCATATTGTGACTATAATTTGCACAAAATGGCATAAAATAACGTAACTAATGTAAATAATAAAATCTTGAAAATGAGGATCTGGAGAAGATTTTGGCTTTTAGGGTAGGTTTTAGAGAATTAGCTGGATTGGATTAAGAGTCCGTTGCTCTACCAGTTGAGCTAACAGCCCGTAGGGTGAGCGGGGGGACTTGAACCCCCGACCACTGGGGCCACAACCCAGTGCTCTAACCAGGCTGAGCTACGCTCACCATAAATGAATTATTTCGCCGTTTATTATATTATTGAATTTACACCGGAAGTCAATATTACATAACTCCAGTTTCGGAAAAAATTCCAGAATACCTTGAGGTAAGCTCATCTTATTGATTTAAAATTGGTAAAAGTGGATTTAAGAGGTGACAAAGAAGAAAAAATATGATAAAAAGGGTCACGGAGAAAAGAAACTTCATGAATTTTTCTGGAGGTTTTTAAGTAGATGGCTGACAGTAAAAAAGAGAATATCCTGGGAAAATCCATCACCCTCCTTGGTGGTATATAGTTAGGAGAGTTTTCCATAGAAGGTAAAAAATATTTTGGGTCCAAAAGAAAAACCCTTTAAAAGATGTGCTTCTTGATATATTTGGCCTTCCTCCCTTTAATTTCGTAAAGGATAAGAGGGTTTGTAGTATACAACAAAAAATAAAAAATTTTTCTGATGTGAACCTTCAGGTCCCACTCGGGAAATTAGGTAAAAAAATATTTCAGTATACCTGGACTATTGAGAAATTATATGGGGTAAAGTATTAAATTTTTTGGAGAAGTGTGCCCCAAAAACGGGCTTTTTTATGGTTTTAACTTTCTTAATAACATAGACCCTTATGTCTCCAGGATTTCTACTATTACCCTTTTGTTTTGTCTGTTGGCAACCGCTCCCATGAGAACTCTTAAAGCATTGGCTATTTTTCCGTTTTTTCCTATTATTTTACCCAGATCCTCACGTGCAGCCGATATTTCCAAGATCACCGTACCCCCACCTCTTACCTCTCTCACCTCAAGCTCATTAGGGCTATCTACAATATGTCTGAGGATACGTTCCACCAATTCACGCATTTATTCCTCCTTTTACCAAAATACAATTTTTCAGAACCATTTTCCATGAGGAATAAACCAGTATCTTTATTTTCTCCTGCTTAAAGGATTTGAGGTGTAAATTATACTACCAAACTTTACCTCCATGTCAACTTGCCGCATTCTGACATTGGGACAGTTTTTACCTATACCTTTCGCTTTAGACTCCCGGGTATCTCCCAGGAAGTGTCCCTCGCAAGAGGTTTATTTCACCTATTATTTTAGTGCAGCAGGTCTTTCCTTTTTGTGAGTGCAAAAGTTTCTACTATGGCGAAGCTTTCTGCTCGCCAAAAAAGCTTGCTTGCAAGGTATCTCCGGGAGCCTTTGTCTTCATGAAAAAAAGTGTCCCAATTTCAGGCCACATTTTGTCAGAAAAATCAATATTTGCCATATTCATAGGCAGCTTCGAACATGGCAATCACATTTTCAGGAGGAACATCGGCAAGAACATTATGAATCTGATTAAATACAAATCCTCCATCCTTTGCAAAAATCTCAATTCTCCTCTTAACGTCGTCTTTTACTTTCCCGGGAGTTGCTTTGGCCAAAATCTGTTGGGTATCACATCCTCCTCCCCAGAAGGTAACATACTTACCAAACTCTTTTTTAAGTCTTTCCGGTTCCATATTTGCTGTCTGAGTCTGAACCGGATTTAATATATCAACTCCTGCATCTATTAAATCAGGGATCAGTTCATAGATAGATCCACAGGAATGAAGAAATACTTTACAGCTACTGTTTTGATGTACATAATCCCACATCTTTTTATATCGCGGTTTGAAAATCTCTCTGAAAACCTCGGGAGACATGAATGGACCTGTTTGGGAACCAAGATCATCACCAAACTGTAGAATATCAACCCATTCACCCACTCCCTTTACCACCCTCTCCAGAAGCCTTAAATTCCGCCCAACGAGAACATCAAGTAACCTTTTTACCCCCTTCTTATCAACATAGATATCACACAGAAAGTTTTCCATTCCCCGTAAAAAAGTCCCTGTTTCAAACAAATTACAACCAACTGCCAGCATAACAGCGCAGTCAGTTGTCTCGTAAAGCTGTTTTATAGTATCAATAAACATTTTGTAATCATTGTCATTAAATATGTCAAGATGCCAGGGAGGGGTGGGAATTGCCCACATGTGTTTAACCACATCTTTTTCGTCAATCTTCTCTGGAATTGCATCAAGATCTCCATATACCCAGAAAGTCTGATCAACATAAAGTGAACTTTTTGGTTTTTTGCCCAGAACTAAACCATCTCTATTTTTTAGTAAAACTGTTGAATTTTCATCGATCTCAATGTTAAGATATTTCGGAATTAAACACTTTGAACCATCATTAAGAGTCCATTCTCGCCAATCATCTTCAGATTTTAGAAAGGCCTGTCCTGCATCAATAGCATCCACATGAAAAAGATCTCGAATTTCCTTTTCGGGGTAAGCAAGCTGTTGGACAAAATCATACATTCTGGCAAGTCCTCGATTTACACCCAATTTTTTGCGTAACTTGTTGTAGGTTATGGTAGCAATACCGGTGGAACGCATTGCTCCGAAGTCAATGGGAACCCTATCCGGTTCTTTGTGTTCAATAGCCATTTTTATTCTTTCTCTTGAGGTCATAACCTGTCACCTCCTCAAAATGAACTCAAGTAATTTATAAAAATTATAATTTAGCTACCTTCATCATAAATTCTTTTTTCGCCCTCGAGTTTCTTTATTCTGGTGACATCCTGCGTAACTTCAACACATCCAAGATATTGACCATTTTTATTTCTCACCGGGAAATACTTAATATAAACTAATTTTCCCTCATAATTTATCCAGAATTCGGCTGAATCCCTTTTACCATTTCTAAAATCCTGAAGAATTTTATTGACAATGTGTACACTCTTTTGAGGGTGGCATTGTTGAACTTTCCTACCAATTATGGCTTTTGCTCGAGGGAAGATTCTTCCTTTAGTCTGGCTAAAATACCTTACTTCATCTTTCTTATCCACAAAAGTAATGTCCACAGGAAGAGTGTTAAAAATTGCCTCTATCTCCTCCTTCGTGAGAGAACCTGTCTCAAAAGAAATTAAATCCTTTTTATTGTTCTCTTCTCTACCAAAAATCTCGCTCATTTTTTTCCTCCTTTTTAACTGCTTCTCCAATTCTAAAGCCCAGTTTGTGACTGAGTTCAAGGATTTCTGGATGTTCTAAGATTTCTCCTTTTTGATCAATTCCCTTAATGAGAAGTTCCTCTTTATAATCAATATCAATAACTTTAAAGAAAGACTTAATGGTTCTTACAGCCCCGTCAAAAAGATAGGAAAATGTTGTTCCTCCAAGTGACAAAAAACCACCTATTCGGTGTTTTTTTTCAAAAGATTTCTCCTTAATAAGATACTTTTTTGCCCAGAAGGGTTGACATCGATCAATAAATGCCTTTCCTTTAGCAGGTATCCCCATAAAAAATATAGGGGAGCCGATGATAAGGCCCTGGGTGGTAATAAGTTGAGGATAAAAACCCTGCATGTCATCATTTATCACGCATTTCCCGGTTATGTGGCAGGAAAGACACTCTCTGCAGGGTTCAATATGAAATTCCTGTAATCGAACAAATTTACCATCTACATTAGCGTCGGCTAAACCTTTTAAACAATGCTCAAGAAGCAATTCTGTATTACCATTTTTCCTTGGAGAACAGGAAATTACTAAAACGGCCAATATTTATCTCCCTCTTAACTAAATTTGCCGTCTAACTCAAATTTAGTTTCCTGTTTCTTTCTTCAAGCAAAGTATCAATAGCCTCGATATCTTCTTGAGAAAGCACCCAATCACCGGCCGGCGCGGTTTCTTCAATTTGTGAGGGATGTCTGGCACCAACAATGGCTGCTGTTACCTCAGGTCGTCTTAAAACCCAGGCAATTGCAAGCTGAGCCAGGGTTTTGCCGTTTCTTTCAGCAATTGAGCGAAGACTCTCCACCAACTCCAGATTAATACTTAATTCCGGCTCTTGAAAATGTGGATCCTCTCTTCTATGATCATCTACAGGCAAGTTTTCCATCCGTTCTCTGGTAAATTTTCCGGTTAGAAGACCTTTATACATAGGACTGTAAACAATTACACCAATATTATTTTCTGAACAGAAATTGAGAAGTTCTTCTTCAACCCCACGATCAATCATGTTGTATGGTGGCTGAAGGGAAGCTACAGGATGAATAGGCTGAATACGTTTTAGCTGTTTTACACTAAAATTAGACACCCCTGCATAACGGATTTTACCTTCTTTAACCAGATCCGCTATAGTTTGCCAGGCTTCTTCAATATCTTTGTCCGGTATGGGCCAGTGAATCTGATAAAGATCAATAACTTCAATATTCAGTCGCTTCAAACTTGCCTCCACTTCCCTTAGAATACTCTCCCTTTTAAGACAGTTTGATATCTTCCTTCTTTTATTCCATACAAGGCCACATTTGGTAGCAATAATTGGCCTTTCCTTCATCCCCTTTATCGCCCTGCCCACTATTTCTTCTGAGTGACCAAGTCCATACACAGGTGCTGTGTCTATCCAGTTAACCCCAAGGTCAATGGCTCGGTAAATGGCAGCTATTGACTGTTCATCATCTTGAGGTCCCCAGCTAAACTCCCATCCACTTCCTCCAATAGCCCAGGTTCCAAGCCCAATAGTAGTGAGGTTGAGGTCTGTGTAACCTAATTTTTTTGTTCTCATTATTCATCTCCTTCACATAATATCTTCCTTGGCAATTCTCCTATTTATGCTTATCCAAACCATTATCTGGAAACATTTTAATAACAGAAGTAAAGGTGATACTGATTTTATTAAAGCTTACTTAAATACTCAAAGGCGGAAAGAATGGCTTTTGCTCCTTCGCCACAAGCTACGATGATCTGTTTAGCTGGTAGAGAACCTATCTCAATAAAAACTCCGGCTACTGCAAAGTTTCTTTCTTTTCCTTTCTTCAATACGGTGATACCTTTAACAAATTTATCACCAAATATTCTTTTAACCTCGGTTTCAGTGAGAAAAACTACTTTACCACTATCTAAAGCCCTTTCCACCATTACAGGATCAGCACTAAGTTCAGGAAGAATCTCGATGACATAGATCTTCCTGGCAATTTTTTATAAGCTGAAGTGTGGCATCTAACCCCGCATTCCCACCTCCTACGACAGCTACATCCATTCCAGCAAAAAGAGGTGCGTCACAGGTTGCGCAATAAGTTACACCTCTATTTTTAAATTCATCTTCTCCCTGCACTCCTAATTTTCGGGGTATCCTTCCGGAGGCAACAATCACGGCTCTGGATTCATATTCCCCTCTATAACCTGTAATCTTGAACCTGTTATTTTCCTTTTTTGACCCGAGTTACAGTCTCTCCTTCTATTATCCTGACACCAAACTGTCTTATGTGGTCAACAAACTTCTTAACAAGTTCTGAACCAGTGATAAATTGATATCCAGTGTAATTTTCTATATCCGAGCTTAGGGTTGCCTGTCCCCCGATATCTTTGGTGATTACCAGAAGGTCCATTTTTTTCCTGGCTGCATATATACTAGCCGTAATTCCGGCAGGCCCTGCACCTATTATTATCAAATCTTCCATTTCAAAAAAATCCTTTAAGATGGTATTCCCAACTCTTTTGAAATGGCCTCTCTATCAAATCCAACTATTATCTTTCCTTCAATATCAACTACGGGAACTCCCATCTGTCCCGGTTTTTTTATCATTTCGCTTAGAGCATTCCTGTCCTTGCCGACATCCAGCTCCTCAAAAGGAATATTCCTCTCCCTAAGAAAATTTTTTACCATAGCACAGTAAAGGACAGGTTGAAGTAGTATAAACTTTTACACTTTTTGTCATATTTTCTCCTTTTTTACAAAGTTAACGCTCACCAAGCTGACGATCAAGCATAAGTAATCCTCCACCGGCATCGCCTATAAGTCTTAATTTTTCCACAATTTCGTTGGTAGAGGCTTCTTCTTCCACCTGTTCATTGACAAACCACTGAAGAAAAACTTCGGTAGCATTATCATCTCCTTCTTTAGCTACACGAATAAGTTCATCTATCATCCGAGTTACTTTTCTCTCGTGTTGATAAGCATCTTCAAAAGCTCTGAGAGGAGATTCCCACTCAGATGGAGGAGTTTCTATCTCAGAAAGTAAAACTCTACCACCTCTGGAAACAAGATAACTGTATAGTTTCATTGCGTGCTCAATTTCTTCTTTTGCCTGCTCCTGCATCCAATGAGCGAAACTTTTTAGATTTTTGGATTCAAAATAGGAAGCCATAGACAGATAAAGATAAGCCGAATAAAAACTCTCTGTTTATCTGTCTATTTACCACCTGCGCCATCTTTTCTTTTATAGTCATTTTACATCCTCCATTGTAGCGATTTTTTGGAGTTCAGGAGGAGAAAACTCCCCCTGAACTTTCTCCCTGATCAACTCTTCCATAAACCATGAATATTGCAGTATTCTCGAACAACTATATTTTCAGTTTCAACGGTAAACTCCACTTCTGGTTTCTCGCCTGGCAAAAGAAATTTTCGTTGAGCAACAGCGTCTGCCATAATTTCAATCCATTCAATGTAATGGTCTTCTTGCATAGGATGAGGAATAGAACCCACTTTAACTCTTGCCTTTTCCTTTGATCTCTCCACGACTGGGACATGCTTTTCTTTTCCCTGATCTTCAGTCTTCTCTTCCATGAGTATCATGGGTTTTCCGCAACAGACAAGCTGTCCCTTTCCGCTGTGGATTACCTCCACCATATTTCCACAAATTTCGCACTTATAAACTTGAAGTTTTTCGGTCATTTAAAAACCTCTTCTTTATTTTTTCCACATTTTCCAATAAAGTCTAAAGATCTTTTTTCTTCTACTTGATCTGTCAAAATCTGCAAACTGAGGTTAGGACACTTTTTTGCCTATATCTTCACGAGAAAAAAATGTTCCGATTCCGGTTACAAGAGCTAAAAACTAAGCCTGATCATTGAAAATTACCCTTACTTCTTTCACATCCCAGAGAGGCTCAAGCCTT
>CAYZYX010000050.1:0-6623 GCA_964482715.1 uncultured Clostridia bacterium
TTTTTCAGATTTTTCAAATTGATTAAAAATGGTATAATAAAACAGTGATTGACCTTAAAGATGATAGTGATAAAGGAGAAGATGGAGTTTTCATGAGAAAGCGATTGATTTTGATAAATCACATTATTTTACTTCCTCTTATAGTTTTAGGTATTGGTCTTGCCGATTCCTTATTGATGAAAGGTAGTTTTTCTGAAGCCATATCAGGCAAAAAATATAACCTAAAGGAGATAAAACTTCCTCAACCCAGTTATAAAGGTGAAATTTCCGTGGAGGAAACTATCTTCTACAGGAGAAGTATAAGAGAGTATAAAAGGGAGCCCTTGAGTATAAGAGAGATTTCACAGATTCTCTGGGCAGCTGCTGGATCTAATATTGATGGGATAACTGGTGCTACCAGAGTAGCTCCTTCTGCTGGAGCTTGCTATCCTATAGAAACTTATCTTGTTGTAGGTGAGGTTAAAAAGATTTCTCCCGGTGTCTATCACTATGATTGGCAAGAACATAAACTGACTCTTTTAATCCCGGGTGATTTACGTCAGGAACTTGCTAAGGCTGCTCTTGGACAGAAGATGATTCAAAAAGCACCAGCCAGCCTTGTTTTTGCTGCTTTATATCCTCGAACTTTGAGACGGTATGGTCAGCGGGGATTTCGTTACGTTCACATAGATGTAGGATGCATGGTTCAAAATGTTTATCTTCAATCTCAGACTCTGGGTCTGGGAACCGTAAATATAGGAGCCTTTTTTGATGAGAAAGTCAAGGAAATTTTAGACTTAAAGGATGAACAGCCTCTTTGTATAATGCCTTTTGGAAAAATTGGGGAAAAATGAATTCTATCTAAATTTTTTCGGGTTTTCCTGAGAGTAAGGAATGAACTTTTGAAAGAGGCGAAGTTTTACCTTAAGCTGGAAAGTGAAAAAGTAATCTGTCAACTTTGTCCGCATCAATGCGTCATTAAGGAAGGAAAAAGAGGCATCTGTCAGGTCAGGGAAAATAGAAAAGGTATCCTTTACTCTCTTGTTTATGGAAATCCTTGCACTGTAAGTATTGCACCAGTAGAGAAAAAACCTCTTTACCATGTGATTCCAGGACACTGGCGTCTTACCCTGGCCACAGTTGGATGTAATTTTAGATGTAAATACTGTCAGAACTGGCACATCTCTCAAAGAGGTTTAGAATCAGAAAGCTGGTCTGAAATTTCAGCAGAAGAGGTTGTATTGGAGGCTTTAAACCAGGGTGTAAAATCTATTTCCTTTACCTATACCGAACCTACCGTATTTTACGAATATATGTATGATATTTCAATAATAGCTAAAGATCGAGGTCTAAAAGTTTTGCTTAATTCTAATGGTTTTATAAATCCTGAACCTTTAAAGAATTTACTTCCCCTGATTGATGCGGTAAATGTTGACTTAAAGGGATTCAGCGAGGAATTTTATCATCAGGTATGTTCCGCAAAACTTGAGCCGGTGCTTGAGAGTTTGAAGACAATAAGAGAAAGCAAAATTCATCTTGAAATTGTTAATTTAATTATTCCAACTGTTAATGACGATTTTAACCAGATAGAGAAAATGTGTAGGTGGGTCGTAAAAAATCTGGGAGAAGATACACCTTTACATTTTACGAGATTTTATCCTGCTTATAAGTTTATCCATCTTCCTTCAACTCCTGTTCAGACACTTGAAAGAGCAAGGAAGATAGCCCGGGATGCGGGACTGAAATATGTTTATATAGGTAATGTTCCAGGACATGAGGCGGATAATACTTATTGTCCTGCTTGCGGAAAGTTACTTATCAAGAGATTTAACTTTAACATTCTGGCTAACCATGTGATAGGGGGAAAATGCAAATTCTGTCAGGAAAAGATTCCTGGAATCTGGGAGGGTTGACATATATTGGTGATATATTAAAATCACCCCACAACAAAAAGGCTATAAATTTAATTTTAGGGGAAGGTTAAATGATTGAGGAACCAGTTTTGTCGGTAAATTTACCGGATTTCAAACTTTTCAAGAGAGGGAAAGTTAGAGACATTTATGAGGTTAATGGAAAACTCTTAATGATAGCAACTGATAGAATATCAGCTTTTGATGTGGTTATGCCTAACGGTATCCCGGACAAGGGGAAAGTCCTCACCAAGATTTCGGTATTCTGGTTTAAATTTACAAGCAACATTATTGATAACCATCTCATAACCTCTGATTATAAGAAAATAGTCTCATTTTTTCCTTCCCTGAAAAAATACCAGGAGTTACTTGAGGGAAGATTGATGCTGGTCAAGAAGGCGGAACCTCTCCCTGTAGAGTGTGTGGTGAGAGGTTACCTGGCGGGTTCTGGATGGAGAGAATACAAGAAAACAGGTTCAATATGTGGAATTAAACTTCCTGCCGACCTAAGACAAAGCGAGAAGCTCCCTCAACCCATTTTTACTCCCGCTACCAAGGCCGTTTATGGACACGATGAGAATATTACTGAAAAACAGGCAAAAGAAATTGTGGGTGAGAGAATTTATGAAAAAATAAAGACTTTCAGTTTGCACATATACGAGAAGGCAAGTGAGTATGCCGAAAAAAGGGGGATTATCATTGCTGATACAAAATTTGAATTTGGAAAAATAAACAGTGATATAATTCTAATTGACGAGGTTCTCACACCTGACTCTTCCCGTTTTTGGCCCAAGAAGGAGTATGAAGTGGGGAAATCGCAGAAAAGTTTTGATAAGCAATTTGTCCGTGATTACCTGGATAGTCTCAGCTGGAATAAGACTCCCCCTGCTCCTCGTCTTCCCGAAGAAGTCGTTAAGAAGACAAGGCAAAAATACCTTCAGGTTTTAAAAATACTTGCTATACCCTTTCCTTAAAACAGGAGGTAATTGATGAACCAGGTCAAGATTTTAAGCTGGTTTTTAGAGGTAGGGAAAAGAGAAATAGTTGTTAATAGAGTTTTTTGTTGTTTAATAGGGGTAGTGGGCTTTATCTTACTTACAGCCCTTGGAGCCTTCGTATGGATTCCTTTGCCCTTTACCCCCGTTCCCATTACCCTGCAAACCTTTTTCGTTTTATTAGCTGGAGCAGCTCTTGGAGGTAGATTTGGATTAATCTCTCAAGCAGGATACGTCACCTTAGGAATATTTGGGCTTCCAGTTTTCGCTGGTATATCTGGAGGATGGATGAGAATTTTGAGTCCCACAGGAGGGTATTTACTGGGATTTATCCTGGCAGGCTGGATTGTGGGTAGATTGATAACATTAAAAAAAAGAACAAGTTTTTCCTGGGTGATTTTTTCAATGCTGATCGGATCTTGCGCTATCTACCTTCTTGGGACGCTTCATCTGGCCCTGGTTACCGGCTGTGGAATAGAAAAAGCGATTTATATGGGAGTTTTACCTTTTATCCCGGGGGATATGTTGAAACTCATAGGTGCAGCCTCTGTTTATTATAAATGCCAAACAAGATGGAGAGAAATCTTCTGAAGTTTTACTTAGATTGATGAGGAGTGGAATGTGGTAAATCGGAAAAGAGAGAATCTAAGGGTAAGAGTTGAGATTTTAAATTCTGCATCGGGAGAAATAGAAATTCATTATTATGATGACCCTCATGCCGAATCTTTCCTTGGATGGAAACTGCCGGAAAGTGTATTTCGAGACGTCATGAGGTGGTGGAAAAAATTTAAACTGCATAGCGACCCGAAGTTTCCCATAACTGAGAGGACAACCAGCTGTAAAATTACAATGTACACTCCCAAATATGTTGACATTAGACCGCTTGATAAATTCGGTCGATTAAAAATGGGGGGATGGAGCCTACCAAGGTTGGTTTTAGAAGAAATGGAGAAAATTGACAGAGATTAATCAGGAGATTTCTTTTATTAAGAAATAAAAGACGGGATGAATGTAGATCAAAGAGGCTAAGATCCAGATGCCGGCTAATGGCTTTAATCAGAAAAACTTAACCTGTTTATCCTGTAGAAAACAATCTGAAGAAGAATACCCGTTGCTATTATAAAGCCGGTTACCAGATAGGGAGTTCTGAGGGAAAAGTTCTCGGCTATAATTCCCCCTAAAAGAGGTCCAAAAATTCCTCCAGTTCCCAAAACTGTCTCGTGAAGTGCAGCACTTGGACCCCTGTGAGAGATTATATTTACACTATAAAAGAGACTGGAAGTATGTGTCATACCGATACTTATTCCAACCAGAACAAAGGCAAAAAGAAAAAGCCAGGGAGAGGTGGTTATAAATATTACCAAAAAACCTGTTACTCCTAACAGTTGAAAGAAAATAAGAGGAAAGACCCGGTAGTGCCATCTTTGAGTAATCCCCAGAAGGTAAAAAGTTAAAGTCTGGGAAAGGGAAAAGATGAACATTAGAAATCCCAGTCGAGAAGGAGAAATTCCAAGTTCTGTCCCCAGTTTGGGGAATATGTATCTAATTACGCCAAGAGAAAGCCAGAGAGTAAAATTGGCTATTCTTGAGATATTGATATAAAGACTGTGGTTTTCTGGAGGGTCAGGATTTAAACTTATTTCAGAACGGAAGGATTCTTTCCGTTTGGGATGGGGAGTTAATCTCATTAGAAGTAGAAAAACCACTAAGCTTACCACAAGAGAAAAGTAAAAAGGTATTTCAAAGCTGATGGTAAACAAAATGCCCCCAATCAAGGGACCCAAAGTTAAGCCAGCACTCCAGGATGTATTAAAAAATGCCATTCTCCGAACCAGAGGTTTTTGACTCTCTATTTCAGCAAGCCAGGATTCAAGAATGGGCCAGAACATGGCTGCTCCCACTCCAATCATGGCCATGGAAAGATAAAGGTGTAACATACTTTTAGACAGAGTTAAGATTAAACAAGCTAAAACATAAAAAAGTGAGCCGGAGATTATGATTTTTTTCTTTGATCTTTTTTCTGATAGCTTTCCAAATAAAAAACAAAGAGATATATATACTATTCCTGGAGTAAATCCCAAAATTCCAAGTCCAATTGAAGATTCTCCCAGTGAAATTGCCAGAAGAGGAACTGCTATCATTACATTTCCCATGGCTACATCTATTAAAAAGGGTGTTAAATAAAAAACTGCCTGCGGACTTTTATCTCTCATTTTTTAATTTACTCCCTGGACGAGGAAAATAAAAAGAAGAAAGCCATCACTTCTTATAAATTTATAAAAATGGGTAAACTCAGGATTAAAAAGGCTTATACAGTTTCATTAAATCCTCTGTAAAGTCCCCATTTTTTAGCCATGTTTATCACCTTTGCATATTCAAGAAAGGAGGGTTGTCGATTTAGTTCTTCGTAATCTCTGGCTCTGTATTCTGGGCGATACTGAGCCATTATATTAACATAGGTATCCCTGGATATTTCCTCAGCAATAAATTTAAGAATCTCCTCGCTTCCAGCAAGGTCATTAGGAAGTACAAGATGTCTTATTAAAAGTCCCTGATAAGCAATTCCTTTTGAATCTATTTTTAAGTCGCCAACCTGACGATGCATTTCCTTAACCGCTTTTTTGCACTGTTCAAAATAATCGGGTGCATTGGAGTATTTTTCAGCCACTACAGGATCAGAATATTTAATGTCTGGCATGTAGATATCAACAATCCCTTCCAGAAGTTTCAGAGTTTCTACTTTCTCGTAACCACCACAATTGTAAACAACAGGTAGATTGAGACCTTTTTCCGTAGCTACCATTAAAGATTCAACAATTTGGGGGACAAAATGTGTTGGTGTAACCAGATTAATATTGTGACATCCTCTGTTTTGAAGATAAATCATACCTCGGGCGAGTTCATCACAGGTTAACTTTTCTCCCTGCCGTAGGTGACTTATCTCCCAGTTTTGACAGTAAACACAGAGAAGATTACATCCAGCCAGGAAGATGGTTCCCGAACCCCCTCTTCCTCCCAGTATGCCCAGCATCCTGTTTCCTACAAGTTCTGGTTCTTCTCCAAAGTGAGGATGGATGGAAGAGATTACGAGTTCCTTTCCCATCCCGCAGTACCCTTTCTCACCTTTTAACCTGTTTTTTTTACACTCGCGGGGACACAGAGTGCAGCTTTCCAGGATTCTGTAAAGTTTCTTTATTCTTTCTCTCAGTTCTCCGCTCTTGTAAAGCTTGATATACCCTGGCTCCATATTACTTGACTTTCTCCCAGGCTTTTTTTAATCCGGGCACAGTTAAGTATCTTGATAAATGAGAAGGTTCAATCCATCTAATTTCCGTATGTTCCCAGTCTATTTTTATTTTTTGGGGGTCTTTTATTTGCCAGCGATAAGGATGAACCACCCACTTTCGATTGATTTGTCTATCAAAGACTACTACAGGCTCACCTTTTTTTATCAGGGTTAAGTCCTTTTCTGTGAGACTCGTTTCTTCATTTATCTCTATAATTGCCTGTTTGTCAACATTTTCCTCTATGTATCCGCTTACTCCTGCCCATCTTCCTCGATAAGTCCCCACTTTTTTGCTTCTCCTCAAAATAAGTATCTTACCTTCAAACTCCAGAAAGTTTGTCACGACATGTTTTTCTTCCATGTTACCTTAAATCTAATCAAAATTAAATTTAAGGCAAGAATATTAGAAGTTATTCTTGCCTTTTTATGAGTCGGTAGTAGAATTAAGAAGAA
>CAYZYX010000051.1:0-3660 GCA_964482715.1 uncultured Clostridia bacterium
CTGATCCTCTGGCAAAAGATTATATTCAAAATATGCGTAAAATTACTAAAGTTCTGGGAAAATACCTGAATTGACATGGAAGAAATAATCAGTTTAAAAGATATATGGGTGTACTTTGACAGCGTGGTTGTACTTCAGAATATCAACCTCACAGTCAGGGAAGGGGAATTCCTGGGGATAATTGGTCCTAACGGTGGCGGGAAAACTACACTTTTAAAAGTAATTCTGGGTCTTATTAGGCCTGCCCAGGGCGAAGTTAAGGTATTCGGTAAAGATCCTGCTAAAGCAAGAGGTTTAATTGGATATGTACCTCAATATAGTTTTTTTGATCTTTCGTTTCCCATAAGTGTTTTTGATACAGTCTTAATGGGAAGATATCAGGGGATTTTAAAGAGATATTCCATAGAAGACAAAAAAGCTGTCACCGATGCTCTCAAAGCTGTTGATATGTGGGAGTTAAAAGATGAACCAATAGGTCAGTTATCTGGAGGACAGCGTCAGAGAGTCTTTTTGGCCAGGGCAATTGCCAGGCAGCCAAAACTGCTTCTACTGGATGAGCCAACCACGAGTATTGATCCTCAAATACAGGAGTCATTTTATAAAATGCTTCTTGAACTTAAGAAAAAAATGACCATTGTGATGGTAACTCATGATATAAGTGCTGTTTCTGTATATGTTGATAAAGTTGCCTGTCTTAATCGGGAATTATTTTATCATGGGTCTAAAAATAAGATTCTGGAAGAGCTTAAAAGGACGTATACCTGTCCTATAGATCTTATTACCCATGGGATTATCCACAAATTTCCGCAAGGACACGAAAAAGATGGAAATTCTTCAGTTTGAATTCATAAGAAACAGTCTCATTGCTGCAGTACTGGTAAATGTGGCCTGCGGTATTGTAGGAAGTTACATTGTCATAAAAAGGATAACTTTTATCAGCGGAGGGATTTCTCATACTGCCTTTGGTGGTGTGGGGCTCGGGCACTTACTTGGGATTAACCCTGTTTTGACTGCTCTCCCTTTTAGTGTTCTTGCTGGAATTTTAATCGGAATTCTTAGTAAAAAAACAAAGGTTAATGAAGATACAGCTATCGGGATGCTCTGGGTTGTCGGTATGGCTCTGGGTATAATATTTATCAATTTAACCGCGGGTTATGCTCCTGATCTTTTCGGTTATTTGTTTGGAAGTATTCTCACAGTTACACCTTTTGACCTTTACATGATGTTATGTCTTAATCTGGTAATAATTCTCATGACTGTTTTATTTTTCCGGGAATTTTTATTTATCTGTTTTGATGAAGAATTTTCTACGGTGGTTGGCGTTCCTGCAACTATTTTATATTTTGCCCTTTTATGTTTAATTTCCCTTAGTGTAGTAATACTGATTAGAGTTGTGGGCGTTATTCTGGTCATCGGTCTTTTGACCATTCCCGCTGTGATAAGCAGAGGATTTACCCATAATATAAAAAAGTTAATGCTGCTTTCCATAGTAATAGGAATTTCTCTGACTGTGGGAGGACTCTTCCTTTCCTATATGGTTGATTTAGCCTGTGGACCTACCATAATTCTCGTGCTGGGAGGTGCTTTCCTCGTGTCTTTACTTTTTAGACGTATTAAGGTCCTCAGGGAAGGTCACGTGCCTAAGAAAGTTAAAAAAAACGGTTAGTGCATTCGCTTTGATTATGCCTGAGTCTGGGACAGTTTATTTTGTTTTCACTTTTCAGGCTGCCGGGTATCTCGCAGGAAGTGTGCCTCGCAAGAGGTTTATCTCGCCTATCATTTTAGTGCAGCAGGCCTTTTCTTTTTATGGATGCAAAGGGAGTCTTTATCTTCATAAGAAAGTGCCCCAATTTCAGGTTATCAAGATTGACCCTGTCTCCTATCCGTGTTATTAATTATATAAAGGGTTCTCCTAAAAATTTACCTTATCGGGAGGAAAAAAATGGAAAAATGGGAAGAAAAATTACCACCAAGAGCAAGAGAGAGACTGGCAAAGATTACAATAACTCCCGAAGATAGAGAGAGAATAAAGAACCTGGAAAAGTTAAAGACTTACCTTGCTGATTTTTATCGTGAAAAGTTAAGTCCGGATGATCTGGTGAATAAATTAAGGGAGCTTAAATCAAAAGAAAGAGATTTCCTGATTAAAGAGGCTCAGTTAAGGTTGATTAATTCCCTTAACTTGCAGATTTCTTCTCCCGATTTTAAAAAACGAGGAAAATGTATTCTCATGCTGGAAAGACTGAAGCCTAAAGGCAAGGATCTTTTAATGAAAACAGAACTTAACTCCCTTGGCGTTATAATAAAAAGATACCTGGAGGAGAGGGAAAGGGTATATCAGCAAATAAAAAAGGAGGTGGAAAGTAATCCAGAATTAAGAATTAGACAGGTTAAAACTGAGGAGGGAGATGTAATAATTCATCTGTCAGTGGATGAAGCTGTAAGAAATACGTCTCAGTGGAAAGACTTTATTTACCAGCACGAGTCTCTCTGTCAATCAGAATTTGCAAAGTCAATAGAAAAGTTAAAGAAAATAATATCCTGACTTTGAAATGGAAAAGGTAAAACTTTGATGGAGAAATCTCTCCTGGAGACTTTCATAATTTAAATTAACTCTTAAATTTTTTTAATCTTTCTTCACGGCGAAGTTTGGCTTGTTCGTATTTCTGCTTTTCTTCCTCGGTTTCAGGAATAAGCTGAGGAACAGGGGCAGGCCTGCCTTCTTCATCAAGAGCTACCATGGTTAAATAAGCTGTTGCAACTGAAAGAATCTCTCCTGTCTTAATCTTTTCTGTTTGCACTTTAACCTCAACTTCCATACTGGTTCTTCCCACAAAGGTAATCACAGCTTTTAAAGTGACGACATCACCGATGTGAACAGGATTTTCAAAATTCAGGGAATCTATACAGGCTGTGACAATATTTCGCCGGGCATGACGGGATGCCGCTACATAAGCCACCTCATCTACAAGCTTCATTATAACTCCACCATGAACATTGCCATAGTGACTTGCATGGTGGGGCATCATCACCTGAGAAAGAGTGGCAACTGAATCTTTTACTCTTTTTCCCTCCTTCATACAACTTCCCTTTTAAGTCTAAATTTTCTGATTTATTTTTACTTTTACCAGAGCTATTCACCAGTTAAGGGCTGTTTTATCTCTAATAGTCTGGTATCAGTTATTTTTTAAAATAAAGTCCGGGTGTTCATGACCATATTACTTTCCATTTCATCAAATTTTATACCTTATATTCCTCTCCCTTATAATCTTGTTCATCCATTACTGCTGACTTAAAACTTTTTTGACCTCTCGGAAAAGATGGTGTTTAAATTCTAACAGATTTTATCTCTTTGTAAAGCTCTTTCCGTAATTTTTGACCAGATAATTGTAAACCTGACAGCCCAATCTGGTGGAAAAAATAAATCTTTTCTTCTCAATAACGTATCTTCGAGCAAATAATTTCTGTATAATGGTAGCCTAAGTTGAAGGTCTGCCTGGGTAGGGGGGTAACCCTCTGGCAGAAAAGCCGTCTTTTTCTTTTGTTTGAACTTTTTCTCTTGAGAGTGTTTTGAAACTTTTCTTTTTCTTTCAATTTCTTGATGAGTTAGATCCTGTCCACATATCTGGCATAAATTCTCGTAAATAACCGGTATCATTG
>CAYZYX010000051.1:3760-6498 GCA_964482715.1 uncultured Clostridia bacterium
ACTTTGTTTTTAACTTTCCTTCTTTAAATAACTTAATGCAAACAACAATTATTATAACATATTCACCCATGTCAAATCTTCAAGAGCTGAAGTTAGGATAGTTTTACTTATATCTTCTCCCCCAGGCTCCCGGGGGCCTTATCCTCATGAGAAAATATAAAAACTGTCGCAACTTCAGTTCAAGAGCTGAAAATTAAGGGTATCAGGATCATTAATTTTACTTTTTATCCTACTTTGTATATGATAAAAAGGTCACATATACGAGTTTTTGTCATAAATTTTAATTTTCACTACCTCTAAAAATAAGGGTTTATCTATGAAAAGCAGCACATACCTGAAAGGTATCAGCATAAATATACTCCTGTTAGGTATTGTCAGTTTTCTGAATGATTTAAGCAGCGAGATGATAATGCCGATTCTGCCCATGTTTATAACAGCTCTGGGTGGTACCGGTCTTGTTGTTGGACTGATTGGTGGATTGAGGGATAGCCTTTCAAGTATTCTAAAGATTTTCGCTGGCTACTGGTCTGATAGAACAGGAAGAAGAAAGGTATTTGTATCTTCTGGTTACCTAACCTCTTCAGTATTTAAATTATTCCTGGCTTTTTCCAGAACATGGGAGCATATCTTAGTTTTTGCCAGTCTGGAGAGGGTAGGCAAAGGATTAAGAACTGCTTCAAGAGATGCTATTATTGCCGATTCCATGCCAGAAGAAAAAGGCAGGGGTTTTGGAATTCATAGAGCCTTAGATACTTCCGGGGCAATTTTGGGTTCGGTTGTTGTTTTTCTTTTATTCTGGTTTTTAAATTTTGATTTAAAGACAATCATATTCATCGCTGCAGCTGTTGCATTTACTTCTTTGATCCCTCTGTATTTTGTGAAAGAAGAGAGGAGAGAACCACAAGATATAACTCTAAAAATAGGCTTGAGTAATCTTCCTTCATCCCTAAAATTGTTCATTTTGGTTTCCGGTATATTCTCTCTGGCAAATTTTAGCTATATGTTTTTTATCCTCAGGGCTCAAGAATTTTTTGCAGGTAAATTATCCCTTGGTGTACCAATTCTTCTATACGTTCTTTTTAACATATTTTACGCTATTTTTGCCATTCCTTTCGGTAGCCTTTCCGACAAAATAGGGAGGAAAAAAGTTATTGTTTTTGGTTATTTATTATTTTCCTTAACCTCTCTTGGATTTGCATTTTTCAGCTCATTACAAGCTTTTGTGGTTTTATTTGCTCTTTATGGCATAACTCATGCAATAATAGATGGCAATCAAAGAGCTTTTGTTGCCGATTTGTCCTCAGAGAAGTTGAGGGCTACAGCTCTGGGAACATTTCATACCACAGTTAGCTTAGCGGCTCTACCAGCTGGTTTAATCGCTGGCATCTTATGGCAAATTAATCCAAGTATAACCTTTATATACGGGGCTGCGGTTAGTTTCATCTCGGTCAGTCTATTCATTGTTAAATTTATTTTAAAATAAAATTATGTAGCCTGACATTGAAAGTAGCGGTGGAGGTGAGAAAATGGGCAGATGTTTAATCTGGAAAGTTACACTTTTTATAGTGGCAATTCTCCTTGTCTCCGGGTGTGTCCAACATAGCAGATTATTAGAAAAACATGAAGAGCAGAGAAATTCCCCGGGTAAACCCGGCTTTCTTCCCTCTCTCCAAACCTGTACCGAAAAAATACATGGAGTATAGAAATTTTCCAGGAGCAGAAAGGTTCGGTTTTGTCTGTATGGATCTTCTTGCTATACAAGATTTAAACCTGGGTTGGGTTAGACCATATCCCGGCCCTTTCATATGGGGAAAAATTGAACCAGCAAAAGGAAAATACGATTTTAGCCAGGTTGATGAAGTGGTTAGAAAAGCACAGGCAATGAACCTTACATCCTTGCAATCATCTGGCCATATGCAAAATGGGATCAGGAAAAGTGGGGAAAGAATTTGTTAAAACCTGGTAGAAAGATATGACGGAGATAGGATAGATGATATGCCTGGATTAAAAAAAATGTTCAGTCCAAGCATAACTACTGTTTTAACATTCATTAAATTTAATGAACTATTTTGATTTTCACTACCCTTTCTCAGTCAAACACATCACACAGAGGACACCGCCAATCTTTCCCTTCTGGACGTTGAGGATGCTGGTTATTATCTAACCTTTCCGATCCACCAAAATCGTGATAATTTTTACATTCCTTCTCAAAAGCATCCTTAGGAGATGTTGCATAACTAAAGCTAAAATACTCATACTTATCTGTTTTTCCAGCCCAATATTTTAATTGGCTATTCAAATCATCATCAGAGCGTCCCACATAACTCACAGCAAAAGAAATTTTAACCATTTTCCCTAAAGCATAATTCCCGGGAGATTTCCTTGTAACAACCTCATCAATTTTTTCAGCTGTGAGTTTATAAGGCCCCTTCATATTCAACCATGTCATCTTATTGCCTCCATTTATGTGAACTTTATCACCAGTTGTTTTCCTTTGAGCAGAGCAAAAATAAAAAATTCCTTCATCTTTTAAACCAGAAAGAGCACTCGGAATAGCGAGATAAGAATATCAGTTTGAAAACAAACTGTCAAATTGTTTATGCGTTTGGCTATAATGGTGAGGAATTTTAGAAACACACAGGGAAATTGCCGTTTTTAGTAAATTTATTCGTTTTTTAGAGACCTTGATTCTGAAATTAACTTTAAACGTTTATCTTTTTGTAATCTAACATTTGAAA
>CAYZYX010000052.1:0-5571 GCA_964482715.1 uncultured Clostridia bacterium
ACCTGCTATGAAGGTGTATCTTCAGAAGATACTGAGTCAACCACCATTCGCTCAGCTCCCCAGCTTACCCTGACCAAATCAGATTCCCCAGACCCGGTTCAGGCAGGATCATCTCTTACCTACAGTTTAACCTACTCCAACCAGGGAAATGGCAATGCCACTTCCGTTACCCTTGTGGATAATCTTCCCCAGGAGGTAGATTACCTATCAAGCACCCCTTCTGGAAACTATGATGAGCAAACTCACAGCTTAACCTGGGATATTGGAACTTTATCTCCGGGAGAAGAGGAAACTGTAACCGTAAATGTTCTTGTCCACTCACCCCTTGCCAGTGGAACAACCATCACCAACTCTGCCAGCATAACCTGCTATGAAGGTGTATCTTCTGAAGATAGTGAATCTACAACAGTTACAGGAGCTCCTCATCTGGAAATTTCCCTTAGCGCCGACAAAACCCTGGTGAAGACCTGTGACATAGTCACCTATAGGATAACTTACGGAAATGTGGGTGATCAGGATGCCACCGACGTTGTTATCCATCTGGATATTCCTCCCTATGCCACTTACGTGCCGGGAAGTGGTGGTGATAAGGCAGTCTTAAGTAATAATGGAAGAACTATAACCTGGAAGCTGGGTTCTCTGAAAGCAAGAACAACAAACAAAATATTAAACTTCAAACTTCAAATTAATGAAGTAATTCCTGTAGGTATCACCGAACTTTCTACTTACGCCACTATCCAGTGTAAGGAAATAGATTCTGCAGATAGCAATGAAGTTACACTGCGCACGGTGGTTCCCTGTCTTAGTATCATTAAGATATCAAACAGGAGAGAGGTGGAACTGGGAGATTTCTTAACTTACACTATAAGGGTTGGAAATATAAGTTTAGATGACGAGATTACAGATCTAAAAATCACCGATATATTACCCCGGGGATTTAAGTATGTTGAGGGAAGTACCCGGGTAAACGGGGAAGAATTTTCTGACCCTGAAAAAGGTGAGGGAGGCAAGAGAATCTGGAAAATAGATTCCCTATCACCTGGGTCTACGCTTGATCTTGCCTACGAGACTGTGGTTTGTGCCGGTGCCAAAATAGGAGAAAATATAAATAGTGCCAGGGTTGAAGGGCTAATTTCTGTTCCCGGTGAACCAGCTGTTTCCATATCAGCAGGTCCCGCTGTGGCAATTGTCAAAGTGGTAAGAGGAATCTTTAGTGACAGAGGTAGAATAATTGGAAAAGTATTCATAGATTCCAATCAAAATGGTATTCAGGATAAGGGTGAGGAGGGATTTGGAGGTATAACCTTAATTCTGGAAGATGGGACCCAGGTTATCACTGACGCTGACGGGATGTTTTCTATCCCGGCTCTTTCTCCGGGTGATCATCTCCTGAGCATTGATGTTGCTACTTTACCGGCCGATATAAAAGTTCTATCACCAAAATCCCAGTATGTCTATGTCCCTGCAGGAGCTACCGTGAAGGTCAACTTCACTGTGGTCAAAAAGAAATAACCGTTATTCTTTTTCCCTGTTCCATTAGAAATTGCCCTCCATTTTTTCAACACTTTACCTTTGAGGAAAATCTTGTATCATTATAAACCAAAAAGGTGTAAAATGAAGCAGAGGGTTTTTTTACTCCTCGGATTGGTTGGTGCCTATTTTATTTTTATTTCGACTTGCTGGGCCGGGAATGTGGCTGGGCCACCTTCAATAGAGGAAGTAATTGTTATATCAAAGTCAGATTCAAGTTCTGTACCGGATGATCAGAGTAAACTTGTGCGATATGGGGAGAATGTGACTCTTTATGCAACTGTAAAAAGCGAAAATAGCTACTATCTTGGTTATACAGGGTCTCGTCTTCCGGACAGGGTAAAAATAAGGGGTAAAATATATTCTATTGAAAACGGTCTTCTCAAAAGGTGGAAAAAAGACTGGGAACCTCTTAAAATAAATTGGTTCAAAATAATGCCCCGTCCACAGCCTTCCTATGCGCCAGGTGAATACAAGTGGTATTCCAATGTGATTACCGAGGGTGAATTTGAAGGAGGCTGGAGAGGATTTGATATAATTGAATATGAACAGTTTCCACTATCCCGGGAAGGCTGGACTTGTAAGCCAGAAAGAAAAGTAGGAACGGTGAGATTTAGAGCAGAAGTCATCTACAAAGGAAAGGTTTTTTCTTCACCTGGTAAACCTGATCCAGATCATCCAAGCGGTATCTCAGCCGAGGATTACGATAAAGGTATAAAGGATACAGTCCACCGAATAAGCCGTCTTTCCAATCATCCCAATCCTCTGATAAGATATGTGGAGGCATTAAAAGGAGTTCCCTGGTGCTGGGGAGTGGACTACCGGGATCCTCCAAAAAATACACCTTCCCGGCATCAAGCTGATCTTTCCAATCCAGTTGCTATTGAATGTTCAGATCTTGTCATATCTGCTTTGAGAGCCATGGGAAATAAAAATCTTGTCTATACTTCAGCTCAAGATCTTGTAAAGGGAAGATATACACTTCCTGTTGGTAAAAATGAAGTTTATAGCCTTCAGCGCATCAGTTTATTTAAAAACTGGATTCCCAGGGGGATCCTTTGGTTTGATCACAAATTTTATATTTTTGGAAATAAAAAAATTCAGATAAGAGATGAAACGTTTTTGAAGCTTCTCAGGGAGATTAAAATTGAAGATTCCCGCTATGAAATTGTGGATATTGCTCTATCTCAAAAAGGTGAAATTTACTCTATCTTACAAAAAGATTTGGACAGGATTATCTGTCTGATAAGAGAAGGGAAAGTAGAGGAGATTTTTAAACCCGAGATTGAAAAAAGGATAAAATTAAAGGGGACAGAATATTCCTGTAAGATTAGCATAAATCCAGGTAGTTTGGATGTTGATTCTGGAAAATTTTATCTTCTCGAATCTGATACAATTCATGTATTTTCTATTGAGGGAAGATATTTAAGTTCTATTCTACTTGAGGGACTTTATGAAAATTATATTCCCACCGGACCTTTCTCTTTTAAAAAAGGACTGTTTTATGTTCCCGTTGATAACAAGAGAATTGTTGTTTATAATGCCATCGGTAAGTTGGTTAAAAAACTAAATATGCAGGAAGATTTTATACAGGCTATAGCGGTTCAGGAAGATAAGATCGCAGTTCTTTCCCTTTTTCCCTCCAGAATTCAGCTTTACAATCTTGATGGCTCATTTTTATGGGATTACAGTGACAGATGGCTTAATCAACAGGGTAAAGAGGTGAAAATAAGGATAGGTTCAAACAAGGATGATTTGCAGCTGGGTGATTTGATCATAACCATTGATCCAAGTTATCACACCTTGCTACTTTACGAGGACAATGGGAATGGTTTTTTTGACAGTAAGGACAAGGTTATCTGTGCCGGGCACAAAGGGGTGGAAATAAGAGAAGCCAGTTATTTTGAGGGCAGAAAATTTGTGCTGAGGAAACTTAAACCCCAGATAAAAATTTCTCCTTGATACATTTTTTAAATAGATTTGAAAAGAGGTGATTCAACAATGAGCAAAAGGGAATTTCTCTATGTAATTATGGGATTTTTTATTTTGCTTAATTTTTTGAGTTTTGCTTTTGCAGAGGAACAATGTGAAAATCAAACTTCCCGGGAAGAGGTTTCCATGGAAGTTAAAGTAAATATTGTTTCTAAAGAAATAACCTTTTCTGAAAGGGTCTTTAAGGAGCTACAGAATATTGTTACCGAAATGATAAAAACACACTTTCCTGTTGAGTACACAAAGAGTGGAAAAATAACTGCGGAGATAAAAGTCCTGGAAAGGACTGAAAATGGTTATCTCTGTGAAAGTATTATTGGATTTTTATATAAAGAGACTTTCACACTGGTTTTAGTTCGAGTTGAATTTGAATACATTCCGGCTCAGATAAAGAACGTAAAGATTCAGCGTAACTATTCACCATAGACATTTTTGATTGAAAATGTATCCATGAGCTCGGATAAGAAATTTAGAGTTTATGCTGATGAAAACATCCCTTTCAAGGTGGTGAAGTTTCTGAGAAATACTTTGAACTGGGATGTCAAATATGTTTGTGAGGATAAAAACTTAAAAGAAAAAAGCGATCTTTATCACCACAGAGCGGCAAGAAGAAAAAAGAGAGTTCTTTTAACCCGTGATAGAGGCTTTCTTGATACCCATTGGTTCCCTTTTCATAGAACCGCTGGTGTGATCGTGTTAGAGGAGAGAAATACCAAGAGAATTATCTCCAGTCTCCTTTTATTGGCTCGCTTCATGGATAAATACTGGAATGAAAATTCAACCTGCCTTTCCTCAATAAAATTAAAAGTGGATTTAAAAGGAGTTACTGTTGTTGATCAGGGAGTCAAAGGTGAAAAAAAGGAAAAATTTTATCCCTGGGAAGAGAAGTTTTAGTTTACCCTTGCGGAACTCTGAAAAAATCATTCGTTCAAAAATTATCTCATTCCAATTTATTTTAAGATCTCTTTAGGGATAGACCGTAAAAACATTCTTCACTTTTCGGATAGCATTTTATCAAGGAAATCTACTTTCTCTTCAAGTTGATTTATTTCCATTTTCAGGTGCTCAATCTTTTCTTTTAGTTCCTTAATTAATTCAAGAATTTTCTCCTTTTCTCTTTTAGCTTTAGTGTATACTACCACATTATCCCAATATTGATCTGACGGATAATAAAGATAAAGTGCAATTTTTCCTTCCGGGAATTCTTTAGTTTTAAGTGTAGTTCTTAGCTTTCCATTTACAAAGGCTTTGAACTGGTCATCTTTTACTTCAACTCTTATACGCAGGTTCTCTCCGGGTTTGTGTCCCAGTTCCTGTCTTTCTAACATAAGCCCCCAATTTCCATTTTTTCTTATATGCCAGTAAATATCGTTATAGACAGGGCGAATTATTAAGGCAATACCATTGTTATGATCCTGTGCTCTAACCAACAGTCCACCATCTTTTGCATTTATGAAGTCCGCCTCTATAGTATAGTTCCTCCAGCTTAAATCACCTGCAGTAGAAAATCTGAGTGTCCCCGTAGTCGCAGTATATTTACCATCTACTATTTTCCAGTTTCCCACCTCATTTCCAAAACCTTGGGCAATAGAATCATTGAAATCTTCCTTAAGTAATATCTTCTTTTCTCTCTCTTGTGCCCCTACCCAAGATACAAAAAGAAGAGAAATTGTAAGAAAGCCCAGAATAAAAAATAATACAAAACTTTTTCTTCCAATCATACAGAAAATATGTTTTTTTCTCTTTTCCATTTTCCTCCTCCTGTTACAAATTTTTGCTTGAGAAAGAAGCCGTAGATTCAGTTTATTAGTATCAAGTCCATCAAAATACTGTCTTAAAGTACCTCAAGTTGTGTCTGGCTTTATTTATTTTTATTATATTATAATATAATTTTTTCAAGAAATTCTGGATGTATAATAAAAATTGTGGTAAGAAAATGTTTGGTAAGAGGATATATCCTGCTCCAGGAGGGAATTTGATGAATCCAGTGGTTTTCAAAAATATGGGTGGAAAAATGACAAAATTTATGTTAAAATGGGTACCCACCCC
>CAYZYX010000053.1:0-4841 GCA_964482715.1 uncultured Clostridia bacterium
CCACAGGTCTTTTTTCACCACTGCCTAAAGCTTTTTCCAGCTGCCGTATCTTTTTCACCATCTCACCAAACTCATTTACCTCCAGAGCAAATGAATGGTCTGGACCTTTTAGATTTCTGCTTAAAGTCAGGTGTTTCTCAATTACAGATGCTCCCAGAGCAACTGCACCAAGAGGGACCACCTCACCCGGAGTATGATCAGAGTATCCCACGGGAAGGTCAAAAAAATTTCTCATGGTAACCATGGCTTTGATATTGGCATCTTCTAATTTTGCCGGGTAACAAGAAACACATTGCAGAAGGATAATTTCATTATTTCCTTCCCGTCTTACTGTATCCACTGCTTTTTTTACTTCTTCCAGAAAAGCCATACCCGTGGAGAGAATGACAGGTTTTTTAAATCTGGCCACATGTCTCAACAACGGATAAAAGGTCAGATCACCGGAGGCTATTTTAAAAGCATCAACACCTATTTCTTGTAGAAGATTCGCCCTTTCAATATCAAAGGGGGTGGAAAGAAAAATAATCCCCTTTTTTCTGGCATACAAAACCAGTTCCTGATACCAGTCTTCTGGCAAAGCGTTTTGATTTACAACTCTGTGTACATGGGGGAGTTTTTTTCTGCTTACCAGCAAGTCAGCCTTAAAGGACTGAAATTTCACGGCATCCGCTCCAGCTTCTTTTGCTGCCTGAATCAGCCTTTTCGCCTGATTTAAACTTCCATCATGATTTGATCCTATTTCAGCAATGATAAAGGTGGGTTCACCTTCGCCAACTATTCTTTTGGCAATTCTTATCTTATCCATTTTCAACCTCCCGAATTACCCTCCTGACCTTAGCTATGACTTGAAAGACTTCTTCATCTCTCATTTTGGGAAAAAGGGGCAAAGTTAGTGCTCTCTCATAATACCTTTCCGCAACAGGGCAGATACCTTTTCTGTAACCCAGTCTCTGGTAGTAAGGATGATAGTATATGGGTATGTAGTGAACCTGAACTCCCATTTTCTCTTTTCTTAAAGCTTCAAAGACCTTTTTTCTCCTGTCTTTACCGGGGCTTATCCTTATGACGTAAAGATGCCAGGCGGATCTAACATAAGGTTTTTCAGAAGGTATGCTTATTTCCTTGAGGTCTTTAAAAGCCTGGTGGTAAATTCTGGCGATTTTTCTTCTTCTTCTGATGAAAAGAAAAAGTTTTCTAAACTGACTCATCCCCAGAGCACATTGAAAATCGGTTATCCTGTAGTTATAGCCAAGTTCCTGCATCTCATAAAACCAGGGGTCTTTATTTTTCCCGGAAAAGCTGGATGGATCTTTAGTGATGCCGTGATTTCTAAATAAAATCAGTTTCCTGTAAAAATACGAATCATTGGTGGTTACCGCTCCGCCCTCACCGGTGGTTATTGATTTCACCGGGTGAAAACTGAAAACACTCATGTGTGAATGGGTACAACTTCCCACCTTTACCCACCTGTCTTTTCCCTTTAAGCCGGAATTGTCAGAACTTCTATACTCTGCTCCCAGAGCGTGGCAGGCGTCTTCAATTACCAGCAAATTGTTTTTAATGGCAATCCGGTAAATTCTCTCAAGTTCAGCGGGATGTCCGGCAAAATCTACCGGAATTATAGCTTTCGTTCTCGGAGTTATTTTTTCCTCAATTTTTTCTGGATCAATATTGACAGTATCTTCAGTTACATCCACAAATATGGGTTTTCCACCAAGATACAGGATACAGTTACCTGTTGCCACAAAGCTTATGGGAGTTGTTATTACTTCATCACCCGGTTTGATACCAGCGGCAAAACAGGCAGCATGAAGAGCTGCTGTTCCACTACTGAACGCCACAGCGTACTTGCTTTCAACAAGGTGAGCCAGCATTTCTTCAAAACGTCTAACTGCAGGTCCCTGGGTTATCCAGTCACCTCTCAAGACTTTTACAACTTCTCTGACATCCTCATCATCCAGCCACTGTCGGCCATAAGGGATAAAAGTCCCCTTTTTTGTCTCTAAATTAATGCTCATTTGTGGTACCCCAAAATTCTGACATTGGAACACTTTTTACCTATACCTTTCTCCGTAGGCTCCCGGGTATCTCACAGGAAGTGTGCCTCGCAAGAGGTTTATCTCACCCATCATTTTAGTGCAGCAGGCCTTTCCTTTTTTGTGGGTACAAAAGTAGCTACCATGTAAAGACCGGCTGCTCACCAAAAAAAGCTTGCTTGCAAGGTATCCTCGGGAGCCTTTATCTTCATGAGAAAAACTCTCCCGATTCCAGCAAAATTGAATTGGTAATCCACTTCCTTGTCCTTTCTATTCCTTCTACTAAGGAAACCTGGGGTTTCCATTTTAAAAGCCTTTTTGCCTTACTCCAATCACAGATAAGCCTGGAGATCTCACTTTGAGGATGAATATGGGGTATGTGCCTGACAGAACCATTTTTACCGGCGATTAATCTGGTAAGTTCATTTATTGAGATATCTTTACCCGAACCAATATTGACAGTCTCTCCCCAGACCACACCAGAAAAAGCCGCATCAGCTATTGCTCTGGCACAATCTTCAACATAAATAAAATCACGAGTTTGATTTCCATCTCCATAAACAAGCAGACTCTCTCCCTTCAGGTATCGGGTGATAAATATGGGTATTACTCCTCCTTCACTATCAGTTCTCTGAAATGGACCATAGGTATTAAAGGGTCGTAATACAGTAACGGGTAATCCGTAGGTATAATGATAAGAAAAAGCAAGAGTTTCCGAGGCAATTTTAGTGGCAGCATAGGGTGAGCACGGGCAAAGTGGATGATTTTCATTTATGGGCTTATTATTACTGGCTTCTCTGTAAACCATACAGGTGCTGACAAGGACAAATTTTGTATTTTTTCTTTTTGCCTCTTCCAGAAGATTAAAAGTCCCCCTGACATTTACCTCAAAGTTTTTCTCAGGATTGTTAATACTCTTCTGGACATTAATGCAGGCCGCCAGATGAATACAGACATCAAAACCAATATCAAAAATTTCCCTGAGAAGCTCCCGATCAAGAATGTCTCCTTCAATAAACTCAAATTTAGAGTCATCCATAAACCCGGCAATATTTTCTCTCCTGCCACTCAAAAGATTATCAATCACCCATATGCTGCAGCCTTTCTCAAGTAAAGACTTGACCACCCACCTTCCTATAAAACCTGCTCCGCCGGTAACCAGAATCTTCATTAAATTAACCTTTCTCTGTGTAAAATTTCTTTAATCCGGTTTTTGCTTATCAAATGCACCCTGTCTGAGGTGCAATGATTGTTTCCTCTGGAAATATAAGCCCCGGGATAAAAGTACCTATCGCTTGCAAGTTGTTTTGGTGGCAGGATTATGTACATGTCGTTTCTCTCAAGAGCCCTTTTTTCTTCATCCTCGGTCATCAGCTCTTCGTATAATTTCTCTCCAGGCTTAACCCCTATCTCTTCAATACCATTGTCAAATCCGAGGAGTTCTTCTATCACTTCAATTAAATCCATAATTTTAATGGCAGGCATTTTGGGGACAAAAACTTCTCCCCCTCTGGCCAGAATAGTTGCCTTGAAGATAAAATCTACAGCTTCTCCCATGGACATTACAAAGCGGGTCATTTTTTTACTGGTTAAAGTGATTTTTCTCCCCGTAAGAAGCTGATTTTTAAAAAGAGGGATAGCCGATCCTCTTGATCCAAGAACATTACCAAATCTCACACTGGCAAAAACTGTTCTTCGCTTCCCTTTGTAATGGTTTGCTGCTGTAAAAAGTTTCTCGGCAACCAGTTTTGTGGCTCCCATGGTGCTGGTGGGGTTTACTGCCTTGTCAGTGGAGGTGAAAATCACCTTTTCTGCATCTACGTTTAAAGCAGCACTTATTACGTTTTGTGAACCATATACGTTAGTGTTGATCGCCTCGAAAGGGTTGTATTCACAGGAGGTGACGTGTTTCAATGCTGCAAGGTGAAAAACAATATCCACCTCTTCCATAGCCATTTCTAACCTGCGCAGATCCCTTACATCCCCTATGAAAAATCTTAAATTCCCAGAATTTTTGAATTCCTCAGCCATCTCAAATTGTTTTGTTTCGTCTCGACTGTATATACGAATCACTTGAGGATTTAAGGTCAGCAGTCTTCTGGTAATTTCTCTTCCTACTGTCCCTGTTCCTCCGGTGATAAGTATTTTTTTGTCGCGGAAATAATTTCCCTCATCGGCAGAATTTTTTTCCTCTTCCATTTTACAGGTGTTGAGGATTTTCTTTGCTCCCTTTATCGTATATCCTCTGTCTTTTATGAGTTCTTTGATCTTAAGAAGAGCCTTTAAATTCTCCTCGGTGTATCTTCTGTGTCCACCTTTGCTGCGATAGGGCCTGAGATAATCACTAAATTCCTTTTCCCAGTATCTTAAAGTATAAGGCCTTATTCCTACTCTCTGGCACAACTCTCCTATAGTTAAAAAACCGTCATCCATCGTTCTTCCCCGTGTCTTTAATCAGATGCCTGTATTTTTTATCGGCAAAATTGACAAATTTCTTTAACTTCATGTTGCAAAATTTATACCAAATTCTCCTTTTCCCTTTTGGTGAGTACTCCTTTTTCCTTGATCAATTAAAAATTTTATGGTATAATTTCAGCCACATGTAAGGTTCTCGCTGGTTTTTGGAGGAAGAGAGAATGGAAAAGAAAGAACGTTTTGAAATTCTTCTGGAAGAGATCAACAGAAAAATGGAACTCTTAATAGAGGGACACCAGACTCTTGACCAGAAGATAGACAGGATTGCTGGAGACTTAAGGGAAGAGATGCAACAGATGAGAGGAGAGCTTCATGCTGAGATAGTTGGAG
>CAYZYX010000054.1:0-3991 GCA_964482715.1 uncultured Clostridia bacterium
ATGATCCTGCCTGAACCGGGTCTGGGGAATCTGATTTGGTCAGGGTAAGCTGGGGTTGACGAACCAGAATCCCGGTAGTCTCCGTACCCGTAATCAGAGGGCGGGTGGGTGACATCTCCAGATCCCAGACCTCAACATTATTACTTAAAGTCCCTTGAGCATTGCTTTTAACCCTGACAACCAATTCGGCTTCCCAGGTTTCACCTGGGTAAAGCCATATGTTACCATCCCATTCAACATAATGACCTGCCGCATTGTAACTTCCCCCACTTACCCAATCAACCTGAGAATCCAGATAACTTCTCACCATTCCAGCATAGATTTGCTCGTCGCCTGCAGTAAAACTAATCGTATAGGTGAGCTGTCCCCCGGGAGATACTGGATCGGGATTATCGGTGATATTTAAAGTAATTGCCCAGAGCGGATTTGTGAAAAAAAATATACTGATAAAAACGATAACAATAAACCCTGCAATCAACCACCACTTTGAAATTTTCTTCAGGTTATCTATGGAAGATTGAACCATACCTTCTCCTTAAGATTTCATGAAATAATAATGATATTTTTAGAGCTGACACACAATCCTCGCGTAAGGACCTCGAGCTTTCCATTCATTCTCTCCAGCCTTGAGGTCTTCGTATTCCTGAAAATTGTAGCCTGCTATCACCTTTAAATAGTGGGTTAACCTGTATCCTACCTCAACAGAAGTACTCACCCTTTGATCCTGTGTCTCAATGTGACGCAGGATCCGATACTCCGTAGCAACATCGAACTTAAGTCCTATTTTATACGCCGGCCTTATCACAAACATATCACTGGTAGTTTCCTCTTCCTGTGAAAATCTTTTCTGTGCGTACTTACCAAAAAGTGAGAGCCTATCTGTAAGATCATAAATTCCCTCACCTGCCAGAAGAATGGTAGTTGAAGTGGGAATATCGGATGTCCAATCCTCATCGGTTTTTATCTCACACTTTAAAAGCCCATTAAATCTGTCAAAATAAAGCGGTCTATAGGCAAGAGCAAGTGTGGTATCAGTTGAACGAGTCAACATTTTATTAGTGTGGGCGTCCTGGTAACTCTCCTGAGAAAAACTCCCACTAAGAGTTATATTCTGGTGAGGTTTACCCTCGAGAGACAGGGATAAATTTTGAGATATTTCGTCTTCACCTTGTTCCACTGTTGCTGCCAGAGAAGCAGAAAAATCAGGATGAGGAACATAATCTGTGGAAAAATCATATACGTAGGTTACTTCTGAGTCATTCTCAAATTTTTCCTTTCTCATCTCGTAGCCACCTTTTAAATTCAGCACCTCAAAAGGCGAATAATCAAATCCCAGGGAAAATGTATCAGAAATAGAATAATCAGAGTTATCAGTTAGCTGCAGCTCATACCCAATCTGGGTGGTCAGTTTTTCAGTAAGATCACCATCAAGAGTCAGCGTAGCTGTATGAATCCTGGTTTTCTCCATGTCCAGAAAAGACAGAGAGTCCTCGAAAGAGTAACTTCCCGCAATAGACCATCTCGCACCAAGCTGGGTTTCCCAGCCCAGAGTGGTCTTATGTGACTGACTTAGTTTATCAGACGTCTGTTTTTCTTTCTCCAGCTCGTATTCCTGTGTCAAAGAGGCTTCAATTAACTCGCCTATTTTAAAAGGTAAAGTAAGGGCCGCCCCTAACTTAGAGGTGTCACTACTGTAACCTGTATGATCAATGGAATCTTCCATGCTAAGTTCGAGAGTGTAGGTAAAACCACCTTTCTGGTTATCAATGGTTAAAGACAGTCCCTGATCGGTAGTATCGGTGACAGAAAAAATATCACCACCTTTTTCTTCTTTATTTTCCATATTAAAGCCAAGCGTTATTTCTGGAAATTTTTCACCTGCATAAATTAAACTAACCCCATAATTGGTGGTAATAGCTGTAGATCTTGCTGGATCACGAAGAACATTATCTCTTGATCTTTCAACTGTAGCCGAGAAATCAAAATCGGGGCTTAAACTGAAAGTGCCCTCCACTGTGTACTCTTCCACATCACTTTCCGTATCGGCAAAATCCATAAAATTGGGTCTTACCTGTTTATAAGTACCCTTGAACTGGAGACCGGGCAAGGGAGTATAGTTCAAAACTAAACTACTGGCACTATCCTCCTCTTCCTGAGAGCTTCTGGCATATTCAGCTTCCACGCCAAGAAACTCACCCATGCCAATACTGGCATTAAAATCAGTCAGATTATGTGAACTATCGGAACGCTCATCCTGAAGATAGGTAATACCAAAGGAGGCATTTTCTCTAAGCTGCAAATTTATTTTTCCTCCAATTATTGTGGTTTTAGGAACTTCCTCAGGAGAAATGGCCTCATACTTTACCACAATAAAAATGGGATTTCCCTCCGGGGTCCAGCTTGGAACAAAACGTGAAAACATAATTCTTCCTCTTGTGTAATCAATAGTGTAATCAGTATCCTTAAACTGAGGAGTAGACTGCAAAACCTCATCCAGATCATCCTTGTCACGGACCTCAATGGTAACTCTTTCTGTTCCTTCTATTACTGGTTTGTGAGAAAGATAGTAGGGACCCCTGCTCCCCAGCCGACGGTTTCCATCGTCCTCACATATACCCCCCAAACATCTTTCTTCAGGAAACTCGTCCTCTGCATAGATCTGATTGGTTCTGACATTAAAGAGAGTAAAACTGTGTTTTTCGCTTTCGTAGTGAATTTTAGCCCCTCTTAAAATCCGATCATAGGTGGCGAACTGAGTATCATTAAATTCAGTAGAATAACGTCCGTAAAGAAGGTAGGAGGTATCCTTCTGGAGCATAACGTAAAGTTTTCCCTGAGAACTTACATCAGTGGAAAGCTGACTTTTATCACCATAAACAGGATAGTATTTCTCAGGTTCAATGAATGCTTCTGCTGTTTCCAGAGCCGGCTTATCAGAATCAAAGGCCAGTTGAAGCAGATATTTTCCTTTTATTTTCCCTTTAAGGTAAAAAGCCACTCTTCCCTCAGAGTAAAATCCAGGAGTAAATTCATCTTCAGGTGCCGGTCCCTCTATTTCAACATCACCCAGTTCCTGAACACCAAGACCCACCATAATAAGGTCGGTCCCTTCATCGGTAACAAGATGAATTATGCCCCATGCGGGAAAGTTGAGCAAGAAAAAAACCAGTATTGCAAATAAGAACTTCTTAGTCATTCTTTTACACAGAGTCTCCTGAGTTTTTCTTAACCACACACAAAAACTTTCCCAAGGTCTTAAAACTAATCATTTTCCGAAGGAGGCTCGGGTGGCTCTCCTAAGTCAGGCTCTGGTTTAGCTCCACCACCTCCCCCTCCACCAAAGCATCCAGATGAGATTGCAGGAATTAAACTTACCAGAACTCCAAGAGGTCCTGCCACAAGGTATGCTCCTACCACAAGTGTGGCATAAGAGCCTATCATGAGATATCTTTTCTCATGATCCTGAAAAGTAAAAGCAGGTGATAAGGAAAAGGTGATAAGGAAAATTAAGGATAAGAGGATCATAAAAATTCCCCAGCCTCTTTTTGATAGTCTTCTTCTAAATACCACTTAAACCTCCTTTAGTCTATAAGGGCAATTTTACCCTTTTTAACAACAACCTCTTTAGAGGCCTTTGCCTTTATAAGCATAAGATATATTCCACGGGCTACTTTTTCTCCGCGATTGTTTGTCAAATCCCACACCTCTTCATTCTGACCTTCAGGACAGAGCTTTTCCTGGACAAGGGTTCTGACAAGTTCTCCCGAGATGGTATAAATCTTAATGGTAACTTGAGCTTCTTTTCCAAGATAAAAAAGAATGGTTGTTCTATCACTATGGACGGGATTGGGGTAGTTTCCAACATCTTTCAGGGTAAGCTTTTTATAAGAGGACTCTTTCTTTGTAGCTACAATCTTAAACCTTGCCTTTTCCTCCTGCATGGCATATGAGTAAGAGGAAACCTCTCTCATATTGGCAAGGATATTTTCAT